>DASWTL010000056.1:0-59369 GCA_036402155.1 Sphingobacteriaceae bacterium | reverse complement strand
AAAAATGTTCAGGAACAGGTATGTGTAAAAGAGCCCCGTTCTTATTACAGGATCGAAATTTCCGAAATACTCTGCAAATGTGACTACAACAAATCCAGTAAAAAGTGAAGCAGAAAGATAAATGCTCCCCCTCAGGATTTTATTAGTATAAAACCTGCGAATAAAATCATCGATCTTATGAATTAGATGAGTGTAATTATCTGATGAAGAAGCCATAATTATACTAATTCAATTCTTAATTCAAATTAACGATAATTATAATAGGAGAGTACTTTTAAAGATAAAAAAGCTAGTTATTTTAAAGATTTTCGTATTTATTTAAACAGAGATCAGACCCAATAGTTGTGGTGGATAAGGTTTAATAAATTCTTACCCCGAATTTTTTCTCTAATTCCATCAACTTTTTGAACCAGCTCTTTAAGAAGGATTTAAGGCTTGCGGTTAAATGCGGATTACTAATTTTTTTTGTTGCAAAAAAAAAGCCTTCAAACGGAGAGAATGAAGACTTTTTTAAACTAACCAATTATAAACCGCAACAAATATACAGTTTTTAATAAAAAACAATGCGGATTATTATTTATTTAACATTTATTTAACAATTCAAATAACCGCAAAAAGAAAAAACCCCTGCCAGACCGACAGGGGTAATATATTATATTTGGTTAGTTGATTTTTAAAGGTACAAATAATTATAATTATTGAAATAGGTATATGCATTTTGTGGATAAAATTATATTATTTGTAAAATTGAATATTTAAGTTTTTGATGTTAATAGGCGTATGAAAAATTACATACTACTATTATATTTGAGCTTTCAATTCGGGATGTAGCGTAGCCCGGTATCGCGCCAGCATGGGGTGCTGGAGGTCGTCGGTTCAAATCCGGCCATCCCGACAATAAAAATATGGAATGAGCTCATAATTGAAGGTGTAGTATCTTAAGTTGTGGGCTTTTTTGTTGGATAATGACAGGTTGTGTACCTCTACAAACTGATACATATCAAAAACGAGCAAAAGAATATCTATATTAAAGGTTCAGTAGTATGTGGGTTTAATTCAATCATAGCAAGCTAAAGTCTGAATTCTATTTGTAAGTTATTTAATTACATTTACTTATCATCACACAGGAAACATAGCTCAAACGTCGGCTACTTATAAACATACAATGCATACTAAGCTAAATTAAGTGGATGAAATGTTTAACTTAGTTAGAACCTCAGATAAAAAAGATGGATAAGCAAAAGCAAAAAGACATTAAGCTGGTTGAAGTGTTTGCTGGAGAACTATGGCAAGCTACAATGATCCAAAACGTCTTGGAAGACAATCAAATTCACGCATTTATTGAGAATAAGTTAATGGGTACTCTCGAACCATGGGTTGTATCCGCTGGTGGTTTTAATCCAATCAAAGTAATAGTGTCAAGTTTAGACCAAGAACACGCAATTAAACTTATTGAAGAGTTTAATAACAGTGAGCCTGTAAAAGAAGACGAATAATGGCTTTTTTCGCAGCAAACTATCACTAAAACCACAAATAGCCTTACAAAGATTGTGGTGAAAGATACCAATAAGGTGCCTTTCGCTTTATCACATCCTTCCCTTTAAAAGGTAACTTCACTCAGCTTTAAAAACTAACGATTGAGACTAGCGACCAGCTAATAACCCTAAAGAATCACAATCCCAATGCAGTAGATAAAACCTCCTCTCCTATTTTACCATAATTCTGGAACAGGTGGTATAGGATTTCTTTTTTAAGTTTCTTAGGGTCGTTTATTCCTGAAAAATCTTTCAATAATTTAATCTGATGCTGAATATCCGCCCTGGAAACAATAACGGGGTAGAACTCAGCTATGATAGCAGAACGGGATGCACCACTAACATTAGTCTGATAACATAGCATTACTTTTTCAACCCCGGGAAGTAACAGCGGGTGAAAGATCAACCCATTAGAGCTGTGCTGAAGTTTTTTGGTTTCAGTTCGATCGTTGTTCTTGTATTGTAAAAAGAAAAAATTAATGTCATCCATCTTGTATGAAGGCTTAACAGGGAGTGCTTCGTTTGCTATAAGCAGTATATGATTGTTAGTTTCGGCTGAATGAAAATAGGTTTTTGGGTCATACCCTTCAAACATTAATGAGCGGGTGCTTAAATGGTAGGTACCTGAAGCGGGCACCAAACTATTTTTCAGTACAGCCAGTAGTTCACCCTTATTTCCTGGCTTTGCTCCCTGAGCTTTTATATCGAACCTTCCTTTTCCCGGACTAATACAAGATACTTTGGCGGTTTTATCTATAAACACCAACTTATCCTCGGGATTCAGTGCATCGCCAACTTTCACTTTCGCTTTAGTGCGTTCAAGTGTAACATCCCCCTTTACAAAGGTTACATAATACTTCTCCGCAGCCATCGTGGGAAGAGAGGTTATCCAGAATAATAGTACTATTAGTAGTTTTTTCATGAGTTTATTGAAAATTAAAATAAGTTTCCCGAAGTTCTATGAACCAGTCTTTTGTGCGGGCCCAGCTTACCTCTGTCTGATTTAAGCGGATGATAAATCGTAGTAAATTGATGTATAAAGTGAGGATTAGTACCTGGATGTGAATATTGAACAATAGGTGGGAAATGACCGACAGCGCGGAAAGATAGATAACACTGCCCAACAGGGGGCCTATCCATCGGATATTCCTTATCCGTGACTGGTCATTTTCAGGGAAAAGCATCACCCGCGAAAATATGGTGTAACCCAGTACTATAAATAGCAGCCACCATCCTGTGAGCATATGATGGCCATTCTTCAGCGTTAGATAAACATTTAAAAGTATAAGTGTACCGGGAGTAGAACCAAAAATAGTTTCATGTACGTCGTCATTAAAATCGCCCATCAGGATGATCCGGTTTTTTAGGAAGTCGTTCACGATGATCTCTTCAGGGAGGATTAGTAATTCAGAAAGGTTTACCACAGGATACTCTGCCTGTTCAAACACTTCATGAGCACGTATCTGGTAGTCGATAATGACCGAATTAAGACTTGGTCTTTCCTGGTCAAAATACATGCCCTGGGAGCTTGTGAATTTCCTCCCGGTAGTTTGTTCGATCAGCCTTACCGGAAGGGTTGCAAGCGTATCATGCTGAAAGAGCTTGAACTTCAGGAATCCGCCGGTAGCCATCCTGTAATCTGCAATAGCATGGGGAACTGCTATATCGAGTTTTTCGGGATGACCATCCTCGTCCAGATGTGTGGGGAAGACCACATTTTTAATTCCTTTTACGGAGTACTCAAGCAAACTATCGTTTTCCGATTGCCCTTTTAGAAATACATCGCAAACCGTGAACTTAACCTTATCCTGATTCCTTTTAAGGATCTGAAAGAACTGACTGAGTTTTTCACGGTCGGTAATTACTTCATTTCCCAAGCCGTCTTCAAGAGGGATCAACGCTTTTTCATAGGCCAGGTTGATAAAAAGGTAGTCGGTCTTGGGCGGATCTTCGTCAATGCCCAACACCACCCTTTTTAAAATCGAAGACCATTGGACAAGCATTCGCTCATCCCCGTAGGTAAAATCCGTGTTCATCCAGAATGCAGTGAGCAACAGCAGGATAAGGGCATGAGCCACGCTGATTATCCACTTTATCCGGGATTTCATTTCCTTGTTTTTCTGGTTTTAAGCCTATTTCTTCACAAAAATAAAGTCGCCACCAACATGTCCGGCTGATTCAAGAGTACCATATCGGGGCTGGGTTTTAGTCTCTGTCATAACAGCTTCGAGTATTTTGGTAATGAAAAGCTTCTGTGCTGTCATATAGGAGTCGCGGTTGTCATTGAGTGCCTTTACAAGATATTTCATAAAAACACTTTCATCTGGCACCTCAGTGTCATTTCCGGAAGTGATGGCAACCCGGCTTACTTTGGAATCAAGTTCTTTAAGTGCAGCGGAGGCGTTTGCACCCAAACCACGCGTACGGAATACCGAGCCTGAAAAGCAGGCATCAGTAATTAACAGTGTATGCTGGGCGGGAACTTTTGATATGAGATCCAGCACTTCTTTATTAGGAAGCCAGCTGGACTGGTCGCTAAATTTCGCGTCGGTCATCAACCAAAAGCCTTTCTTTTCCTTTTCTGACCAAATACCGTGACCTGCATAAAAGATAATGAGATTGTCTTCAGGTTGGACCCGTGTTGAAAGTTCTATCAATTGCCTTTTGATATCATTATTTGAGGGATTCAGGAGTGTAACGATGTCAGACTCTTCGAACTTATATTTTTCTTTGAAAATGATCTTCAGTTTCAGTGCGTCTCCAACCGGGTTTTCTAATGATGGAATGGCATTGTCGGCGTAGTTCTGAGCCGCAATAAGAAGACAATAGTTCTTAGGTTCAGCAGCCCCGGCCACCGCAATCGGCTCAGTGTTGGATCTCTCAAGTGTGAATTTAGCGGTTCCGGCATTCCCCGCTTTATCAGTAGCAGTGACAGTTATAGCGGAAACATTCTCTGCAAGAACCACATTGTTCCAGAAGTTTCCGCTTTCCTGCGAATAAGCCTTTGTTCCATTGATAGTTACTTCTTTAATTCCGGAGGGATCTTGTGCAAATCCGCGAACCATTATATCTTTCCCGGATGCTGTGATTTTAAGCCCGCGGCTCGCCGGGGACGTAATAGTGATCACGGGGCCGGTTTTGTCTAAAGATTGTTCAGCCGCATACAGCTGCTCCATTTTGTCCATGGCATCGGACGCAGCCTGATATTCAGGATAATAAAGCAGCGAAATGCGATAGCTGTCGCGTGCTTTTGTAAATTCTTTCATGGCAGTATAGGCATCACCCAGGTTCTTGTAAATTTTCCAGGGATATTCATCCGCAGAAAATCCGAAAAACAGTACGCCGCCGCGTGCTTTGATTGCAGCTTTGAATTTTTCTGCCGCACCGGCATAATCTTTCCGGATCATCAGGTACAGCCCATGGTCATTTAATGCTGCGGGTAATTCGGTAGCTCCGTTTCCCATGTTGGGTAGTCCCATCATTTCCATGTTTGCGAACATGGCAGGGGCCGGGTTTCGTGGCTCGAATTTATTTTTCACGAATGATGCAGGCAGGTCCAAATCACCTTTTTTTAGTTTCACAATGCCAATGAAGTTATCGCGTATGTCCTTATCCAATCCTTTTGCCGCAGCCAGTGCCTTATCGTACTCCCCCATGTCTGCCAGTACCAGAACCAGATATTGCTCGTAAAGTTCCTTTTTTATAAACCCTTTTTCCGGTCGGTCTGAAATGTATGTTAGTGCCTCCTTATGTTTGTTGAAAAACATGTAATACTCCATTCTGAACTGAAATTGTTCGATCATACGGGGCTTATAGTACATGTCGTCGGCGAGGGTATGGGTTTCTCCCCCTGTTACCATATTTACCAGGGGGCCGTCAAATGTCTTAATTTTGTACTCGATCCGGTTCTCTACCACTCGCTGATAAGCTTTACCAATCGACTCATGGTTGCCCAGGCCCTTGTTGGTTTTCAAAATATGTACAGCATGTTCATGCAGCATGGTGACTTTTTTCATCATGGAATACTTGACGACAAATTCGCCCTGCATGGAGAAGAATTTACGATCAACCGTGGTAAAAGGTGTAGCAATACGCTCAACCTGCATTCCCTGAAGTCTTTTAAAATTCAAGTCCATCAGTTCATTTCCATGCCTGATGTCAGAGGCTCGCATGATTTCTTTTGCGTATTCATAAACATCAGTAGTGGGGAAGATCGAAATAGATTTCCTGACCAATGAGTCGGCAAACCTGCTGTTGCCTGCCTTCAACTGGATTGTGGCCCGTTCTACAAGTTTTTTCGCTTCGCCGTAGGCCGTCTCCTGTGCATTTTGGGATAGATTCTCCTGACCGATGGCAGCTCTAAAGGTGCTGCAAAAAAATAGCAATAATGTAATTTTTCTTATCATTCTGTAGTTGTTATCGTTTGGTGAATATGAAATCGCCGCCAATATGTCCTGCCGATTCAAGTGTTCCATACCTCGGCTCTGTTTTGGTCTCCGTCATTACCGCCTCGATGATCTTAGTTACAAACATTTTCTGTGCGGTTAGATATCTTTCGTTGTTCTCACTCAATGCCTTGACCAGGTACTTCATGAATACGCTTTCATCAGGTACTTCGGTATCATTACCAGAGGTGATGGCTACTCGGCTGATCTTTTCATCCATCTCCCGAAGAGCAACAGGAGCGCCTGCCCCGAGCCCACGGGTCCGGAATACCGAACCTGAAAAGCAGGCATCCGTAATGAGCAGGGTATGACGTGCCGGTAGTTTGGCTATCAGATCCAGCACGTCCTTGTTGGGCAGCCATGTGCTCCTATCATTGTATTTTGCATCTGTCATCAGCCAGTATCCTTTTTTCTCTTTATCTACCCAGATGCCGTGCCCTGCATAGAAGATCACCAGGTTATCTTCCGGACGAATGAGGTTGCTCAGCTCCATCAGCTTCCTCTTAATATCAGTTGCCTGAGGGTTAAAGAGGGTAATAATGTCTGCATCCTCGAAAGCATACTGGTTTTTTAAGACAATTTTCAGCTTGATTGCATCGGCTATAGGGTTCTCAAGGGATGGAATAGCTGAATCGGAATAATTTTGTGCGGCAATAAGCAGGCAATAGTTTCTGCCCTCGCTTTCTTTCACGGCAATAATATCAGATGCTGGGTTAGGTTGAATCGAAGTTTTTTCTATAGTAAACTGATGAGTGCCTGTGTTACCGGCCTTATCTGTTGCTACTACCTTGATAATGTTGCTCCCAGTTTTAAGCGTAACAGAGGCCCAGAAATCCCCGGCATCCTGAACATAGGCCGCTTGTCCATTTATAGTAACGCTTTGTATGCCCGCCGGATCGGCAGCGATGCCCCGTATGGTCTGCTCCGATTCGGAACGTGTAACTTTTAGACCGCGTCTGGTTTCTGGAGATGTGATGGTTATAACCGGGGCGGTTTTGTCTGCACCGATTTCAGCATCCTGTAAGCGGGATAAGGCAGCTAGTGCATCTTGTGTAGGTTTATAATTTTGATAGTAGAGCAATGAAATGGCATAGTTTTCACGCGCCTTGCTGTATTCCTTCAAACCGGTGTAAGCATCCCCGAAAGCTTTATACAGGTCCCAGTTTTCAGTAAGCTGATCAGACATCAAAATGTTCGTCTCCCTTAGTGAGGTTGACAGTTTCAGATTCTTTAATGCAGAAGCATAGTCTTTTTTCGCCAGGTCCAGTAGGGCCAGAAGATAGTAAGTGCGGTTTTGTTCCTGTAGTGTGGGAAGGAGCTTCGGGAAGTATTCCATGGCCTTCTGGTCGCCTTTCATGGCATATATATAGAAGTAGATGTAATTAGCGGAATCTTCATAGCCTTTCTTGGTCTGTAAGTCACGCGCAGTGGAAAAAGCTTTATCAAAATTATTAGCAAGTACATCGAGGCTGACCTGCGACAATTGTCTGATTTCGTTACTCATTGCAACTCCTGTGGGTATAGCATTGAGCAGCCGCTCTGCCTCTACCAGATCACCTTCAAACATGAAACGCATATACCGGAAGACCCTCTGCATGTGCGCTTCGACGTCGAATGTATACTTATTTTTTGCCTTCTTCTCGATAATCACCGGTTCCTCCATCAGTTTCATACTTCGGATGATCTGATCCCTGTTACCGAAGGCCCGGTTCACCTGGTAACTGCGGAAGGCAAAGCCCCAGAGAACCCGGCTTTTCTCGGTTTCGGCGCTTGTCTGCACTCCCGGTATGGGCGACTTTGCCATCAACGTGTTAGTGGGAAATGATCTGACACGCTCAATCACTTTTTCCATGATCATATTGGCGCCTGTAAGGTCTGAAAGCCTGGCCAGGCTTTTGGCATAATCGAAAACTTCTGCAACAGGATATTTACTGATAGATTGATTGATAAGCTCCGTGGCCCTGGGCACATCTCCCGTTTTAAGGAGTTCGTCGGCTTGTTTGGCCAGTGACACTGCTTCGTCAAAATCGGCCGCAACGTTTATTAGATTCCTTGAAAAAGATGCTTCAGTAAACACCAGAAATGTAAAAAACAAAACTATTCTAAGCATATAATAGAGATTAACTTTTTATATTTTATCGGTGTTCAAGTTCCACCATCATGGGTACGATGGCTTTGCCATTGCTAAAACCTTCAAACGCAATGCTTTCGGAGGAGAATTTAATGCCCTTTGGATCAACTATTTTATCGCCTATTACGTTAAAAATACGTTCGCTGAATGAACCCTGCTGGGCGCTTATTTCCTGCACCAGTTTGTTAATGTTCAATTCATCCTTGCTATAAAGCACACATAAAAAATCTTTTCCAGGCTTATTATCGAACTCTATATAATGATCTTCATCCGGAATGGCTACATCGTTCTTTTTGTCAGTCAGTGCAGCGCTGATTCCATCTTCATATGGAAATATCTTAGTAATCTCATTGCTTAAATCTGAACTAATGGCATAAACAAAGGCAGGTTGGTTGTTCGAGATATAAATTCTGAAACGGGTACCACTTGTATAAGCGCTGGCCATCCGGTAAAGAGTTAAGGGCCCGGGTTCAGTTTTGGCGGGAACTACAGTTAGCCCCCTGGTCGAGACCAGGAGATTAGCACGCATCTCCTGACCATTGGATAACTCAAACTTAAGGTGACCGGAAAGGTCAGGTATTTCGGGTTTGGGTTCGGGAAGGTCAATAAACTCGTATGAATAGCGTGTAAACCTTGCAAAGTCTTCGTACCTGATCCACACATATCCTTTATTCCCCCAATTAAGACCCCAACTGTTCTGAATTTCAAAAGCTCCTCCAAATTTTGAATCATCATACCCAACAACGCACATGGCGTGACCTCCTAAATCAGAAGTGGGTTGCTCATTGGGCATCCATACTTCCTTTGCATAAGAGAATGATGACGGACAAAGCATGCCTATAACTACAGGTTTCTTTTCTGCAATTGCTTTTTTTACGGCTTTAATTTTTATTTCGGCTGTTGCATTAACATCAAAAAGCCTCATAAAATCCTTGATCTTAAACTGAGAAGCCTTTTCCATTTGTGCAGTACTAAGAGCAGGTGTGCACATGGTTGAAAGGTCATTGTACGGAATGGTGCCAATACTCTTCAGGGTAGAAAATGCGGAAGCTACTGTTGAGCCGCCGTTACAATCAGGGTCTGATGGTTTCAGTATCCGGAATAAAAATGCCGGAGAGAATGCTTTCTCAGTTATCATTGCCCGGTCTGTCCAGCCGTTCTTCACTGCTTCAACTATAGTTCTTCCACAATATGAACTGGCCCAGGCCGTACATGTACCATGTCGGCCCTGATTACCGGGATAAGGTGCATATTGTTTAATAGAAGCTGCTACTGGGACCTTTTCAAGTCCACGGGTTAATTTTGCTTTTTTAGGAGCTGCCTGATAAGCGCCATCATCAAAATCCAGTCCGGTGTTGAACTTCCCCTGACTAAAGAGAGGTTGGCAGCCAAGTAAAAGAACCAGTACAAGTGAAGCTATCTTTTCCATTAGAAATTTGAAAGCTGGAAAAGTAGAAAATTAATTTTCAAGTCAAAATACCTAAAAGTGGGTATATTGACACAAAGTCATATCAATGAGTAGATTTCGTTTACCAGTTGTAGGGTGGTTTATTATTATAAATGAAAATAAAAAGGCCGCCTGAACAGGCAGCCTAAATAAAATAGATGTAGGGTCTTTCTGCATTCTGTTTCTCTCTCACTTCTGCCTACACTCTAGCTATATCCATAAACTGTACCAATGCACAAAACCGGAGCATACCTATGTTCCGGTTTAAAATATTGTACTAATAAGAATACAGACTCGCTTTATCCAGCCTGTGATAAATGAGGAAACTGAGGTCTTTTAATATGTTTTTTTACCCTTATCGTTAATTCATTAAGATTGAATGGCTTGGTAATAAAATCATCTGCGCCCAATTCAAAAGCTTCCAGTACAATCTTTTCTAACCCAACTGCAGAAAGAACAATTACAGGTGTATCTTTTAACGAACTATCCGACTTAACCTTACTTACAATCTCTAAACCACTAACAAACGGAAGCATAATATCAGTTAATACCAGATCAAAGCGATGCTCTTTAAGAAGATCGAGGGCTGTTGCACCATCTTTTGCTGTAAAAACATCGTATCCATCTTTTTTTAACCGGAATTCCAATGCTTTCAGCATTAGATCTTCATCCTCAACTACTAATATTTTAAGTATAGCCTCCATGTAATTCCCCTTTGCGTTAATTTAGGTTTAGTTTTTATACGTGTTTTTGCACTAAAGGTTACAATTGGTCAGGGTTTAATATGTTTATTTTCCGGTTAGTAAAACATCTTTTTAGTGTTTGCTCTTTATTAAAATAAAACATTATTTTATGGAGCCCGAAGAGATATTTTATGGCAGCTTGTGGGAAGCTGAAATTATACAGGGGTTGTTAAGTTCAGGTGGAATTGAAGCCTATGTGCAGGATGATCTTACAGGAACTATTGCCCCATGGCGGATGACAACCAGCGATGTTGAATCGGTGAAACTTCTTGTATCGAAAGAGGAGGCAAAAAAAGCAAAAGCTATTATTGCAGCATACCAGAAATAGTATCGGTAAGCTTTATGTTGCAGGATTACCAGAATTATAAGCATGAATGATAAACCTGTTTTACCCAAAAATGCGCAGATTCAATTTATGAAAGATACTTTTCCCGGTATGATATGGTTTTCGGGGGCAGATAAAAAATATTATACTTTTAATAAGAATTGGTTGGACTTCAGGGGACGCACCGAACAGCAGGAAGTCGAGGGTTTATTTACAGATGATATCCATCCGGATGATTTAGAAGAATACAAAAGGGTATATAATGCATCATTTGATAGCCGACAGCCATTTCAAATTAAATACCGCTTAAAACGACATGATAGTGAGTATAGATGGGTACTTACCAACGCCACCCCGCAATTTGATGATCAGGGCTTATTAACGGGTTATGTTGCCTCAACATTAGATATTCACGACCTCGCACAGGAAATGATTTTGAGGGATGAGTTCATTAGTTCGGCAAGCCACGAACTTAAGATCCCCGTAACCACCATTAAAGTCTATGCTCAGTTACTGGAAGATTTTTTTGACAGAGGTGGTGACGAAAAGCATCTTGATTTTTTAAAAAAGGTTAATAAACAGGTTGTAAAGCTTACCAGGTTAATTAATAATCTGGTAGAGTCTAATAAAATATATGATAGTGGAATAGAACTTAATCCATCTGATTTTGATTTCAATAAACTTATTATTGAAGAAATTTCACGTGTTCAGTCAGAGGCGCAAAAACATAATATAATAGTTACTGGTTATATAGCGCAGAATGTTTACGGTGATCGCGAAAAGCTGGCCCAGGCATTCAATAATTTGTTGGATAATGCAATTAAATTTTCTCCGGATGCGGATACCGTGGAAGTTTCTTTAGAGGATAATAATGAGACTGTTACGGTGACTGTAAGGGACTATGGCATTGGCATTAAAGCTGACGAAAAAGAGAAAATTTTTAAAAGATTTTACAGGGTACATGATAATACTGCAAACACTTTCCCTGGAGTTGGGTTAGGTCTTTATATTTCATCGCAAATAATCAAACAACACGGTGGTGAAATAACTTTGGAAAATGGCAATTCCGGCTGTAACTTTAAAATTACGATACCCTATGATAACCGTACTTAACATGGCAAGCAAGATATTAGTTGTAGATGATGATGCTTTTATCCTGGATGCGCTTGAGGAGCTGTTGAATTATTCGGGTTATGAAGTAATCACCACGTTAAAAGGAGATGAAGTATTTGAACAGGTAGAACTGAATTCCCCTGATTTAATTTTACTTGATATCATGCTTTCCGGAAAGGATGGCAGGGATATCTGTAAGCTTTTAAAAAGTAATGAAAAAACCAAAGATATTCCAGTGATCATGGTATCAGCTCATCCTGCTGCACATGACGCTATAAAGGATGTTGGAGCTGATGATATCGTATCCAAACCTTTCGATATACATAACCTCTTGTCCAAGATTGAATTGCAGCTTTCCGCTTAATTTATCTTCTTTTCACAAGGATAACGTTTGCAACTTTTCGTTCACCCTCATGGTCCCATTTTTTATTATCTGATGGATAATTAACTACGCCGTTTCCTGGTTGGTCCTTTACCCAAAGTGTTGTTGATCCTCCTCCATCTAAATTGATTGCCGCATCAGATTTCATCCACCGTAAAAAATTGGATAGCTCAAACAGGTTCATGCCCGCAGAGTTCTCATTCCTTCCATCAACAGTGATCAATAAAACCTTTTTCCCTTTTATTGCAACAGCAGATCGTGGATGACGTGTAATTGTAAAGCCTGAAGAATCAACAGTTGAGCCCTTTTTATCTATCATAAGAAGCGGCCCCGACAACATAACATCTTCGCCCGGTAGATTTTTTTCCCAATCGGGCGTGCCATCCCATTTAACGATTGTGATCTTACCTTTAGTAAAGGTGATTGCGGCTTTCTGATGAAGAGCTCTGTTTTGAGTTTTTCCCTGCCGATTCTCATTTACTACTATCCCGTCAGAGCGGATATAGTCTACCGAGCCACCATTTTTAATGTCGAAAAAAGTTCCGTTTAAGGCTGCCAGAGCATTCTCTTCTTTTCCGAATTCGCTGGTCTTTTTTAAGACTTTTTGTTCATATCTCAGATCCAACATAACTTTTCTTCCTGGTTTTACTTCCAGAATAGATACATTTTGATTGGAGTTAAAAAGAGTTTTATTAAAGCAATGAGTCTTTAACTTTATTCCTCTGCTTATCTTTTTGGATTGCCATTTGGCGCTGGAAACTGCAATGGAATCTGATTGTGAAAAGCCTGAAGACGAAATAAAAACAAGTTGGATAAGCAACAAGATCCTAAATTTCATGATATGAGGAATTTAAATTTTAATACCGGGAAGTTAAACTAAACTAAGTGCTTTGTAAAATGTTATAAAGAAAATCAAACGCATCGTTATGAGTTTTCAATATCAACAAAAACCCAGGTTTGTAGGGGCAGGCATAAATAATAATATTACTACCAATTTGGCCTGGCCTGAAAGATATATATCTGTATTGGCAGGTGTTAGTTTATTTAGTTCCGGCATAAAAAAATTAGGAAAAAATCCTGTAAAGAGCATAGTTAAAACAGCTGCAGGAGGTTATTTACTGTACCGCGGACTTACCGGCCATTGTCCGCTATACAGCACAATGGGAAAGTATAATACCACCTCACTCAATGTGAATATCAGAGAAAGCTTTAATGTAAATGCTTCAAGAGCAGATGTTTATAGCTTTTGGAGGAAGTTAAATACGCTTCCATTATTTATGAAACATCTAAAAGATGTAACCGTACAGGATAGTAAAAGATCGCACTGGGAAGTGAAATTGCCGGCAAATGTTGGACAAATAAGCTGGGATGCTGAAATTGTAGAAGATCAGCCCGGAATTATGATCGGATGGCAATCTGTACCAGGTTCTATGATATATAACGCCGGAAAAGTTGAGTTTAAAGATATGCAGGATAGCCCCGGAACAGTAATAAATGTGGTTATCAGTTATACTCCGCCTGCCGGAGGGGTTGGAACAGCGGTAGGCAAACTGTTAAATCCATTTTTTGAAAAAATAGTCAGGGAAGATGTAACCAATTTTAAGCATTTTGTTGAAAGCCAGCATAATTGGAATGCGAATGAAGATTATTCAGCTAATGATATTGAAACTTCGGTAGTATAGCCTTAGATCCTGCGCTTAAGTGTCAGAATTATCCGTTCCATTCTTTTAGCGCCTTTGGGTACCAGATCAATAATCAGGCTTCGGTTATTTTGTGATTTGAAAATGGCATCAATTTCTTCGCGGCTCAACTCGCTTACCGGCTTGAGATTTATTGCTAGTATTTCATCATCTTCTTGTATCCCCGCTTCATAAGCAGCAGATAGTGCTTCTACCCTCAAAACAAATAATCTTTTATAATCCTCTCCGGAAGAGAATAGCTCCATACCGCTCATATCATGCTCAAAGGGCGCCTTTAATGAGGCAGTAGATTTGAGGTACATGGCACTTCTGCTGTAATCGAAAACAACATCAAACCGTCGTAAGATGTTATTCCCAATACTTCCGGCCCTATTTATGGTGTTGGTTTTTGAGGCCGCATCTTTGAAATCGGGAAAGGCTGTTAATACATTTTTGATCTCGAACTTCCCCAGTCTTACAAAATCAACTCTACCAAGAAAGCCATTGATCGGTCCTGTGATTCCAATCCCAAGATTAGCAGCAATGTGTACTTTGGGCACCTCAAAGGGAACACCTTCATACATTTCTAATGAGAGAGGATGCCCTGAACCTGTGTCGATAATAAGTTTTGCCAGTATGTTTTTGGGCTTTATTCCAATCTCAGAGTTGATGTATGGTTTCCTGTCTTCTATTGACATGGGAATGCGATTTCCCTTTCTAAGAATAAATCCGCTATGTTGACGGTAGAGGGTTATCAGACTGGTTGCGTAGTTTATTCTAACAATAAAGCTGTTAAAAAACTCATAACCGATTAATCCATAAACAGGCATGCCTGCAAATGCAGAAAGGTCAAATGCGTCTTTTTGAAGCACTGCAGCGGGGAGCCTGCTTCCTGCGGTATTCCCGATCTTAAATTGTAATGATGGAATTACGTGGGCAGTAAGGTCTTCACCTTCACCAAAGCCCGTGATTTTAATTTTTCGTAGTGTTGCAGGCTTTAATGTATCAATTAAGGACGGTTCGGTTATAATGCAGAACCCAACACCAGTATCCAGCACGAAATTATAAGGCCCCTTTCCATTAATTTCAACTGGAATAATGATCAGATTTCTTACAAATTTAAAGGGAAGTGCTTCTTTTTTGCGGTTGTGAAGAAATTCAAACTTTTGAGCATAAGCAACAGGGGTTAAAAAGCACGTTAATAACCCCAGGGTTATAAATTTCTTTAGCGTGTTTAACCTGAAACAACTCATACCTAAACAACTTAGTATTTAGCATCGGATCAAAAAGTATATTAATTTATGGAATTTTTAATTAATACGGTAATGATGCGGTATTTCATTGGAATTTAGAGTAGTATATCCCTCGGTGATTCAGTAAGTTATACCAGGTCCTTTTTGTCAATATTAATATCATGATCCTGTGTCGGGAGGACTTTAACGTTTTTTTCCTGCTCGGTTTGAACTATATGGACTGCATAACTGGCCGGTTTTATCTTACAGCCATAGGCTTCAGCGTGGACCTGGGTGAATTCAGCGCCAAAATATAATATAGCCGCTGTGTAGTAAACCCACAATAAAATAATTATTAATGATCCTGCGGCGCCATAAGCTGTCCCTGGTCCGGCAGTGTTAATATATAATCCGATTAAATATCTGCCTATCATAAAAAGAGTAGCTGTAAAAAATGCTCCAATGCGCACGTCTTTCCATTCAATTTCCACATCGGGTAAAAACTTAAAGATAATTGCAAACAGGATAGAGATTATTCCGAATGTAAGCGCCAGGTTTAATATGTTAACCAGCAATACAGTTATATCAGGGAAATACCGGTTGAGCTGATCGGTCATTGCTATTACAAGCCCGTTAATCAGCAGTGATACGATGAGTAAAAACCCCAGCGAAATGATCATGGAAAAGGAAAGAATGCGGTTTGTGAGCAGTTTTAACCATCCTTTTTTAGGTTTTGCTTTAACTTTCCAGATCATATTAATAGAATCTTGTATCTCCACAAAAACTCCAGTTGCTCCAATAGTTAAAGTTATTATGCCGGTTACGAGCGCAAATGTTGATTTGTTTGAAAGACTTATCTTTTCAATAGTTTCCTGAACCTGCATTGCAGCACTGTTACCTACAAAATTATTCAATTCAGAAAATATTCTCCCCTGCACGGCATCAGCTCCGAATATGCTGCTGGTTATAAAAATTATGATCATTAATAAGGGTGCCAGTGCAAACACGGTATAATAAGCCAGAGCGGCGCTCAACTTGAAGCCGTGGTCATCATTGAAAGCTGTAAATGACGAGCCCAGCAGTTGAACAGTAGTTTTGAAAAACCTTACCGGAAGTGATTTCTTCATAAAAGTTATACCTGAGGATGGTTCTAATACCTATTAAATACAACTACCCGGGTAAAGTGTTTAACAGGATTTGACAGGATCCTTACCTGTTTGATATAACAAGTAGGTCAAGATCCTTATGAGGCATATTAAATCTGTCCGCAAGATCTTTATTGGCTAACTGCCCCTGGTAAAGGTAAATCGCATTTCTTACACCTGGTTTTTCCCAGATTAGATTCATGAGACCGCCCATTTCGCCAATATCTACAAGTATAGGAGTAAAAATATTCGTTAAGGCATAAGTGGCCGTACGTGCAACGCGGGATGCAATATTAGGTACGCAATAATGTATAACATCATATTTTCTGAATACCGGATCAGTATGATTAGTCACTTCCGAAGTTTCAAAAACGCCCCCCTGATCAATACTCACATCAATTATTACTGAATTAGGTTTCATCCGGCTAACGGTTTCCTCTGAAACCATGCACGGGCTACGGCCATGTGCTGCCCGGACAGCTCCTATGGCAACGTCACAATTACGTATAGCTTTCTGCAGAACAATGGGCTGAATAACAGATGTAAATACCCGGCTGCCAATTTGATTCTGTAATCTTCTGAGCCTGTATATTGAACTATCAAAGACTTTTACTTCTGCACCAAGTGCAATTGCTGTCCGTGCGGCAAATTCTCCTACGGTACCGGCGCCTAAAATAACAATTTCTGTAGGGGGCACACCGGTAACACCGCCGAGCATAAGTCCCTTTCCATCAAAAACATTGCTTAAATACTCAGCTGCAATAAGAACAGACGTTGCGCCTACAATTTCACTCATTGCCCTAACCACGGTAAGAATATTACCTTCATCACGTAAATATTCAAATGAGAGAGCGGTGATCTTTTTTTTCATCATTGCTTTAAGCGTCTCACATTTCATAGTCGCCATTTGCAGTGTAGAGAAAAGGATTTGCCCGGGTTTCATCAGTTCAATCTCATCATCAGTTGGAGGGGCTATTTTTATAACAATATCGGCCTTGTAAACTTCTTTTTTATCATAAACAATTTTTGCACCCTGCTCGCTGTAGTCTTTATCATGAAAATTTGCACAAGCTCCGGCTCCGGCTTCTATCACCACCTCATGCCCGTTTTGTACCAAAAGAGCTACTGAAAGCGGGGTAAGAGCAATCCTGTTTTCCTGGAAAGAAGTTTCTTTCGGGATACCTATATACAGGCTGTTTTTTTTTGTCTTAGTTTCGAGCATTGCCTCTTGCGGCTGCATAAGGGCTTTTTTGGCAATGTCTGATAGTTCACTCATCATGGGCAATAGGTCTCGAAAATGCAGAGTTGAATATACTAATTTTAATAAAAAGTTATGACTTCATTTTGTATTCGGCATTAATCAACCTGGTATGGTCAGGTGACTCTTCTATTTTTACCTGAATGTAGTTTTCCGGCCATAGATTAGGAATTTTTTCAGGCCACTCCACAAAGCAATAGTATCCTGAATAAAAATAATCTTCATACCCCAGGTCAAAAGCCTCGCTTTCATTCTTTAGCCTGTAAAAGTCAAAATGGTAAACAGGACCCTGATCAGAGCTATATTCATTAACAATAGAGAATGTAGGGCTCGAAACGATATCTTTAATATTCAGTCTTTCGCAAAGTGCTTTTATAAATGTTGTTTTACCCGCGCCCATAGCGCCGTTAAATAGAAACACGCGTTCATCAGCAGCAAAATCAAGTAATTTTTCCGCTGCCTCAGAAAGATTATCTATTGAGTTAACTTCAAGTTTCATTCCATCCTTATTTAGAGCTGTACACAGCATAAGGCACAATCATTTCTTCCAGCGATATTCCACCATGCTGAAAGGTTTCATTATAATAATTTACAAACTGGTTATAGTTATTCGGATAAACAAAATAACTATCCTCTTTTGCAAAGATAAAACTTGAGCTCACATGCAGTTTTGGCAATTGAGCATCATGGGGGTTTTTAATATGAAAAACTTCTTTAGGGTTAAAATTTAGGTTTTTGCCCTGTTTATAACGGAGGTTTGAATTCGTATTTCGGTCTCCTATAACCTTACTTGGATGCTTTACGCGGATGGTTCCATGGTCTGTTGTAATAACAAGACGGATATCTTTTTGCGCCAATTTTTTTAAGGTTTCAAGTAGTGGCGAATGTACGAACCAGGAAGATGTAATAGAACGGTAGGCTGCTTCATCATTGGCCAGTTCACGGATCATGGCCATATCTGTTCTGGCATGTGAGAGCATGTCTACAAAGTTGTAAACCAATACGCTCAGATCGTTAGTGAATAAGTTTGAAATATTCTCCAGCACATCCCTGCCCTGTTCAAGGGTCAATATTTTCTGATAATAAAACTTGATTTCCTTTCTTACAACTCTTTTTATCTGGTCGGCGAGGAACTGTTCTTCGAAAAGATTTTTACCGCCCTCGTCCTCATCATTTTGCCACATGTCTGGGAAGCGCCGCTCCATTTCAAGGGGCATCAGCCCAGAAAAAATAGCATTCCTGGCATATTGAGTTGCTGTTGGCAGTATACTGAAATAACTATCTTCCTCATCAAGCCTGAAATAATTTGTAATAACAGAGTTTATTATTTTCCACTGGTCATATCGCAGATTATCAATCAGTATGAAAAAAGTAGGTTTGGTTGAATCTATAAGCGGAAAAAGCTTTTTCTTTAACAGCTGATTGGAAGTTATTGGTCCGGAATCCGGATCCTTTAACCAGCCGAGATAGTTTTTTTCGATGAATTTTGAAAACTGCACGTTGGCTTCAGCCTTTTGAAGGGTCAGGATTTCATGCATGCCCTCATCTTCCAGTTTTTCTAATGATATTTCCCAGTAAACCAGTTTTTTATACACATCAACCCATTCAGAATAGCTCAGGTTATCGTTCAGGGTCATTCCGAGTGTTCTGAAATCCTGCTGATAGGCCATAGATGTTTTCTCGCTAATCAGACGCTTGTTGTCAACGAGTTTTTTAATGGTTAACAATACTTGCCTCGGATTAACCGGTTTAATTAAATAATCGTCAATTTGTGAGCCTATAGCCTCTTCCATGAGGTGTTCTTCTTCATTTTTGGTGATCAGAACAATCGGGACATCAGGATTTATATTTTTAATTTCTGAGAGTGTTTCCAATCCGGTTAAACCGGGCATATTTTCGTCTAAGAAAACCAGATCAAAGTATTCCTTTCTGAAACAGTCCAATGCATCACTACCATTAGTAACGGTTTTTACCTTATATCCTTTCTCATTAAGAAGTAAAATATGCGGTTTAAGCAGGTCAATTTCATCATCGGCCCAAAGTATGGAAGTTTCTTGCATGATACAATAATTATCAGATTTGACTTTATAACACCGTAATCTGTTTTTTGTCGTTAAAAATAACAATTTTTGTCCCCAAGCCGCATTAACTTGAACAAGAAGAAAATTATTAATGATCCTGTATATGGATTTATAACAATCCCTTCAGAGCTGATATTTGATCTGATCCAGCATCCCTATTTTCAGCGATTGCGTTATATCAAACAATTGGGCATGACTCATCTTGTTTATCCTGGAGCTCTTCATACCCGTTTCCACCATGCTTTGGGTGCTATGCATTTAATGTCGCTGGCTATTGATACTCTTCAAAACAAGGGGCATGAAATCACTCCTGAAGAAGAAGAAGCGGTTACCATAGCTATTTTATTACATGATATTGGCCATGGTCCATTTTCACATGCTCTGGAGCATACTATAGTTGAAGGAATATCTCATGAACACATCTCAGCATTGTTTATGAATAAGCTTAATACCGAATTTGGTGGAAGACTGCAGTTGGCGATGGATATATTTAATAACCGTTATCATAAATCTTTTCTTTATCAGCTTATTTCAGGTCAGCTGGATCTGGACAGGATGGACTACCTTAACAGGGACAGTTTTTTTACCGGAGTGTCTGAAGGTGTTATCAGCTTTGACCGGATAATTAAAATGCTGGATGTTGCCGACGATCAGCTGGTAGTGGAAGAAAAAGGTATTTATTCGATAGAGAAGTTTTTGATTGCCAGGCGTTTAATGTACTGGCAGGTGTATTTACATAAAACGGTTATCGCTGCAGAGCAAATGTTAAGCAAGATATTAGAACGTGCAAAAGAACTTGCAGGGACCGGCAGAAAACTTTTTGCTACTCCATATTTATCTCATTTTCTAAATAACTCCATATCTAGGGATGAGTTTATGGAAGATCCTGTTTGCTTCAAAAATTTCTCAAACCTGGACGATCATGATATATTCACATCCATTAAAGTTTGGGCAACAGAGGATGACGTTATTTTATCCGAACTGTGTCAGCGGTTTATTTCACGGAACCTGTACAAAGTTGAGATTACGAATAATCCACCAGATGCCGATCACGTTGATGATCTTGTAGAGAATACAATGGATTACTTCAATATTAGTGAAGATGAAGCATCTTATTTCGTGTTTACAGATACTATTAAAAATAATGCATACCGTGTAGGTGATGGAAATATTAAGATTTTAATGAAGGACGGAAGTGTGCAGGATATTACAACGGCTTCTGATAATTCGAACCTTGAAGCCCTTGCAAAGACAGTAAAAAAATATATTTTATGTTACATTAAAGACATTAAAACGTCATAAATACAGGGTGTTAAGTCGCAATTAATATGTTATTTGTACCCTTAAAATTTAAGAACTAACTTTACCGGATGCAATTTACTGCGCAACAGATCGCACTTTTGCTTAACGGAACCGTGGAAGGTGATCCGAATGTAGTAGTTACTCAGCTAGCCAAAATCGAAGAGGCGCAGTCCGGGGCACTTTCATTCCTTGCCAATCCGCGCTATGAGCAATATATATATAAAACGAATGCGTCTATTGTAATAATTAGCGCTGACTTCGTACTTGAAGGTAAAGTGAACTCTACTTTAATTCGTGTACAGGATGCTTATAGTGCGTTCTCGATTCTGCTTAAGAAGTATAATGAGATTAAGCTCGATAAAAAAGGTATAGAAGAGATGGCGTTTATCCATCCTTCGGCCAGGATCGGCACTGACGTATATATCGGGGCATTCGCTTATATCGGGGCCAATTCAGTTATTGGGAATAATTCCAAAATTTATCCCCATGTTTATATCGGTGATAATACTCGTATCGGAGATAGTTGTACCCTTTATCCCGGAGTTAAGATTTACAGTGAATGTGTTTTAAACAACCGGATTACCATACATGCCAACACCGTAATTGGAAGTGACGGTTTCGGTTTTGCACCTCAGGAGGATGGCACCTATTCAAAAGTTCCTCAAATTGGGAATGTAATAATTGAAGATGATGTCGAAATTGGTTCAAACACGTCAATAGATTGTGCAACTATGGGCTCAACTATCATCCGCAAGGGGGTTAAGCTTGATAACTTAATCCAGGTAGCTCATAATGTTGAGATAGGATCCAATACTGTAATTGCCTCGCAAACAGGCGTTTCCGGATCGTCAAAAATCGGTGAGAATGCTGTAATCGGGGGTCAGGTAGGTATAGTTGGGCACATTTCTGTGGCTCGCGGAAGCCAGATCCAGGCGAAATCCGGTATACACCGGTCTATTGACGAAGAAGGAAAAAAATGGGCCGGCGCTCCTGCCACAACATACAACAATCATATGCGTGCGCAGGTGGTCTTAAACCGGTTGCCGGAACTTGAAAAGAAAATAGAAGAACTTGAACGAATAATTAAGAACTTAACCAAAGAATCAATAAAATAAAAATATAGGCATATTTCTATATATGAATGTTAAACAACGTACGATAAAAGCTGATATTACTGTATCCGGAGTAGGCTTACATACGGGTAAGTCTGTAACAATGAAATTTAAACCTGTACCTGAAAACCATGGTTATAAATTCCAGCGGGTTGATGTAGAAGGCGCTCCGGTAATTGATGCTGATGTAGACAATGTAACGGATACCTCCAGGGGAACAACAATAACCCAGAATGGAGCAAGTGTATCTACTGTAGAGCATGTTCTTGCCGCACTTGTAGGTTTAGAGATCGACAACATTTTAATTGAACTTGATGGCCCCGAAGTGCCTATAATGGATGGTAGCGCCATTCAGTTTATAGAAGCATTTGAACAGGTAGGTATAAAGGAGCAGGAGGCGGATCGTGAATATTATGATATTCCTTATAATATTATGTATTCAGAACCTGAAAGACGGGTTGAAATGGTTGCAATGCCATTAGACGATTACCGGTTTACCTGCATGATCGATTATAACTCGCCGGTTTTAGGTAGCCAGCATGCTGCTATTACAACTATTACTGAGTTTAAGAAAGAGATTGCATCATGCCGTACTTTCTGCTTTTTACATGAACTTGAAGCATTGCTTAAAAACGATCTGATTAAAGGCGGCGATCTTAATAATGCTATTGTAGTAGTAGATAAGCAGGTAAGTGATGGTGAATTAAAGCATCTGGCAAAACTCTTCAACCGTGAAGATATAAATGTTGCCAAGGAGGGAATATTAAATAATATCGAATTACGCCATCAAAATGAACCTGCCCGGCATAAACTATTAGATATGATTGGTGATCTGGCTTTAGTGGGTGTGCCGTTAAGAGGACACATTATGGCTGCCAGGCCAGGCCATGCTGCTAATATTGCTTTTGCAAAGAAAATAAAGGCGCAGATTAAAAAAGAAAAAAGTAAAAAGCACGTACAGGTTTACAATCCTAATGCTACGCCTGTTTATGACACAGTGCAGGTAATGTCGATTTTGCCTCATCGGCCACCTATGCTCATGATCGATAAAATACTTGAACTGAGTAAAAGTCATGTGGTGGGGGTGAAAAATGTAACGATGAATGAGCCTTTCTTTGTCGGACATTTTCCTGATGCACCGGTAATGCCTGGTGTTTTACAAATTGAAGCAATGGCACAGACGGGTGGAATACTTGTATTAAATACTGTGGAGGATCCGGAAAATTACCTTACTTATTTGCTTAAAATCGAAAATGCACGATTTAAAGAGAAAGTTTTACCAGGTGATACCATTATTTTCAGATGTGATTTAATGACTCCGATACGAAGAGGAATTGCACAAATGCGCGGTGTGGGTATGGTAGGAGAACGGGTAGTAGTAGAGGCTGAATTGATGGCATTAATTTCAAGAGTGGAAAATAAAGAAGCATGATCCAACCTTTAGCATACATACATCCCCAAGCCAAAATTGCTGACAACGTTGTAATTGAACCATTTGTAACTATTCACCAGAATGTGACTATTGGTGAAGGCACCTGGATTGGACCCAATGTTACCATAATGAGTGGCGCGCGGATTGGGAAGAACTGCCGGATTTTTCCCGGGGCGGTGATCTCTGCTGTTCCGCAGGATTTAAAGTTTGACGGTGAGGAAACTACCGCAGAAATTGGTGATAATACCGTTATACGTGAATGTGTTACCATTAACAGAGGAACGAAAGACCGCTGGAAAACAGTAATTGGACGGAATTGCCTAATTATGGCATATTGCCATGTTGCACATGATTGCGAAGTAGGTAATTATTGTGTATTTTCTAATAATACCACCTTAGCCGGTCATATAACTATTGGTGATTACGTAGTGCTTGCCGGAATGGTAGCCATCCACCAGTTTTGTAAAGTGGGCTCACATGCGTTTATTACCGGTGGTTCATTGGTGCGCAAAGATGTACCTCCCTATGTTAAGGCTGCACGTGAGCCGTTATCATATGTAGGTATTAACTCGGTGGGCCTTCGCAGACGCGGATATACTTCTGAGCAGATCAATGAGATCCAGGATATTTACCGTACCTTATTTGTTAAAAAGCATAATATTGGCGATGCTCTGGATATTATTGAAGCAGAACGTCAGCCTACTGAGATCAGGGATGAGATACTCGATTTTATTCGGAACTCAAATCGCGGGGTGATGAAGGGATTTGGTGGTTCATAGGCGATGGAGATTTCTCTCGAAAACATAGGGCGGCGTTTTAACCGGGAATGGATTTTCAGAGAGGTTAACCAGACTTTTGTTTCAGGTAATTCATATGCCATTCTTGGCCCTAATGGTTCCGGGAAATCCACACTACTACAATTAATATCAGGGAGCCTTACCCCATCAGAGGGATTATTGAAGTATAGATTTTCTGACAAAGATGTTGATATTGAAGGGGTCTACCAGTACCTAAGTATTGCAGCTCCATACCTTGAGCTCATCGAAGAGTATACCCTAAGCGAACTAATTGAATTTCATTTCAGTTTTAAAAAGAAGGTTACCGATGTCTCAATAGTTGAACTGCTAGGGTTTGACAGATCAAAGAACAAACAGCTTAAGTATTTTTCATCCGGGATGAAGCAGAGAGTAAAACTTGCACTCACTTTATGTTCAGATGTTCCGGTTCTTATTCTTGATGAACCTACTTCAAATCTTGATAAAGAAGGAGTAGAATGGTATCACCAGCTTATAAATCAGTTTACTTTAAACCGGGTTTTATTGATCGGTTCAAATCAGGAGCATGAGTATGACTTTTGTAATCACCGACTGAATATCACCGACTATAAATAGAATGCTCACGGTTGGAAAGTAGTAATATTGTCTTTATTTTTGCGGCTCAAAATCAACCGGTGTAACCAGCATTAATAGATTATGGCAAAAGCATCAGAAGTAAAATCAGGCAATATATTACGGTTTAATGGCGAACTTGTAACTGTGGAGGAGTTTCTTCACCGCACACCCGGTAATTTACGCGCTTTTTACCAGGCACGAATGCGGAATGTTAAAACCGGCAAGCTTGTAGAATACCGGTTTCGTACTGACGAAGAGGTGGAGATTGCACGCGTTGAAACCAATAATTATCAATACCTGTACGAAGATGGAGATTTCTTTGTAGTAATGGATAACAACAGTTACGAACAATTTAACGTTCCAAACGCATTGTTTGGCGATGCAGCGAAATTTCTAAAGGAAGGTATGAATGTAATTGTTGCTTTTGAAAGTGATGAACCTATAATGGCACAGGCTCCTGCCAGTGTTGAGCTTGAAGTTACGTATACTGAACCAGCTGTAAAAGGTGATACATCCACTAATGCTCAAAAAAATGCTACAGTTGAGACTGGTGTGGAGATAAAAGTCCCGTTATTTATCAATCAGGGTGATAAAGTAAGGGTTGATACCAGAACCGGGGATTATCTGGAACGTGTAAAATAGTTTTTTAAACAGGTTTAAATAAAAGCGGTCTTTGAGAAATCTAAGACCGTTTTTTTTATCTTGGCTGTTAAGTGGATCTGAATGGATAAAGCATCATTACGAAAGGAGTATCTTGATAAACGCAGGAATCTTACCCGTAGTCAATACTGGCATTTAAATGATCTGCTTCTTGAACAATTTAAAACCTACCCCTGGAACCAACATAAGGTAGTGCATGTATACCTCCCAATTGCTGAATTTAAAGAGATTGATACATTTTCTATTTTGTCCTATTTTAAAGAGTGTTATCCCAATCTTAAAATTGTTATACCTAAAACAGATTTTAAGCAATTAACCATGAAGAATCTGTTGTATGATCCCATGTACACCATCCTTGGACGTAATAAATATGGAATTCCTGAACCGATTCATGGAAAAGTGATTTCACCTGACCATATTGATGCAGTGTTAATACCACTGCTGGCATTTGATGTTAATGGCAACCGCGTTGGGTATGGTAAAGGATTTTATGATCGTTTTCTGGCTGATTGTAAGCCTGAGGTCGTTAAAATTGGCTTGTCTTTCTTTGAACCGGTTGATCTGATCGCGGATGTAAATGAGTTTGACGCTCCGATGAATGTGTGTATAACACCCGGGAAAATTTGGAACTTTTAAATTCCGGGAAAATATTTTCAGGCTATACCTGGTTACGCAAGGATTTAATTTCTAAATTTAATTAAAGATTAAATCGTATGAATGTATCCGAATTGCAGGAGCCCGTTATAAAGGTTTCTGATCCCGGACGGGAAGCCATTACCATGCAGGCTTCACCCCAAAGACTTTATTCGCTTGATGCCCTTCGTGGTTTTGATATGATGTGGATAATGGGCGCTGAAGGTATCGTTCAAGGCCTTGCCAAAGCTACGGGGAATTCCTTTTGGGAGGCGTTTTCCGTACAGATGGTTCATCCTGCATGGGACGGTTTCCATTTTTATGACCTTATATTTCCACTCTTTCTTTTTTTGGCCGGTGTTGCCACGCCTTATTCTGTTGGCAGAGAGCTTGAAAAAGGGAAAAGTAAGGGTGAACTGCTATTTCGCGTAATAAAAAGGGGTATGATACTCGTATTGCTGGGTATCATTGTAAACCAGGGATTACAATTAAAACCGATTTCAGAGATCCGTTTTGGTAGTGTATTAGGCAGGATCGGACTTGCTTATATGTTTGCAAACATCATTTATTTATACGCAAAACAACAGTTTCTGCTCATTTGGTTTGGAGTTTTATTAATTGGTTATTGGCTGCTTTTAAAATTTACAGCCGCCCCGGGGTTCCCTCCGGGTGATCTGACTATGGCAGGAAATTTTGCATCGTACATGGATCGGGTGCTATTGCCAGGTAAGTTGTATAAAGGAATCCATGATCCCGAGGGTTTGTTTTCAACAATTCCAGCAATCAGTACGGCGCTTTTAGGAATTATGGCAGGCATTCTGTTAAAGAAATCAACTATTTTATCCACCCGAAAGGTATTGTATTTAGTGGTGGCCGGCGTAATTTCTCTGGTTTTGGCACAGGTGTGGAATCTTGATTTTCCGATCAATAAGAACCTGTGGTCAAGTTCTTTTGCCATGCATGTTGGCGGATACAGCCTGATTTTGCTGGCGATTTTTTATTATATCATTGATGTTCTGGGATATAAAAAATGGGCCTTTTTCTTCAAAGTGATCGGGATGAATTCAATCTTAATTTATATGTCCGGTATTTTTATAGATTGGAGATATACTACAGCTGCATTTTTCAGCTGGCTTGGCGAATTGACCGGTGATCCATTTAATATTGTAGTTATGGCCGTTTGCTATTTGTTTATTAAATGGATGTTCCTTTACATCTTATATAGAAAAAATGTATTCCTGAGGGTTTAATAAAATCTTATGATTTAAAAGCTCAGTTCCAAAAGCACAGGGCAATGATCTGAATGTTTTGCATCGCATAGAATACCGGATCGTTTCAGGTGAGGCTCAAGGTCATGGGTAATCATATTATAATCTATACGCCATCCTAAGTTCCGGTCGCGCACACCTGGCCGGTTGCTCCACCAGGTGTAATGGTGCGGATCAGTATTAAAGTATCTGAATGTATCTATAAAGCCACTGGTAATGAAATTTTCCATCCATTCCCGTTCTTCGGGAAGAAATCCGGAAGATTTTGCATTTGATTTTGGATTATGGATATCAATTGGTTTATGGCAAATATTATAATCGCCTGAAATGACCATTTTTGGCAATTGTGTCTTCAATCTATCTATATACACTTGGAAATCATCAAGAAATCTATACTTGAAATCCTGCCTCAACTCGCCACTTGATCCGGAAGGGAAATAGGTGCTCATTACTGAAAAATCATCAAAATCGACCCGCAAAATCCTTCCTTCACGGTCATAATCTTCATGTCCACAGCCGTATTCAACATGTTTAGGCGTATGCTTAGTAAAAATTGCTGTGCCACTGTAGCCTTTCTTTTCAGCCGGATACCAATAATGTTCATATCCCAATTGTTCCACCAGAAAAATATCCGCCAGCTGATCGGGTGTGCATTTTATTTCCTGAAGACAAATCACATCTGCGTTTGTGGCCTGTAACCAGGAAAGCCAGTTTTTTCTGAATGCGGAGCGGATGCCATTTACATTATATGATACTATTTTCATTTAGATCTGAGTATTAAGACATTATAGTGGGTAAATATATAATCATCATATTCATTCCGTTTGTGATCCATTTGTATTTGGTTCATAAGCGCGTGCATCAATCTCATTAACTCACTCAGGAAGACTGTCAGACCGGCGTTATTCACTAAGTTTTTCGATTATGCATGCAGTTTTCAGGGTTTATCAGCCAGATTCAATGATTTTTCAAGTTTCCGGGCTTCTCTTCTTTTTAATACGCTGATCTCCATCGATATATTTTCCAGAGGCCTGTTTGCTTCACCGGTACTAACTGAAGCGATACTATCAACCGTTTCCAATCCCTGGACCACTTCACCAAAAACAGTGTAATTTTGATCGAGATGTGGTGTTCCACCCAGGGTTTTGTAAATCTCCCGATGATGTTCTGGTAATTTTCTGCCCAGGCGGGTCTTCTCTAACTGATCCAGTCTTTCTTCTGTAAATTTGATCCCCTGAACAATATAAAACTGGCTTCCGCTGGATGCTTTATTCGGGTTATTGTCTCTAGCCGCTGCTAAAGCGCCCTTTTTATGGAAAAGATCAGGACTAAATTCAGCATCAATCCGGTATTTTGGACCTCCCTCACCTAGCAGTTTGTCCGGGCTGGCATTCTTAGAATCCGGATCGCCCCCCTGGATCATAAAGTCCTTAATAACCCGATGAAATAATGTGCTGTTGTAATAACCATCACGTGAAAGCTTTGTAAAATTATCCCGGTGCTTCGGGGTTTTGTTATAAAGTATCGCTATGCATTCCCCTTTAGTAGTTTTAATTCGCACAAAATTATGCCTGGGTTTTGTTGCGAATGCATTAAGTGTTAATGCTATAAATATGAAAGTAAGGAGTTTACCAATATTTTTCATAAGAGTTATTGATATAAAAATGCTGAACTACCCGTTTTCATATAGCTCGTCAAAATAATTTACAATCAATGATTTCATGAGCATTTCCTGTTCAAGTAACGTATAATTGGGAATAGTTTTTACCAGTTTCCAATGAGGCCAGCCGTCCTGGTCTAAACCTTCCAGTTCATAAAAGCCTAAATCGCTGAAAAGCCTGCAGGTGGCTATATGCATTAATTCTTCCTTCTGCCGCTTACTGAATTTTTTTGGGCCCTTACCTAGCTCCTGCACACCTATCAGGAAAAGAATAACTTTTATATCAGGCTTTTCATTGTCGAAATCATGTGAAAGCCGTTCCTGAACTTCTAAAAATCGTTTATTTATTTCCGCCGCTGTCATAACTGCAAAGATAGGTTCGGGATTGTGGTATTCCAACTATACCTATATTTGTTCATGGATCAACCGATAATAACAGGCCTACTAGCTTATGGAATGTCAGGAAAAATATTTCATGCGCCATACATTTCTCATCATCCGGGCTTTGAACTAAAAGCTGTAACAGAACGGTCTAAAAAACTAGCCTCAGACGATTATCCTGGTATCATTAGTTACGATACGGTTTCTGATACCATCAATGATCCGGATATTGAACTTATCATTGTAAATACCCCTAATAACACCCATGCAGACTATACCAAACAAGCATTGATGGCCGGAAAGGATGTGCTGGTTGAAAAACCGTTTGCTACTTCGTCAAATGAAGCTAGAGAGGTTTTTGAATTTGCCGCTAAGCTCGGACGTAAAGTAATGGTTTACCAGAACCGCCGGTTTTCGAGTGATTTCTTATCCGTAAAAAATGTAATAAGTAGCGGGAAACTAGGCAAACTGATAGAAGTACATTTCCGTTATGACCGGTACCGCAGCTTTATTGGGCCAAAGGTATTTAAGGAAACTCCTGTTGCCGGAAGTGGTATTTTTTATGATCTCGGAGCTCACCTTATTGATCAGGCAATTGCTTTGTTTGGGAGTCCGGTAAAATCATATAAAATTCTTGGTAAATATAGAAAAGGATCACAAGTTGACGATTATGCACATATGCATTTGGTTTTTGCCGATCATATTAATGTGTTTATAACAGTGAGTATGCTGGTAGCAGATCCATTACCTGGAATAGTAATTCACGGAACTGAGGGTAGCTATATTAAAGAATTTTGTGATACCCAGGAAGAGCAGTTGCTTTCCGGAATGTCAGTTGCCGATATTGGCTTTGGTGAAGAGTATCCCGGTAAGGAAGGACGCCTTACAACAATAGATCGTGATGAAAAAAAAACCACGGAGTTGGTTCCTTCATTAAGAGGTGATTACGGAGTTCTTTTTGAAGCTGTTTATCAAACAATACGGAATAATTTAGCGTTTCCGATTACAGAACAACAGATCATTGAACAAATGCAATTATTAGAATCATAAAATTATTAGAGCTGAAGATGCAAGGGATTAATTAACGACTTGTTACGGCTATATAATTTATTTAATTTTGCATTTATCCCGGAATGAAAAATATTAGACAATCTTTGGCAACTGGCATTTCCATGCTATTGTTACTGTTATTCTCAGTAACTATACTGCCTTTAGATTCTTTACATAACCATTCTACGGTTGAGCAAGTATGTTCCGACAAGCACACTTCATGTCAGCATACGGTTCATATCACTAAAAAGGCAGATTACTGTTGGATCTGCGCTATTCACTACGATAAGGTATTTACAAGTCCTAAATATCAAGAAGCAAATGCAGAACTTCCTGTTGTAAAGCTGCTTATTGATAATGCCTTTACCGGATACGTTGCTGAAATTCTGTATACCGCACTTCGGGGCCCTCCTTCAGAATAAGATTATAATTAATAATTAGTATTCGAATAGCCGTTTGGCTATTCCGGTTATTCATTAATCTTATTCAAATGAAATTAAGATCATTTTATATATTGATTTTTTCACTATTTAGCCAGCTGGCTTTTAGTTCAGATCTTGTTGTTCTATCAGGCAGGGTCATTGATGCTCAAACAAGAGAGCCATTGCCAGGTGCCGTAGTATCTATTCCTGATCTTCGATTATCTACCATAACCAATGATAATGGAGATTTTACTTTTAGGAATACACCCCTAAAAGGTAAACTATTGATAGAGATTCGCTTTATTGGTTACAAAACCCTTAGTAAAACGGTTGATTTTTCTATTCCCTCAGTTTTTGAATTTGCTATGATACCAACCGTCATGGAAGCGAAAGAGGTGGTTATCACTGGATCAGCGTTCAGTACTGATGAACGGACCAACAGCACCTCAGTTACAGCTGTAGGGAAAGCCGAGCTACTTAATCGTCCTTCATCGAATTTGATTGATGCAATATCAAGAGTTGCAGGTGTATCACAAGTTACCACAGGATCTGCGGTATCTAAGCCTGTGATACGGGGCCTAAGTTATAACCGGGTGTTAACACTGGTGAATGGCACCAAGCAGGAAGGACAGCAATGGGGTGATGAACATGGAATTGAGGTCGACCAATATAGCGCTGAACGTGTAGAGATTCTTCGTGGAGCTGCGAGCTTATTATACGGTTCTGACGCCCTGGGTGGAGTAATTAATATTATTGATCCCCTGCCGCCAACGGATGGGCAGATAAAAGGGGAGTTTTTAACAAATTATGCTTCTAACAACGGCTTAAGCGGTACTTCCCTAATGTTAGGTGGAAATAACAATGGGTTTGTTTGGCGGGGACGCGGAACATATAAAAGTGCATTCAGTTTTACTACCCCTGATGGCAGAATTCCAAATACCGGATATAATGAAACTAATCTGGGCGGACAGTTAGGGTTAAACCGGCCATGGGGGTATACTCACCTGGATATTTCAAGCTTTAAAAGTAATATCGGCCTTCCGGATTTTGAAAGAAACGACTCCGGTTTGTTCGAGAATGCAGATGGAATGCCTTTTTCAAACTCACAACTCAAAGACCGTGACCTTTTATTGCCCTACCAGGATGTACGACATAATAAAATTGCTTTAAACAACAGCTTGCTTCTTGGAACCGGACGGCTCCGTACCAATATTGCATTTCAAAATAATCAAAGACGTGAAATGGAAGAGAGCAAGGACGATCCTTCATTGTTTTTTGATCTGAGAACGTATAGCTATGATCTGAAATATTATTTCCAGGAGAAAAATGGGTGGGAATCGGTATTTGGAGTTGCCGGAGCCATGCAGGATAATGAGAATAAGGCCGCGGAATTGCTGATCCCAGATTATACTTCAACTGATTTTGGTTTTTTCGGTTACGCAAAGAAAACCTGGAATCAGATAACAACGTTTAATCTCGGCGCCCGATTTGACTATCGTAATATTCGCGGAAATCAAATGGAAGAGGATGGAATGCCCAAATTCTCAGAGTTTGAAAATGATTTTTCTAATATCAGTGGTGCTTTAGGATTTACTCATCAGCTTAGTGACAGGCTTAATTTTAAGGCTAATTTGGGAAGCGCATTCCGGGCACCAAATATTGCTGAATTAGGGTCGGATGGTGTTCACGAAGGTACTTTCAGGTATGAGATAGGGAACAGTCAGTTAAAATCGGAACAAAGTTTTTATGGCGATCTTTCATTAGATTATGAAAATGAAAAAGTTAATGCAGGATTTAGCCTTTTTAATAACCTGATTAATAATTACATCTATTACAGACAATCTGATAATGAAAACCAGGTTATTGATGGTGATGTTTTCCCGGTATTCCGATATGTTCAGGATAATGCAAATTTATATGGAGCTGAAGCTACTTTGAAATTGCATCCTAATAAGGCAATCCATTTTGAAAACAGCTTTTCGTACACAAGGGGTGTGAATCGAGGTACAGACAATCCGCTGCCTTTTATCCCGGCAGCTGAGTTGCGTAATGAGTTGCGAATTGAACCTACATTAGGGAATCTGGTGAACAGCTACTTTTCTATTGAACTTGAAAATGTATTCAAACAAAATCGTATTGATATTTTTGAAACCTCTACTAATGCCTACACCTTGGTTAATGCATCAGTAGGCACTACATTCATGCTTAATAAACAGCCATTGCGCTTGAATATAGCGGCTAATAACTTGTTTGATAAGGACTATGTAAGTCATTTAAGTCGCCTTAAATACGAGAATATTTTAAACCTGGGCAGAAATATTTCTGTAGGTATTTATCTTCCTTTTGCTTTTAATTAAAACAAGTCTGCGAATAACCCTATAATAAAAACGCCCCGGACATGGTCAACATGGTCCGGGGTTTTTTGTATATAGACCTTATACGTTATGTAATATTGAATTATAATTCCGGGCTGGTCTTAAGGTGCTCAATTAACTCATAATTAGTAACCTGGCGCTGTTCTCCAGTTTTCATATTTTTTAAGGTTAACTTTCCTGATTTAATTTCTTCACTTCCAATTAGTACAACATAGGGAATGCGTTTGTCATCTGCGTAGCTTAATTGTTTTTTTAATTTTGTGGAAGATGGGTATAATTCAGCGGCAATATCATTAGATCTTAATTGCTGGAGTAAAGGCAGGGCAAACCGTTCTGCGTCATGATCAAAATTGCTTATAAGTACGTGGGTTGTGGACTGTGTATTTTCAGGAAATAATTTAAGTTCATCAAGTACATCATATATACGATCGGCGCCAAAAGATATACCAACCCCGGTTAGCCCTTTTAATCCAAACATTCCGGTAAGGTCATCATACCGGCCACCGCCTCCTATGCTTCCCATAGTCACCTCATTTGTTTTAACCTCGAAAATGGCGCCTGTATAATAATTTAATCCCCGGGCCAATGTAATATCAAGTTCAAGGCGTGTAGTGGGTTGTGAGTTGGCGGTTGTGAGATTGTGAACGTATTGAAAGATGGTTTCAATTTCTTCGATCCCTTTCAGGCCGGTTTCTGAATCTTTTAATACTCGTTTTAGATTTTCCAACTTTTCTTCATTGGTGCCTTGAAGTAAGATCACAGGTTGCAGCTTCTCGATATCCGCCGTTGTGAATCCCCTTTCAATCAATTCTTTGGTAACCCCCTCGAAGCCTATCTTATCAAGTTTGTCTATCGCTACCGTCATATCAATAATCAATTCCGGTTTGCCCAGCATCTGGGCAATACCTGACAGGATCTTCCGGTTGTTAATCTTAACCGTAAAATCTTTTAATCCCAGGGATGATAGCGCTTCATCATAAATTAAAACAAATTCCGCTTCATTTAGCAGGCTGTCAGACCCTACAACATCAACATCACACTGATAAAACTCACGATACCGTCCTTTTTGCGGACGATCTGCACGCCATACAGGCTGGATCTGAAAACGTTTAAATGGAAATGAGATATCATTTTGATGCATCACTACGTATCGTGCAAAAGGTACTGTTAAATCATACCGGAGAGCCTTTTCTGAAATACCAGGGGTTATGAGTTGTGAGTTGTGGGTTGTGAGTTGCGCCGGATTAATTTTGGATAGAAAGTCGCCGGAGTTCAGTATTTTGAAAATCAGTTTATCTCCTTCATCCCCGTATTTTCCGGTAAGGGTTGCGAGGTTCTCCATGGAAGGGGTCTGAATTTCCTGGTATCCATATTTTTTAAATACCGTTCTTATTGTATCAAAAATATAGTTACGTTTCACCATTTCTGTTGGTGAAAAGTCTCTGGTGCCTTTAGGGAGTCCTGGTTTCATAGCTGCCATGCGGCAAAAGTACAAAAAGAGTAATGAGGTTTCAGAAAATCTCAGAAGTGGCGTGACCGCAAAGATTTCTAATTAACTTATTTGAGTCGCTTCTTCAATAAGCTCCCGGCAACGTTTTTCGATCATTTTATAAACCGGTTCAAACTGATCATTATCGTAATATGGATCCGGAACAGTACCTGTACCTAAAAACAACGTAACTTTTGTGCGGTCCTGGTCGCTTCGCGCTAATGAAAGCACATCAAGTAGATTGTTTTTATCCATCACGTAGATGCGATCGTAATCATCAAAGTCAGCGACCCTAAAAATCCTGCAGCATTGGTTGGAAATATCAACTCCATATTTTTTTGCAATAGCAATAGATCGTTTGTCCGGAGCTTCTCCAACATGCCAGTCGCCTGTGCCCGCAGAATCAATTTCCCAGTCTAAACCACGCTCTTTCACCATGTGCTCAAGTACACCATGTGCTAACGGCGAGCGACAGATATTACCCAGACAAACCATCAGTAGTTTCATTATCCAAAGATTTCGTTTAGTAAACCCGCTAAATGAATGCCGCCTTTAAGCAGTTGTTCATTAGCAGTGTGAAGATGATCATAGATGTACCTGTACCCCAGTTTATAATCCGGTTTGGTTACCGTATAAATATTCTGTGCAATTTTATAAGAGTCATAAACCCATTCACTTACATTTTCACGCTGAAGAGTTCGGCGCTGTTCCTCGGTTGGGAAGTTAATCCATTTAGCATACTCAGTATAGCTCAATTGCTGAGATTCTATCAGATCACCATCCCATACCCGATGCAGGTTGGTTTGCTGTCCGAACCAGGTAAGTTTAACCGTATTTCCCCCAAGATCTTCTTTTCTGCCGGTGTGCAGTGGTTGATGGATATCGCCAGCCAGATGAATTAGAAGGCGTAAATACATTACTTTCTTATCCTGGGGTAATGTTTTGTTTTTAAGTTCAGCGGTTAAGAATTTAATTCGGGTGTACGCATTAGTGGAGGTATCCTGTCTTAAATAAGCAAAAAAGTTAGTGCGATCAAGATTTGCAGGTAGGTTAAAGTAGTGCCAGTTATCAAGATATTTATAAGCAGGCTCAGATTTTATAAAGTCTGCCCAGTTGCTTGCTATTGCTACTGACTCATTTCCCAGAATCTTTTTAATCTCTTTACGGGTTTTGTTTTTAAGATAGCTATCGGCTATTTTACCCACTATCCGGTGACCAAGCTGCGCCCAGGCAAAGGTTTGAATGGGTATATAAAATAATAAACTTATCAGTATAACCCTTTTTAATGCCGATTTCATAGAGCTAATTTAATGGTTTAGGAACACAGGATGTTTTTTCTTTAAGCCTTAAAATTACCGGAACATGATTTTGTAAATTTTGCAGCATTAGTTCACTATTACGGTTGCCTTTAATTAAAAATACAGGATTATAAACACCAATTCTGTAGCAGCCGGATATTTTTTGCTTGAAATTAGATTTCGTAAAAGTGCCTTTTAAGACAAGAGTATCATTACGGTTGAAATAAACACCCTTGGCATATTCTATCCATACCCCGTTGTTATAACAACTATCAGGATAAGTATTCACCTTTGCGTGAGTTTCTAAGGTTACATAAAATGAATCACAAGTGAACCTGAAATGGTGACGAGTATGTTGAAGCAATTGCTTTTGATAAGGCATATCTACTTCCTGCCATGTGCCCTGCACAAAATCAACGCCCTTACCCTGAAAGTTGGGATTAAACTTACACGATAAAACCACAAGACAAAATACAATCAGCAAGGAATAATGTATCCTCTTTTTCAAAATGATTTAGCCCTCCCCTCTTTTACGCTGCTCCTACACATTATGCACTTATTTCAAGCTGCCGATCATATCTTCCGGCCGTACCCATTCGTCAAATTGCTCGTTAGTGAGCAAGCCGAGTTCTAATGCCGCTTCACGAAGTGACTTGTTCTCTTTGTGCGCTTTTTTAGCAATCTTAGCTGCATTTTCATATCCAATGTATGGATTTAAGGCTGTGACAAGCATCAGCGAGTTATCCAGATGTTTTTTTATTCCCTTGTAATCTGGTTCTATGCCTATGGCGCAGTTATCGTTAAAAGATCTGCAGGCATCACCAATTAAGCGTGCAGACTGTAAAAAGTTAGCCGCCATAACCGGTTTAAAAACATTGAGTTCATAATGCCCGTTAGATCCGCCAATGGATATAGTTACATCATTCCCCATAACCTGCGCGGCAACCATGGTTAACGCCTCATTTTGTGTGGGGTTAACTTTGCCCGGCATTATAGATGAACCAGGTTCATTCTCGGGGATATGGATTTCACCAATTCCTGACCGGGGGCCGGATGCCAGCATCCTGATGTCATTTGCAATTTTCATCAGCGAGACAGCTAGCTGTTTTAAAGCCCCATGGGATTCAACAATGGCATCATGTGCCGCCAGGGCTTCAAATTTATTTTCTGCGGTTTTGAATGGGTGGCCGGTAAATTTGGCAATGTAATCGGCAACCATTACATCGTACCCTTTGGGCGTATTTATACCGGTTCCTACAGCTGTACCTCCTAAGGCTAATTCTGATAAGTGGTCCAGAGTATTTCTCAACGCTTTTAATCCATGATTTAATTGAGAAACATAACCGGAAAACTCCTGCCCCAATGTTAAAGGTGTAGCATCCATCAAATGTGTCCGGCCGATTTTTACTATATCCTTAAAATTTTCAGATTTTGATTTCAGGGTATCTCTCAGCAGCTCAACACCTGGAATGGTAACATCTAACACCATTTTATAGGCTGCAATATGCATAGCAGTTGGATAGGTGTCATTAGATGACTGCGATTTATTTACATCATCGTTTGGATGGATAAAGGTTTTTCCTTCACCCAATTTATTTCCCTGCAATACATGAGCACGATTCGCAATAACTTCATTTACATTCATGTTTGATTGCGTGCCTGAGCCGGTTTGCCATATTACGAGCGGGAATTCGGAAGTTAATTTGTCATCCAGAATTTCATCGCATACTTGGGCAATAAGGTCTCGTTTTTCGGCTGGTAATATTCCGCATTCTGTATTGGTATATGCTGCTGCTTTTTTTAAATATGCAAATGCTTTAATAATTTCCTGGGGCATAGATGCTTCAGGACCTATCTTAAAATTTGATCTGGAACGTTCTGTTTGTGCTCCCCAGTATTTTTCGGCAGGTACCTGAACCTCGCCCATGGTATCATGCTCTATTCTATATGACATAATATAATTATTTTTTGCAAAAATAGAGTATTAGTCGGAACTCTGAAAGGAAGATAGGAAACAGTGACTTATTAGAAGGTATGTTTGCCAGATACTTGAAAGTGTTTAAAACTCTTTTTAATGCCTGTTGTAATAAATTAATAATTTCACCTTTTTTAAGATAGATCCTGGTAATTAATGATGAGATTTTTTCAAATAATAATAGCGGCTTCAATAATTATTTTTTTATTCCAATCGTGCACACAAAATAAAAAAGAGGCCCGAATCCAAAAACAAGAATTAAGGGATCCGAAAGCAGATAGTATTTCTTTGGTATACGATCATGCCAAGGCGGATAAGAGAATAGATGAGTTTATGAAACGGCTTCATCGGAACCGGGGATTCAATGGCAATGTATTGGTAGCCAAAAAAGGCAAGATCATATATCAAAATGCTATAGGATGGGCCGATTATCTTCATAGGGATAGCCTTAAAATCAATTCAAAGTTCGAGCTGGCATCTGTAAGTAAACCCATCACCTCTACTGCAGTTCTGTTGTTGGTTGAACAGGGTAAATTACGCTTAGATCAGGATGTTCGCGAGTTTTTTCCGAATTTTCCATATGAAGGAATTACGGTTAAGCTGCTTCTGACTCACCGATCTGGAATGATGAACTACGTTTATTTTGTTGATGGCTTGTGGAAGAAGCAAAAGAAGGATGAGCGTAAAGGGATTACCAATATGGATGTTATGAACCTGATCGCTGAGAATAAACCTGCAAGATATTCTGCTCCGGATGTGAGGTTCCATTATAACAATTCCAATTATATGGTTCTGGCAGCTATCATTGAGAAAGTTACCGGAAAATCATACGCTGATTTCTTACAGGAAAATATATTTAAGCCTATTGGTATGAAAAATACTGCAGTTTACTCAAAAGCAGTATATGATAAGATTCCAGTAGATGTAGTGGGGCATGACCGTGGAAGCTGGCGATATTCTGTAGTTCAAAATTTCCTGGATGGACCTGTAGGAGATAAGGGCGTATATAGTACTGTACAGGATCTTTTTCTATTTGATCGTGCGTTACGTGATGGCAGGCTGTTAAAGAAAGAAACATTGGATTCTGCTTATACACCACATAACAAGATGGAACGCGGGCATTTTAACTATGGATACGGATGGCGACTTTTTATTGATGGCGATCATAAAGTAGCTTATCATACCGGTTGGTGGCATGGATTCAGACATATATATCTGCGGGACTTGAATAAAGATATTACCATTGTGCTTTTAACAAATCTATCAAATGGAAGTCTGCATCAGCTGGATGAGTTGTATAAAATGGTGGGTATGCCTGTAGTGCGCCGTGGTGCTTATTACGGCAATGGCGAGACGGCATCAGATGATTAGTAGAATATTAAACACTATTGTAGTTTGCTGAAAACTTTGAGTAAATTTTCCGTTATAATAAATTTTAGTTAAGTTGCTCATGGTTTGTTTAAGTACAAACTCACATTGCTTTATCGCACATTCAATGCATAAAGTTATATGATTATACATATAAGCGTTTTATAGCAAACATGAGTAAAGTATTTATTATAGACGATGATTCTATTCATCAGCGAATTGCGCAAATTATGATTGAGAAACATAATTTGTTTGACTCCTATAAAAGTTATACAGACGCTCAGCAAGCGCTTAATTTTTTAAGAGATCATTCCAAAGACACCACTGCTTTACCTGATGTTATACTTCTGGATTTGAACATGCCCGTTATTGATGGATGGGATTTTCTGGACATGTTTGAACAATTGAATAAAGATTTAAAAAAGAAGATTCGCATATTTATTGTAACCTCGTCTGTTGATGAAAAGGATAAGTTACGTTCCCAAACATATTCAGCTGTGTGCGGATTTATCTCAAAACCATTATCACCTGATATTATAAGAACAACCTGCTGAACTTTTCAGTAGTTAAAGTGTTAATTTTGCGTATTAAAATGCAGAATTATGTTTGATAAGTTGTTCGAAGCTCAGCAAAAGGCTGAAGAAATAAAAAAGCGTCTGGATACTATTTATGTAACTGGTGACGCTGAAGGAGGAAAAATTCGTGTTATAGCTAATGGAAACAAACAGGTTTCTGAAATAACCATAGATCCCGAGTTTCTTAAATCTGCTGATAAGGAAGAACTTGAAGAACTTTTAATAGTGGCGGTTAATAAAGCTATGCAGCAGGCAGAACAGGTTAGTCAAACCGAAATGCAGGCTGCAACCCGTGATATGTTTGGCGGCCTCGGTGATCTTCTGGGGAGCAAATAATAGTTTATTTTTCCCTGATCCTGATAATTTGAGGTAACGAAAATGTCGGCTTCCCGTTATTATCCTGATAGATCTTCATTTTTATTTGAAGAGTATCTTCGATTATTTTTCCGGCTGTTTGTGATGGAATCCAATATCTGATGTCTTCTAATATAACTTTTAAGATTTCATAAAACTCAGTTGGTAATTGTTGTTCGATCTTTATTCCGGATGACTGCCCTTTTTCATTTACATGAAGTGAAATTTCTACGGGTTTTAAATCTGCTTTGGTTAGAGGTACTAGATCGAATACGGCATTCAATTTATTTTGAAGATAAATAGTAAAACCTGAATTGTCATCTATTGTACACTCTTTTGATATCAGTTTTTCTGCATTATCATAATATTCTACGGGTATTACCTTGCTTAGGGGAACCTGATTAAATTTAACTACTTGATTTAATTCAAAAGGCATAAGTATTTGACCATTGGAGTAAAGTTCAGAACGAAAATGTTCTCTTTTATTTTTGGGAAAAATGTATTCTATCAGCCATGCTTCATTCTGAAGGCCATTTTTTACTTTTCCTGAATATCTGAATCCGTCATACCCTAGTTCATTAAAGCCGGATAAATATTCATCCAGAATGAATTTACCGTCTCCATCCTTTATCGTTTGTTTGCCCTTTTCATCCCAGCTATGCATTACATAAACCTTACACTCTTTTATTTCAAGAATATTCCGTGGTTTTCCATCCGGATAATAAAAATTCCAGGTTCCAGCCCGCTCACCAGATTCATACTGGCCCTGCCAATTTAAAAATCCGTTAGGGTAAAAAGATTTAAACGTGCCATGTTTCTTACCGTCAAAATAACTGCCTGTCAGGATTACTTTTCCATTCAGATCATAATCAGTAAACTCACCTTCATAGATATTTTTTTGTTTGTTAAATGCAGATATCCGTACTATGGATACAAACTTGCATTCCTTTTCAACCAAATAGTATTGCTCATCAAAGAAAAATTTTATCTGATTATCTCCTGCAAGCTCAATATATTGTTTTGAAGACTGGCTATTCGAGCGGAAATTCATTAACAATAACAGAAAAATAAGGGCGGTGCGCATAAATCAGGTAACCGTTATAAATCAGATGGGATGTGTAAAACCCTGTTAATTAATGTATATATCAAGCCTGACTAAAGACTCCAGACTCAATACAGGACTAATCTTAATGTGCCTCCAGCCAGTTTTCTCCTTCCCCTACCTCCACAACAATAGGGACAACTGTTTTAATGGCATGCTTCATATTCTCTTCAATAATTTCTTTCATAACAGCTGCTTCTGATCTGAGAACATCAAATACAAGTTCATCATGTACTTGCATCGTCATTTTTGATTGTAATCTTCGCTCATTGATCTCCTTATGGATCTTTATCATAGCTATTTTAATCATATCTGCTGCCGAGCCTTGTATTGGTGCATTAATTGCATTTCGTTCAGCGAAACCCCGCACCGTTGCATTGGCCGAATTGATATCCCGTAAATATCGTCTCCGTCCCATAATAGTTTGAACATATCCGTTTTCCCGCGCAAAATTCATGGTATCATTCATGTATTGTTTGATGCCTGAATATTGAGTGAAATATTGTTCAATTATTTCGGCAGCTTCCTTTCGTGGTATTCCGAGACTTTGAGAAAGGCCAAAAGCTGATTGACCATATATAATTCCAAAGTTTACGGCTTTTGCATTTCTGCGCATGGTTGAATCCACTTCTTCCAATGGAATGCCATAAACTTTTGCAGCAGTGGCAGTATGTATGTCAAGACCTTTAGAAAACGCTTCCATCATATTCTCATCCTTACTGATTTCAGCGATCAAACGGAGTTCTATTTGTGAATAATCGGCAGAAATTAATATGTGATTTTCATCTCTTGGAATAAATGCTCTTCTTACTTCCCTGCCTCTTTCAGTCCGGATTGGGATATTTTGAAGATTGGGGTTGTTTGAGCTAAGCCTTCCGGTAGCAGCTACAGCCTGGTTGTAAGATGTATGTATGCGGCTGGTTTTTTTATTGATCATTAACGGAAGTGCATCCACATAGGTTGATTTCAGTTTTTGAAGTTGCCTGAAATCTAATATATCTTTAACTATATCACTTTTATTGGCCAGGGCCATAAGTATGTCTTCACCTGTTTGGTATTGTCCGGTTTTGGTTTTCTTTGCCTTAGGATCTAACTGTAGTTTTTCAAATAAAACTTCTCCAAGTTGTTTGGGTGAAGCGATGTTAAACCGGACGCCGGCTTTTTCATAAATGGATTTTTCAAGGGCGTGCAGGTCAATACGTAACTGTTCTGAAAATTCACCTAATGCTATGGGGTCAATTCTAACCCCTTCCCGTTCCATATCAGTCAGTACATATATTAATGGATTTTCAATCTCTCGGGCAAGAGAAAAAGCATTTGCTGATTGTAGTAAAGGTTCGAAAACCTGCTTTAATTGCATGGTAATATCAGCATCTTCTGCTGCATATTCCTTGATCTTTTCTATTTCTACATCACGCATATTACCCTGGTTTTTTCCTTTGCCACCAATTAATGAACTAATGGTAATAGGTGTATAGCCAAGATATTTTTCAGAAAGAAGGTCCATGTTATGGCGCGAATCCGGGTCAAGCAGATAGTGAGCCAGCATGGTATCAAAAAGCTCACCCCGCATTTCAATTCCGTACCATTTCAGCACCAGCATATCATACTTAAGATTCTGGCCAATCTTTCCTATGCTCTCATTCTCAAGAAGTTCTTTAAACTCGTTTATACACGATTGACATTCAGATTGATCAGAAGAGAATGGCACATACCATGCTTCACCTGCCTGAGTAGCAAACGACATTCCCACCAGTTCACAATCATTGGCATCAGTGCACGTGGTTTCCGTATCGAAGCAAAATTCTTTTTGCTGATTTAAATAATCAATTAGTTCTTTTCTTTTTTCACCGGTATCGGTTAAGTGATACGTATGAGGTGTGTTTTCAGCATTTCGGCCCTGCGCCGGATTTTCTATAACCGCATAGCTTTCTGTATGCACAATGTCTACCGGATTGCCAAATAAGTCCATCTGGTGGGAAACTGTAGTAGCTTTAATCTCCGAAACATTAAAGCCATCTCCAAAAACACGCCTTCCTAAGGTTCTGAATTCAAGCTCTGCGAATAAAGGCTCCAGCGCATCGCGGTTTGGAGTCTCCAGGAGTAATGCTTCTTCATCAAGTTCTACAGGAGCGTTAAGCATAATAGTTGCCAGTTTTTTAGAAACAATCCCCTGCTCGGCGTAAGTCTCTACATTCTCGCGTAATTTTCCTTTCAGCTCATGGCTGTTTGCAATAATATTTTCTATTGATCCATATTGTTTAATAAGCAGTTTGGCAGTTTTTTCACCAATTCCCGGTATCCCCGGGATGTTATCAACAGCGTCTCCCCATAATCCCAGAATATCTATTACCTGGTCAACACGTTCTACTTCCCACTTGTCAAGTATCTCTTTTACTCCTAGTATTTCCATTCCATTCCCCATCCGTGCGGGTTTGTAAATAAAAATATGATCTGAAACAAGTTGTCCGAAATCTTTATCCGGAGTCATACAGTACACAGTAAATCCAGCCTTTTCTGCTTTTTTTGCTAAGGTTCCGATGATATCATCTGCCTCGAAACCATCAGACGTAATTACCGGTATCCTGAAGCCCTCAATCAGGCGGATAACATAAGGGATAGCCAGGGCTAAATCTTCCGGCATAGCTTGTCTATGCGCTTTATATTCGGTAAAGTCAGTATGTCGTTCTGTAGGCGCATCCGTGTCGAATACAACAGCCATATGTGTTGGGTTTTCTTTACGGATCACTTCAAGCAATGTATTGGTAAAGCCCATGATAGCAGAGGTATTCAATCCGGCGGAAGTAAAGCGCGGACTTTTACTTAAAGCAAAATGGGCCCTGTATATTAAAGCAAATGCGTCTAAAAGGAATAATTTTTTCATTAAATGGAGATATGAGTATTGAGATATGAGTAATGAGATTGCAATTTGGTATAAGCCTGCAAATCAGCAATGTCATTTCTATTTATGAATATAATATTTGTTGGCTTAAATCAAGAGCAATAAATTACATGTCAAAGTTAATAGTCCCTTATTAGTAACCATTATAACGCTATTGAAATCTGCCTATTACCTGCAAAAACATTCCAAAATATGGTCGTTTACCATGCCGGTAGCCTGCATATGTGCATAACAAATGGTGGTACCAAAAAATTTAAAGCCACGTTTTTTCATATCTTTTGAAATAGCATCAGAAATTTCTGTTCTCGCAGGAACTTCATTCTGGCGGGTAATAATATTCTTTATCGGCTTCCCATCTGGCATAAATGAATAGAGGTATTTGTCAAAGGACCCAAATTCTTTTTGTACTTCAAGAAATAATTTAGCATTGTTAATGGCCGCAAGGATTTTCAATCTGTTACGAATAATACCGGCATCAAGCATCAGTCGTTCAACGTCTTCCGAAGTGAAACTGGAAACCTTCACCGGATCAAAGTTTGCGAACGCTTTACGATAATTTTCCCTTTTCCTGAGAATAGTTATCCAGCTTAAACCTGCCTGCGCTGATTCAAGAATAAGAAATTCGAATAGTACCCTGTCATCATGAACCTCTTTTCCCCATTCCTCATCATGATACTTTATGTAAAGGGGATCAGTGCCGGGCCAGAGGCAACGGGTTAAGTTTGGAGTTAAGAGTTTAGGGTTTGGAGTTTCCGTCATGATTCAATGTTGCTTTTATTAAAAATTTTCCAGGATTATTCATCATATATACCAGTAGTCTTGCGATTTCTTCGCTTTGCGCATATAATAAATCATATCTTTCTTTGGATATATATTGGCAAGCAAAAGCAAATTCTAACCAAGTTTGTGTCTCGCCATTCTCACAATCTGCATCAGATAGTTTACTTACAAAATGATTGGGATATCTGCGTTTTCTGTACGCTTCAGCTAGATTTGCATTAACTGATCGTGAACTTCGCCTAATTTGGTCTGTGAGGCTATATTTTTCTTCATTTGGGAAATGTTTTGATAATTCAAATATTTCCATTGCTAAAGAAAACGCTTTCTGATAAGCTAATAAATCTTTTAATGTGCCCATGATGTTCATATTTGTTTGAGTACTCAGAACTTGGGACTTCAAACTCAAAACTTTTACAATAACTCCTTCCCCGGGTCCCAAAACAATTTACGAAAATCCACTACCTGATCATCCACTACCTGAACACCTTCGTTTTCTAAAAGTTGTTGCATCATAGTTTCAGAACCAAAGTGGTGTTTTCCGGTTAACATACCGTTTCTGTTAACCACCCGGTGCGCCGGTACCGGCGGAAATACTGAATATGCCCCATTCATGGCATAGCCAACTATTCGGGAAGAGCCTTTGGTTCCTAGATAAGCGGCTATAGCTCCGTAAGATGTTACTCTTCCTTTAGGAATAAGCCGGGCAACCTGATATACACTGTCATAAAAGTTATCTCTATCCATTAATCAAAACTAAATTTGATGTAATTTATGTTTTTTTCTGATTGAAGATATTTCTTCTCATAATAGGTTTTTATGGATAAAACCTCATTTACATATTCAGAATGGTACAGATCTGCGGTACTACAATGAAGATGTAAATGATGTTCTTCAATTTTTTCTAAAGTATATTTGTAAAGCGCATCATTATCAGTTTTCAGGTGCATCATTCCGCCCGGTTTAAGTATCCGCCTGTACTTTGCAAGAAAGCCAGGAAATGTTAACCGTTTTTTTTCACGACTCAATTGAGGCTGCGGATCCGGAAAAGTTATCCATATCTCTGAAACTTCACCTTCAGCAAAATAGTCAAGTATATTTTCTATCTGAATTCTTAGGAATGCAACATTTTTAATGTTTTCTTCAATTGCAGTTTTCGCTCCCCGCCATATCCTATTACCTTTATAATCAAGCCCTATAAAACTCGTATCCGGAAACAACCTGGCGAGGTTAACCGTATACTCACCTTTACCGCATGCCAGTTCAAGGATTATTGGATGGTCATCTCCAAATTGCGTTCTGCTCCAGCTCCCCTTTAATTCTTTACCCTCATCAAGCTGCAAAACATTATCAAATGTTGATATTTCTGCAAACCGTCTTAACTTATCTTTACCCATAGAAACTATTAAAGGGCAAAAATACTTTTATCTTTGGTGCCGAAAGCAAAACAAAGTGGAAAAAAGCGCAAAGATATATGTTGCAGGTCATCGGGGAATGGTTGGATCAGCCATTGTGAGAAGATTGGAGAAAGATGGATATCAGAATATTGTAACCCGAACATCTTCAGAACTGGATTTAAGAATCCAGCAAGATGTGGCCAAATTCTTTACTGATGAAAAGCCGGAATATATTTTTCTGGCTGCTGCAAAAGTGGGTGGTATTGTTGCGAATAACACGTACAGGGCTGAGTTTTTATATGATAATTTATGCATTCAAAATAACATCATACATAACTCTTATTTAAATGAAGTTAAGAAACTGATGTTCCTGGGTTCAAGTTGTATCTATCCAAAATTGGCCCCTCAGCCTTTAAAAGAAGAATACTTACTTACCGGGCCTCTTGAGTCAAGTAATGAGCCCTATGCTATTGCAAAGATTGCAGGTATTAAAATGTGCGATGCTTACCGCGATCAATATGGATGTAATTATGTATCAGTTATGCCAACCAATCTTTATGGGTATAATGATAATTATCATCTTCAAAATTCACATGTACTGCCTGCATTGATTCGCAAATTTCACGAAGCAAAAATTTCCGGAGCTGAGTATGTTACTATTTGGGGAACCGGCGCTCCTAAGCGGGAGTTTCTATTTGCTGATGACCTGGCCGATGCTTGTCTTTATCTGATGCTTAATTATGATGAGCCTAACCTTATAAATGTAGGCACCGGGGTTGATATCAGCATTAAGGATCTTGCCTTGCTTGTTAAAGACCTGGTAGGTTTTAATGGCAGACTGGAGTTTGATACCACTAAACCCGATGGAACCCCACGGAAATTAATGGATGTATCAAAACTGCATGCTCGCGGCTGGCAGCATAAAGTGAGCTTAAGTGAAGGTATCAAGCTCGCTTATGCCGATTTTCTAAGTAAGCCAGCCTGAGCTGGATAAACAGTTAGTTAATAGGTTTCACTGTCAGGAGGTATCCCATAATCACTGTGATGGATCGGTCTGCTTTTAGCATCTTTAAACTTAAAACCTTTTACAAAATCAGTTGCCATTTCAACCAGATTAGTTAAGGTGTTTTTATTGACCTTACCGGCTGCTTTTTGAGAAAATAAGGTAACGAGGCTTTTAATAATAATACCAGATCGCTTAAACATCAATGCATTTATTGCCCATGGAAGCCCAATACGCAATGCACCTGTAACCCAATCTTCCTCATTACTGCCGGTAAGCGCTTTTTCTTTTCCGATCCCCAAAAACTTAAGTGGCGATTTAAAAGTATCTTTTATTGCTTTAACGTCCTCACGCATGGAATGCTCAAGCTGGTATTGCTGCATTTTTAGACGTAGAAGTTCTGAACGGAGCGTATCTATATTCTCAATCGGGGTTTTCATTCTCATCAGTATTTTGTTTAAAAAAACTTTTTACAACGCTATTGATAATGGGTTTTTCTATCATATTGGCTTTTGTAAAAAATACGATAAGTCCGATAATGATGTAAAACAAGGCTACCATGAGAAAGCCAATTGAAGAACTTCCCATTTTTTCCGAGATATAATAGCCGGCAAAAAAGCTTAAAAACAAAAGGGCAAATACACCACATACTAATAAAATACTTCCTACCACAGCTGCAGCTATTGCTTTAGAAGTTTTTTCTGCAGCTGTAAGCTTCAGAATTTCAGCACGTACGTTAACGTATTCTTTTGTTTTATCAATTAAATCGCTTATTTCTTGCTTCATGAGGAATATCTACCGTTGGCGGTTTTAGCTTGTATATGATTCAGCTTTAGAAGTTGCATTATCCATACTGCCATTTGCAGAACTTTCAGCACCTTTAAACTTGGTTTTAACGTTTTCAACAACGCGCTCTTTAAGGTCGCTAAGCCCTTCAATTTCCTCAGCAGCCCGATCACGTATGGTGTCGCCTAAGTTACGCAATGCATCAGTTAAACGATCACGAGTGTCTGTACCCTTATCCGGAGCAAATAAAATTCCAAGAGCTGCACCTGCAGCTACACCAGCTAATAATGCTACTAATAATTTTGAATTATCATTCATGGTTCTAAAGTTTAATTAACAAAAAATTAATGTTCTAAATAATATACAAACTTAAAGGTGCAACTGTTTTAGAAAATTACTCCTCCTCGGCTGATTTAATACGATCAAGTCTCTCTGAAGCCAGCTTACTTGTTTCATATATTCGTATGGTAAGGAAGAAATAAGAAAGCAATAAGGGACCAAAGACCAGGCCTAATATACCGAATACCGGAATGCCTATAACTACCCCAATTATTGTTATAAGTGGATGAGTATCAGCAACCCTTTTAGCAATTACAAAACGAATCACATTATCAATATTTGTGATAATGATTAAGCCAAAAAGCAGCAAGCCTATGCCGGCAGTTTTATCTCCATTTGCTAACTCAATTATTGCTGCAGGGATAAAAACAATGGGAGCTCCAACAATGGGAAGAAACGACAGAAATATGGTAATCACACCCCAAAATATGGCATCGTTAATTCCAAAAATAAAAAATGCAATACTTAGTAAAGAACCCTGAACTACCGCGATAAATCCTTGCCCTAATACATTAGAGAATGTAATATTCCGAAGTTCACTGGCAAACTTAAGTGAGTTTTGTTCCCTGAAAGGGGCATATCTTAAGAGGGCGCTCTCAAATTCTTCACGTTGTACAAACATGAAGTATAGCATAAAATACATTACAGCCAGTCCAAGTAATATATCGGCTGCTGCAGTTAAAATAGAAGGAAAAAGATCGCTGATATATTTATCAGCATTTTTTAGTGCATTTTCCATAAAATGTGGCTGACTTATATATGAGCCTATGAATGCATCTATTTTGGCAATCAGGTATTGAATACGCATAGGATCAGCCTGAAATTCAGCGATTTTATCTATAACCAATAACCATAAGGTAAGAAAAGGAAGAACCAGAATTATAAGTGAAAGCAGGATTATAACAATGGTGGCAGGGATCTTTTTAAAATTCCATCTTTCTGTAAGGAAAAAAAATACAGGACGGAATATTGCGTAAAAAATAATTGTACTTAACAATGCGCCCGCTATAGTCCGCATGGAATATAATATCGCACATCCAAGAATAATTAATATGATTAGTAAAATGTTATGACGTTGCTTATAATTAAATACGGGCATATTAAGTGTGTAGGTGATAGCTTAACACGGTACAATATACAAGGTTTGAAATCAATAAAATGCTTAAACGCAGATTATAACGAAACCAGGAAAACGAATCCCTTAGATTAAGCAGAATTAATAGGTTGAGCGGGACCGGAATGGACTTTGAAATGAGTTATATCATGTATTACCGTATGAAACAATTCATTATCACCATGCTGTGATATTTGTAAAAAAGAAGATATAACGCAGATCTTAACTTCATTATTTGCGGCAATAAGGGGTATTATTAAATTGCTTACAGAGCCCCTTTGTTCTATTTGAGAAATGAAAACTTCTCTGTCCGCTGGATTTTTATACAAACTTAGGGCATTTCTTTTCATAATATTCACGCGCAGTGAGCCGAAGAATTTCTCACCTGCCGGATTAATATCGTGGATATTGCCGGAGACATCAGTTATTAAGATAGGGTCAGGCGATTTCTCAAAGATGGTGCGGAATTTTTTTTCGCTTTCTTTTATTCTCTGAAGATTTTTTTGCTGGTGCAGGGCATATCTGATTGTGCGATCGAGGGAGTAGGCATCCAGATTTCCTTTGCTCAGGTATGCAGAAGCCCCTTTTTTTAGGGCGTCTTCATCGGCGTAATAATCATCAGTTTCATTTATAATTATAATTGGCTCAGCAACATTTGACTTTATTGCTTCATTTAACAATTCAATACCCTTATGTGACTTTAAATGGTAAAATACCATATATAAATCATATTGCGATTTTAGCATTGAGTTTATAGCATTTTCATAGCTATCGCAGGAATACAAAATATAATTGTTGGTATGTGGAATATTTGCCAGTAGATTTTTGATAATTATAAAATCATCTTCATTTCCATTAACAACCAATATTTTTATAAGCGTCATCTGGTTAATCCATTAAACTTAGCGATTAGTTATAGCAATAATAAGTCCGTGATAAGTAAATGTCAAAACATTATTAAGACTAACGGATCTATTGTACTTCACGGTTAAAACTGATGAATCAGACATGTTTTTGTCTTTTTTAAGGAAGTGCTATAACTTGCAAAATTTTTCACCGGTAATTAAATCTACATATTGGGGTTTGATTTGCTCAATATGAGCCGTTAATAAAGAAGTTATATGGCGGGTTTATTCCAGATTTATTGCCTTCATCTTGTTGTAAAGAGTCTTACGGTCAATGTTTAAAATTTGAGCAGCTTTGGTTTTATTAAATTTCACTTCCTTAAGGACCTGAAGAATAGTGTCATATTCCGCTTCGAGCGCAGCGTTTTTAAGATCCCGCTTATTTTCAGTTGGTGCAATAGCTTGATCTGAATTAGGTTCTAAGGCTGACACCCTTGTATAATTGGAGATTTCGAGAGGTAATGCTTTAAGCTGAACAAGATTTCCATCAGATAAAAGTGTGGCACGACGAATGACATTTTTTAGTTCGCGTACATTTCCCGGCCAATTGTAGGTAAGGAAACATTCTATAACTTCATCTGAAAATCCTTCCACATTGCGGTTTAGTTCCTGGTTTGCGGCTTTTAAAAAATTTTCAGCAAATATCATGATATCCTTGCCCCGTTCCCGGAGTGGTGGTAAGTTAATTCCAAATTCATTAAACCGGTGGTATAGATCTTCCCTGAACCGTCCCTTCAGAATGGCTTCATTAAGGTTCTCATTTGTAGCTACGATCAGGCGAACATCCAGGTTTATTTCCTTAGTGCTCCCTATCCGTTTCACTTTTCGCTCCTGAACGGTTCTTAAAAGTGCAGCTTGAATGTCGTAAGACAAGTTCCCTACCTCATCAAGAAACAAGGTGCCGCCATTTGCCATTTCAAAATGTCCGATCTTAGTATATAAGGCGCCGGTAAAAGAACCTTTCTCATGGCCGAAAAATTCACTTCCGGCAAGTTCCTTGGTTAAGGACCCACAATCCATTGCAATAAATGGTTTGTCCTTGCGTGGGCTTTTATCATGGATACTTTTTGCAACAGATTCTTTTCCGGTTCCGCTTTCACCAATTAATATTACACTGTACGTTGTGGGTGCCACCAGCTCAATTTGCCGCATCAGTTCTTTTGAAGCGGGACTCTGGCCGATAACAAATTCTTCTGCAACAAATTCTTTATTTCGCTCACGCTTTGATGGCTCCGGGGAAGCGGACGTGGTATTTAATGCTTCCTGTGTTTCAATGGCTTTATTAATTGTATTTAAAATTTCATCCGGATAAAGAGGCTTGGTTATATAATCATAGGCGCCCATTTTAATAAGCTCGACAGCCAACTTAATATCAGAATAACCGGTGATAATAATAACTCCTGTGCTGGGATATTCTTTTTTAATCTTCCGCAGAATCTCCCTTCCATCAGTATCCTCGAGTCTAAAATCGCATAAAACCAGGTTGAAAGATTCTTTTGCAAGATGTTCAAAAGCGGATGATCCGCTTGTTGAGGTAGTGACTTCAAAACCATTTCTGGTTAGGAATTTGGATATTAATAATCCAATATTAATTTCGTCATCTATAATTAAAATTTTCTTCATCGAGCGATATGCTTGCTTTAAGGAAATCGGGTGCTATTAGTTCCTTTATGTTCTAAATATAGTTATAAATTTAAAAAGGAAAAGTTTCTCCAATCGCTTACTTAAAATCAGGTTTCCTTTTTTCCAAAAACGCTGAAACCCCTTCTTTAAAATCAGCTGTTCCAAAACATTTAGCAAATTGTTCGATCTCTACCTCGTAACCATTAGTGTCCGGTAAAAATCCTGCATTTACTGACTTAATTGCGGCTGCTACTGCTAAAGGCGACCTGCTTATAATTCTCAGCATGATGTCATCAGCTTTTTCAATAAGTTGGTCCGGTTCAACAACATGATTAACTAATCCTGAATTCAGAGCATCTGAAGAATTTATCATATCTCCGGTTAGTATCATTTCAAGTGCTTTTCCTTTTCCCACCAACTGCGCAAGCCGTTGAGTTCCTCCGTATCCTGGAATAAGCCCAAGCGTTACTTCCGGCAATCCCAGGTATGCATTGGTTGAGGCAATACGGATATGACAGGCCAATGCAAGCTCTAATCCACCACCCAGGGCATACCCATTGATGGCGGCTATAACTGTCTTGTTGCTGTTTTGAATAACATCAAAAACTTTATTTTGTCCCTCCTCAGCCAGTTGACGACCTTCTTCTTCAGAGTATGATGCGAATTCTTTGATATCCGCTCCCGCAATAAATGCTTTTTTTCCAGAGCCTGTAATAATTATACCTCGCACCAGATCATCATTTAAGGCATCTGTAAAGGCTAAGTTTAACTCATTTAGGGTCTCAACATTCAATGCATTAAGCTTATCCTCACGATTTATCGTAATGTATAAAGTGCGATTTCTTTTTTCGACAAGCAGGTTTTGATACATGTGTTGAGGCTCTTTAATTAAACAGTTAAAAATCTCTGTTTACTTCTACCCAATCAGTAATATATTTTGCAATTTCCCGGGTATTTGCGCCAGGTGCAAACAATTTACCCACTCCCATTGCATTTAATTCTTTCATATCATTATCAGGAATTATGCCGCCCCCGGTTACCAAAACATCCGTAATCCCTTTTTCCTTCATTAAATTTATAATACGGGGAAATACGGTCATGTGTGCTCCGGAAAGTATGGAAACACCAATGGCATCAACATCCTCCTGAAGTGCAGCATTTACCACCATCTCCGGAGTCTGACGTAAACCTGTATAAATAACCTCCATACCTGAATCTCTAAGTGAAGTGGCAATAATCTTTGCACCGCGGTCATGACCATCAAGGCCTACTTTAGCCACCAGAACACGTATGGGGCGTTTCAATTTACTTGTCATAGCTACAGTTCAAAAATACGAAGAAAAATGCTTAATCTTCAGATCTTAATGGTTCGCATGCGCTAAGCTTAATTTTTGCTATTTTTGCAAACTTTACACAAACACCAACCAGCAGATGAGCGAGGAGAGATCACTGAATTTTATAGAGGAGATCATTGAAGAAGATCTTAAAACCGGAAAGAACGATGGCCGTGTTCTTACCAGGTTTCCGCCTGAGCCTAATGGATATCTTCATATCGGGCATGCTAAAGCGATATGTCTGAATTTTGGTATTGCTCAAAAGTATAATGGTAAAACCAATCTCAGGTTTGACGATACAAACCCTGTAACAGAAGACACTGAATATGTTGAAAGTATAAAAAATGATATCCGGTGGCTGGGTTTTGAATGGGATGAAGAATTATATACTTCCGATTATTTTGACCAAATGTATGGTTTTGCTACAAGTTTGATTGAAAAAGGATTGGCCTATGTAGATGACAGCTCACCCGAAGAAATAGCCGATAAAAAAGGCACGCCAACAGAACCCGGTGTTCCAACCCAATACCGAAGCAGGAGTGTTGAAGAAAATCTAAGATTATTTGAAGAGATGAGGAACGGCCAGTATCCTGATGGGGCGAAAGTTCTCAGGGCCAAAATTGATCTGGCTTCACCTAATATGCATATGCGTGATCCAATCATGTACCGTATCAGGCACGCCCATCATCACCGTACAGGAAATAAATGGTGTATTTACCCCATGTATGATTTTGCCCATGGTCAAAGTGATGCGATTGAGCGGATAACACATTCCTTATGTACTCTTGAGTTTGTTCCCCACCGCCCGTTGTACGACTGGTTTATTGAGCAGTTGGGTCTTTTCCCTTCTAAACAATATGAGTTTGCCAGAGGAAATGTCAGTTATACCATTATGAGTAAACGCAAGCTGTTACAGCTTGTAAATGAGCGTTTTGTAAGTGGTTGGGATGACCCTCGTATGCCCACATTAAGCGGTTTTCGCCGGCGTGGATATACACCGGGTAGTATACGTGAGTTTTGCGATCGGATAGGCGTGGCAAAACGGGAGAATTTAATTGATGTGGGTTTGCTTGAATTCTGTGTGCGTGAAGAGCTGAACAGAACGGCATGGCGCCGTATGGCAGTACTTGACCCTGTTAAATTGGTGATAACCAATTATCCGAAGGAACAGGAGGAAATGTTGCATGGAGAAAATAATACCGAGGTAGAAGGTGGCGAAGGAGAACGAACAATCCCGTTCAGTGGTGAACTGTGGATAGAGCGTGACGACTTTATGGAGGAGCCCGCAAAGAAATTCTTCAGGCTTGGTCCCGGGCTTTCGGTACGTTTAAAACATGCTTATATAATTAAGTGCGAAAATTTTGTTAAAGACGAGAACGGAGAAGTAACCGAAATCCATTGCACATATATTCCTGAGTCAAAAAGTGGTAATGATACCAGTGGTATTAATGTAAAAGGCACAATCCATTGGGTAAGTATTCCCCACGCTAAACAAGCTGAAATAAGATTGTATGACAGGTTGTTCCAGGTTGAAGATCCATCAAATGAAGAGGGGGACTTTAAGGAATATATTAATCCGGACAGTCTTCAGGTTATTCGCAATGCCTTTATTGAACCTGATCTGGAGCAAGCAGAACCAGGAAAAGCCTATCAGTTTATTCGCAAAGGTTATTTTACCCTGGATACAGACTCATCACCGGACAATCTGGTATTTAACCGGACCGTTACATTAAAGGATGCCTGGGCAAAAGGCCAAAAACACTAGAAGTATTTATTACAGGTATTTCCGGTATAGGTTGAAAAGGATTTTTCTTTCTTCATCGTTAAGTATTCCGGTAATATCTTTTTGGATAAAGTGTATCTGAAATGATTTAATAGCTGCTTCCAGGTTTTTTGTATCGTAGCCAATTATCCGCAATGCTTCCTGATCATTAAAGTTTTCAGGAATGCTGTCGGCAAGTACCTCATCATACCATAACCCAAACCCATTTTCTGAAAGCTTTTTCCACGGGAAAGTGGGATTTGGATCTACTTTACGTCCCGGAGCAATATCAGAATGCCCTATGAAATTAGCTGCCGGGATACTGTGTGTCTTCTTAAGAAGTGTTAATACCTGTAACAGACTGTTTACCTGAGCATCAGCAAAAGGTTCAAATCCATTGTTGTCAAGTTCAATACCAATTGATGATGAATTTAGGTCACTTGTATTGCCCCACTTCCCGGTGCCTGCATGCCAGGCACGTAAATAATCACTTAGCATATGATAAACTTTTCCATCCCTGCCTATTACATAATGTGCACTCACCTGTGTTCTGGGGGTGGTAAATGTTTTTAAAGTTTGCTCTGTGGATTTTTGCGCAGTATGATGGATGATCACAAAATTCGGTTTGCGCATATTGAGATTAGTTGCCCCTACCCAATAGTCGCCGCTTTGCAGGCTTGTTTCACCGGGATTTGTCGGAGGGATCTGCCTTAACGTGCGTGCAAACTCTTTTACCTGCTTTTTATAAGATTTATTTGTTCTTGCATATGGATTAGAGGAACAACCCGCAAATAAAAAGGCATAGCCAATAATAAGACTGGTAAAAATTGATCTGTGAGCAGCTATCTTCATAATGGGTCAGTTTAAATATCCCTAGTAGTAATTTAGTAAAGAGAATAAAGTTTAAAATTTTTTTAGTTCTTCATTTTCCCTTCATGCTGGCGGGATACTTTTGAGTAATAATTAGTAAAGGATGTAAAATTAAATGGTTGAAGAAAATAAAAATAATTTTAAAAATTCATGTTCTCTTCATTTTACTGTTTCAAATTTGTATCAGTAAATCACAAATAAAACGAAAGTACATAACTATTAAAATACACAACTATGAAAACTAAACTATTAATCGGAGCAGCACTTTTATTTTCAGTAGCTGCGTTTGCTCAAAGCCCGAGAGCTGAGAAGCAAAGAAAAAATAGCCATGGTTCGGAAGTAAGTGCAGTAGCAAAATCTGAAATGGAAGCTGGAGCAAAAGGAGACGCAGTGAGCGCAACCGCATCTTCTAAATCTCAGGCCTCAGTAAATGTAACAGATAATACATCTGATGCCAGGGCACAACGTAAAGCAGACCGCGAAGCCGCTCGTGAAGCCAGAAAGCAAGATCAAAGAGATTTTGTGGCTGATGTGAAAGCAGAAGCAGAAACTCGTAAAGATGATGGCCAGAGCGTGGCTGCAGATGTAAAGGCAGAAGCGGAAGCCAGAAAAACTTTATTGAAAGAGACCAAAGAAGAGGCGAAAGCCGCCAGGGAAGCTGCCAAAGCTGAACGCAAAGCGGCAGATGGTGCAATATTAGATGCAGATGCAAAAGTTAAAATAGGCAAAGGTGATAGAAAACCTGCGAAAGCAACCCGCCCTGCAAAGGTTAACGGAGGAGCAAAAGTAGGTGCTGATGTGCAACTTAACCGTCCTAAAGTTGGAGCCAAAGTTCGTGGTACGGCCGGACTTGGAATCCTTTAAGCGGTTCACTATATATAAATAAAACACACATCTATGATTGTTTGCCTCCCGCACGAGGCAAACTTTCTTTATTTTTGTAAAAATGAAATCCAATATAATATACCGGTTGTTTATGATTGCATTGTTTGCAGCTCTGTTGCCTTTAGCAGCAACGGCCGGTAATGGCAGCGCGTCCTTAAAATCTTATGAAACTGAATTCGCTTTAGATTCTGTACCTAAAAAACCTGCTGCAAAGCCTGAAAAGAAACCTTCAGAAAAGCCTGAAATCAAAGAAGTTCCTAAATCCAGACGACAAATAAAGCCTGCAGCAGTGGGTGACCGGATTAAAATTAAGCCTCCTGTAAGAGTAAAACCCAATATTAAAAAGCCGGTTGGAAATATTAAAAGAGGTTTAGGAAAATTAGGATAATAACCATTTATGAAGTATTTACTTAGTTTAATTGTATTATGTGGAACTTTTGTTCCGGGTTTCGCCCAGCAGGATTCTACTAAAACATCCTCGTTGACATTAGCTGCTATATATGGCAACACCGCCAATTATTATGGGCAGTCTACAGATGAAAAATTACCCTATATGCTTTCTTATGCGGGATATAGGCTTAAAAGCGGATTTTATATCTCAGCTTCAGCACTAAAATTACTTAATTATGGTAATGGAATTTCAGCTGTAGACCTGTCAGGCGGATTTAATTTCAATCTTTCTGAAAACCTGGAGGCCGATCTGAGCTATACGCGGTCTTTTTATGAAAAAAACTCTCCTTTGCTACAAACAGCCAATGAAAATACATTAAGCGGCGTATTAAACTATGATTTTAATGTTTTTAAAACAGGTTTAAGCGCTGATTACGTATTCGGTAATCAGAGTGATGTTTTTTTATCGTTCAATAGTTCTAAACTTATTGATCTGGGAAGTATTACCGAGAAAGATTATATTTCTCTCGAACCGTCAGTATCTATTATCGGCGGGTCCAGCAGATACTACGAAACGTATACCGTAGAAAGAAAACGGCGACAAGGATTATTTGATCCGTTATTTCCAAAACCTCAGCCACAGACTGAAACTACCACGGTTGAAACAACAAGCTTTGATATAATGTCTTATGGTTTAACCTTGCCAATAGCTTATAATCGGGCTAATTACAGCCTGGAGGCAAGCTATCAGGCCTCTTTTTTAGGCAAAAAGTTTTCTGAAGGTTCAAATAAGCCAAGATCATTTTTTAACTTAAGCGTTTATTACCAGTTTTAATATTTTGCTTTGAAAGTACTGATCGTTGAAGACGAAAAAACATTGGCATATGAAGTGGAGGCTTTCTTAAAGAAGGCCTTTTACCTTTGCGACCTTGCTCATAACGGTTCTAAAGCTTTAGAAAAGCTTGAAATGACCCTTTATGATTTTATACTTCTTGATCTTGGCCTGCCAGATATGGATGGCCTGAAACTACTCGAAAAGGCAAAAAAGTATAATCCCGATGCTGCATATATTATTCTTACCGCCAGAGGAAATATAGAAGACCGTATTATGGGTCTTGATCTGGGGGCCGATGATTATCTGCCAAAACCTTTTTCCCTGCTAGAGCTACAATCCCGGATGCAGGCTATCTCAAGAAGAAAGTTTGGTGTTAAAACGGAAGCCATTTCACTGGGGGAATTTAATGTGGATCTTCAGAAGCGCATAATTTTGCATGGTGAGAACGAAATTGAACTTACCAGGAAAGAATTCGATCTGTTAAGTTATATGCTTTTGCATAAGAACCGGGTTCTTACCCGCATGCAATTAAGTGAACATATCTGGGGAAGTTTTGCAGATGATGACTACGATTCAAACTACATTGATGTCCACATAAAGAATATCCGCAAAAAACTGGGTGCTTACGGACAGGTTGACTGGCTTGAAACGGTTAGGGGTCTGGGATACAAGATCAAAAAGCAGACGTGAAATTAATAACCAAATTAACATTTTTCATAACGTTATCAAAGATGGCCATTGTGGTGTTCTTTGTGCTTATGATGCCCTTTCTGATTGAGCGTATTGCATTTCAGTATACTAATTCATACCTGGCTCAACAGCAGAAAAAGGTAATGAAAATTATTGAAAGGGATGGCATCGACTTTTATCTGGAAGGCGGTGCAAGTTATGGTAGTTACACCATGCTTAAAGAAGAATATATTGCCCTTGAAGAAACTGAAAAGGACTATTTTATAGACACTATTCTAACTACCGAAAGGGTAGTTGAGCAGGATACGCTAAACTATCGGGTCCTGATGTCCACCTTTAAATCCGATAATAATAATTACTTACTGGAGATAGGAAAAACTACAGATACAATAAG
>DASWTL010000055.1:0-27054 GCA_036402155.1 Sphingobacteriaceae bacterium | reverse complement strand
TTCAAATTCTATCTGACAGGATTATGGTACTACATTCAGCTGGGAAATCTTATAGGCTGTTGAAAATTAATCTGAAAAAAATATAAAAAAGTTGTCCCCATTTTTACATATCAATCGTCATTGGTATGAATATTAAAAATTTATGATAATGAAAGAATTCGCATTAATTTTCAGATTAAATGACATTTCGGACTTCAAACCTTCACCTGAACAAATGCAGGAGAGAATGAACTGGTTAGCAGGCATTGCAGCCCAAAATAAACTGGTAGACAAAGGCAACACGCTTTTACCGATCCCGGGGAGCGCTAAAACGGTAAGACCTGATAATGTGATTACCGACGGTCCGTACACTGAAATAAAGGAATTTATCAGTGGCTACATAGTTGTAAAAGCAGAGACTATTGACGAAGCAGTAGAGATGGCTAAAGAAAACCCCATTTTCAAGGTTGGTGGAAACATTGAAGTCCGGGAAGTTTTGAAACGCGATTAAGGTTGGAAAAGGTACAATCTCATAACGATCTTTTACCGCACTTATTCCGGCAGGAATATTCAAAAATGACGGCTGTTTTATGCCGTCATTTTGGTTTAAAAAACATTCGGATTGCCGAAGATATCACCAGCGAAACATTTCTTAAAGCATCTGAAAATTGGGCTATTAACGGAATACCCGACAATCCAACGGCATGGCTTTACACTGTAGCCAAAAATAAAACAAGGGATTATTTCAAACACCTGTCGGTTCACGAAAGGAAAATGAAAGAGATTATTATGCCCAATAGCGACGAGGTGTTACAAGACTTTAGCTATGATAAGCAAAACATCGCAGACAGTCAGTTAGCCATGATATTTGCTGTTTGCAATCCAACTAATTCAGCCGAAAGTCAGATATCTTTGGTTCTTCAAGTCTTGTGTGGTTTCAGTGTAGAAGAAATAGCCAATGCTTTTTTAACAAACACTGAAACCATAAAAAAGCGCTTGCAAAGAGCCAGAAATAAGTTACGTAACGATAAATTTGAAATCAGATCATTACCTAAAGCGGAAATACAGTCAAGATTAGATTCTGTTTTAAAATCCCTGTATTTACTGTTTAACGAGGGTTACTTTTCGAAATCAAACAATCAGTTTATCAGAAAAGAGCTCTGCTCTGAAGCGGTCAGGTTAGCTTTGGTCTTAACAGAAAATCAATTGACTAATACTCTCCAGGCAAACGCTTTACTTGCTTTAATGTGTTTTCAAAGTTCAAGGCTTGAAGCCAGATTAAATAATAAAGGTGAAGTGATTCTTTTTGAAGATCAGGATAAGAACTTATGGGATCAGTTGCTGATTGAAAAAGGCAATTACTATTTGGTAAGAGCTTGCAATGGAAACGAAATATCAAAATATCATTTGGAAGCAGGCATTGCTTACTGGCACACAACACTAAAAAATGAAAATAAGTGGCATCACATATTGCATTTATATAGCCAACTTATTCAGATAGAATATTCTCCCATAACCGCATTAAACAGAATATTTGCTTTTGCTAAGGTTTATAATCACGAAAAAGCTATTGTTGAAGCCGAAAAGCTAAACCTTGTAGAAATCAATTATTACCACCAATTACTGGGTTACCTGTATGCAGCCACTGATATTGATAAAGCGATAAAACATTACGAACTGGCAATCAAACTAACGAAATCCAAAACAGAAAAAGAAGCCATAACAAATGAAATTATACGACTTAAAGGCACAAAAAGCTAAAAGAGTATCTGATTGATGCTATTACCTTCACCTTTGCGATCTATTTTTCCTTTAGCGCCTGAAGTTTTCCTAATGCTTTTTCCAGATCTATCCCTTCATCCAGAACGGGTTTGAAAATATCACCAACCTCCTTAAGACGGGCTACAGCGTTAAAAATTGTAAAATCCTTCATAGAAAGTCCTTTCTTTACTTCATCCCAGTGCAGGGGCATCGAAACCGTTGCTCCTGGCTTAGGCCGCAGTGAATAAGGGCCGGCTATCGTTGCTCCGGGACGATTCTGCAGGAAATCGATATACATCTTTCCGTCCCGGTTTTTTACCTGACGTTCAATACTTGTATAATCGGGTATTTCATTATGAACCATATTGGCAATCAATCGGGCAAACATCTGAGACTGATCGTATGTGTACTTTGCTGCCAGCGGTATATAAATATGTATACCAGTAGAACCGGAGGTTTTACAATAACACGGAACATCCATAGAGTCAAGCACTTGATTTACTATCTGTGCCGCCTCTATCACCTGGTCGAAAGTATTCTTATCAGGGTCAAGGTCAATTATACACCAGTCCGGATGATCAGGAGATTGTACACGGCTAAACCAGGGGTTCATTTCAATGCATCCCAATGAGGCCATCCACATCAGACTGGCTTCATCGGTACCTACCAGGAACTCCTTATGTTCGCCATCGCTCGTTACATACGGAAATGTTTTTACCCAGTCCGGGGCTTTATCTTTCACATTCTTCTGGTAAAAACTTTTCCCATGTATCCCGTTAGGGAATCGGTTGAGAGACTGCGGCCTGTCTTTAAGATAAGGGAGAATAAAATCTGCCACCTGGTAATAATAGTTAAACAGATCGCGCTTGGTTACCCCATCCTCTGGCCAGTATAATTTACTCAGATTGGTAAATTTAAGGTCGTGGCCGCAGATGGCACGAACCTGTGTCTCATCTTTAGGATTTAACAGCGTTTTACGGGACTTTCCTTTCGGGGCACTGATCATTTTTTGTTTTACCAGTTCATGCTCCTCATCTACCACTTCTTCTGTATGTAAAGGAACTTCGCGAATAACTTCTTTTGCATTTTTATCAGACCGCATTCCCTGGAACGATGGATGGCGAAAAACACCGTCGCTGGTTACCTCAGCAAATGTAATTTCGCAAACCAGCGCAGGCTTTAGCCAAAATGCATTTGCTTTGGGAGGATTTGGACGGAAACGCGATGGTTTATTATAATCGGGCTCATTAAGAAACGGGCTTTTATCAACTATCAACGGTTTAAACAGTTCCATCATCTCTGTTTGCAGCTTATCTGTAAAACCCGTACCTACTTTACCAACATATTGCAACAATCCTTTCTCATAAACTCCCAGTAACAAGGAACTAAATTTTTTTGATGACCCTTCATTTCGTGTAAACCCGCCAATAATAACTTCCTGCCGCTGGCTGACCTTGATTTTCAGCCAATCCCTGGTGCGTTTGTCGGGAATATAAGTGCTATCCGATTTCTTGGCTATAATTCCTTCCAGCGCCATTTTGGAAGCTGCTTCAAAAAACTCAGTTCCTGAGGCCTCAAATACCCTGCTTAACCTGATGGTTTCATCCTGAGGCAGAATTTCTTTTAAAACGGCTCTGCGTTGGAAGAATGGGAGTTCAATCAAACTTTTTCCCTCATACCACAAAATATCGAACACATAAAAAACTAGTTCGCCATCAGCTTCACTTCTCCAGTTTTGCAATGACCCAAAGTCCGAACGGCCTTTTTCATTTAATACAACGATCTCACCGTCAATTACTGCATTTATTTTCCATTCACTAAGAAGCTGGTAAATGGGATAAAATTTTTCATTGAAAGATTTTTTATTCCTGGAAATCAGTTCTGCTTCCCCTTTGTTCACCATAGCCAGGGCTCGATAGCCATCCCATTTAATTTCATAAACCCAGTCTGGGTCATCAAAGGGTTTATCAACCAATGTAGCCAGCATGGGTTTTAATACCTCAGGAAATTTAGCCTTAGGCGCTTTTTTAAGAATCAGAGAAATATCCTGATCAATACTTGCTTCTGCTTCCTGCTCCGGCTTTTCAACCTTCGTTTTGCCTGGCTTATCAGCCCTGTTACTATTCCAGATATGAGTACTTGTTTTAGCAACTTTTTCTATTGTTTTACCTGTTTTTACCGACTTGTCTTTTTTTGTAATATCATCTTTAGATGCATATTTATCATCCAATTTCATCAACAGCCATGCATTTTCTCCTCGCCCGGATGCCTTAACAAGTGCAAACTGTCCCTTTAATTTCTTGCCTTTTAAACTAATTTTCAGTTTACCGGTGTGCAGGCCATGCAACAGATACTTTTCCTGCTCTTGTTTGGATTTACCTTTCAGTTCTTCAGCTTCAAATGTACCCTCATCCCATACAATCACAGTGCCGCCGCCATACTGCCCTTCAGGTATAATCCCTTCAAATAACCGGTAATCATAAGGATGATCCTCTACCATCATAGCCAGCCTTTTTACATCCGGATCTGTAGATGGCCCTTTAGGCACAGCCCAGCTTCTCAGCACACCTTCCATCTCAAGCCTGAAATCATAATGAAGATGAGATGCAGCATGCTTTTGGATTACAAAATGCAATTCGGTTTTAGTTCCCTTACCACCAGTTGGCTCGGGGGTTATATCAAAACTTCGTTTCTGCTTATATTTTTCAAGTGCCATAGGAAGAAAACTAATTTTAAAAAAAACATAACCATTACAACACTGACACTCCGATCAGTTATCTTTACAGCATGCTTATGATGAGCAAGCGCGGCAATGTGATGGCATCATTTTATGCTATGTTCTTATAGTTAGATAGCTGTTTAACATGGAATTGAGGATGTTAGTTTTAAAATAGCCGGTCTGGCTTTCACAATACACAACTTATGGATCAATTTATAGTACCCATTAAAAAAGACAGCGGTGTTTTACACTTCGAGATCAGAGATTATCCGCATGATGACGATCATAACTGTAAATTCGAGATTTTCCTTGAGAATAACTTTGTTGCAAGTTTTGAACCTAATGGTGATGGCCACCTGCACATTTGCCAAAACCCAGGCAATATTGAGAAAGAAACACTTCATCAGATATCCGATGAGATAGAAAAATTTCATTGGTAGCAGATTGAACATTACCGGTGTGCAGCCTGTCCTGATTTAATTTGTGTACGATAACTATTCTTCCAATGGAAGCTTTAAGAAATCTGTTAACAGCATATGCCTACAATATTTGCGGCTCATATGAAGAAGCCAGAGATATTGTACAGGACGTTTACCTGCAATTTATGGTGATGGACACCAGCTTTATTGAAAATAAAGAAGCATACCTGAAACGAATGGTTATCAACTTGTCTGTTAATCGAAAAAAGGTGATGCAAAAACAATTAAAGACCTATCCAGGTGAATGGCTGCCTGAACCTATTGCAACCGAAGGAGCGGATACTGCACTTAACCGGAAGGAAATCCTGTCATATTCACTAATGGTATTATTAGAGAAGTTAAACCCGAGCCAACGGGCTGTATTTATTTTAAAGGAAGCGTTTGATTACGATCATTCGGAGATAGCAGAAGTTCTGGGAATTAAACCTGAGTACTCCAGACAACTTTTAACCCGCGCAAAGAAGAAACTCGAAGCATCGGATACAGAAAATTTCACAACGGCAAATGTTACTTTTTTAAGCAAATACCTGGATGTGATCCGGTTAGGAGATACCAGGCAACTTGAATCGCTATTAACAGAAGACATCACTGTAACCTCTGATGGAGGTGGTAAAGTTAGGGCAGGAATAAATCCGCTTTCAGGTAAGCGATCTGCATCCGCTTTTGTCTTAGGAATTTATAAAAAATTCTACAAAAACCGTTATATCGAACAAGGTGTGATCAATCATCAGCCGGCATTATTTTATTATGGAGACAATATTCTGGAAACCTGCCAGGTTTTTGCCTTCGAAAATGATTCTGTAAGCAGGATATTCTTCATCCGTAATCCGGATAAATTAAAATCGATCCGGAAGCCATCTCCAAAAAAATAACCCGCTGACTGTAAATCAGTTGCCTTTTGGCTAAGAATTTCCTGATCGAAACTGTCACGTTTTAGATGTAATTTTTGTCTTTAGGCTAAATTTTTAAAACGATGGAAAGAATTTCTTATAATGATTTACCAGCAGGGCTGATAGACGCCATGCTACAAGTACAAACGTATATTGACAAGTCTGGTCTGGATCCCCTTTTACTTGAACTGATGCGCACCCGGGTATCGCAGATCAACAGCTGCGCTTATTGTCTGGACATGCACCATAAACTGGCCCTTCATATGGGTGAAACGGTGCAGCGCCTGATTTCGGTATCCGCATGGCGTGAGGCTCCTTATTATTCTGAAAAAGAACAGGCTGTTCTTGAGTTTGCTGAACGGCTTACCAGGATGCCTGAAGAAAAACACAATCATGATATTCATGAGGCGCTTTTGAAGCATTTTTCTAAACAGGAAATAGCGTTACTTTCCCTGGCGGTGGTTCAGATCAATTCGTGGAACCGCTTAATGGCATCGTTTGGTACGGTTGTCGGCAATTACAAAGTACCAAATACCACAGCAGCTTAGAGTTGAAAGGATAATCAGGGCCGAAATATTTATTGGCCCTGGTTGTTTTGCATTTGCGACCTAGTTATTAACCACGTTAACAGGATTTCCGGAGATATATGCAGAAAGGTTATTCACTACAATATCCATCAAACGGGTCCTTGCCTCAAAAGTGGCCCAGGAAATATGGGGAGTGATCAGGCAATTTTTAGCTTTAAAAAGCGGATTATCTTTTTGAGGTGGTTCAGTGGATAGAACATCGATTCCGGCGCCAGCAATCATATCATTGTTTAGTGCATCTGCAAGGTCCTGATCAACAACTATCGGGCCCCTGGATGTATTTAATAGGTAGGCCGATCTCTTCATCCGTTTTAAACTTTCCTTATTAATCAGCCCCTTAGTTTCCGGGAATAATGGGCAATGAATACTAACCACATCTGCTTCGGCCATTAATTCCGGAACACTTACCCATTTAAAGTTCGCACGATGCGACTGGTTGGTCTGAGTTCTGCTATTCGCAATTATTTTCATACCAAAAGCGCCGGCAACATCAGCTACTTTTTGACCAATATGACCAAAGCCAATAATTCCGAATGTCTTTCCTGCCAGTTCTACGAGTGGAAAATCCCAATAACAAAAATCGGAAGAACCGGCCCACTTACCTGTGAACACACTATCACTATGCCGCTGCACCCGCAAGGTTAACTCCAACAATAATGCAAAAGTCATCTGAACAACCGAATCAGTACTATAACCCGGTGCATTGCTTACAATAATTTTCTGTTGCTTTGCGGCATCAATGTCGATTATATTGTAGCCGGTGGCAAGTACCCCAATATATTTTAAATCCGGCAGCTGCCTGATAACCTCCTTCGAAACCGGGGTTTTGTTTGTTAATATTACCTCCGCACCCGAAGCACGCTCCAATACCTTTTCGGGTGGTGTTCTGTCATACAAAATTACTTCACCAAGTTGCTTGAGTTTATCCCAGGTTAAATCTCCGGGGTTTAGGGTATACCCATCCAATACTACAATCTTCATTTTCTTTAGAACTTGCTCAATTAAAAGAAAAAATTTTGAATATACCTTGAGAAATGCTCAGAGAGAATCAAAATTCATGTAATATTAATAAATATCATAGGAAAATATCCTACAAGTATTAGCCGCTTATTCAATAGCGGGTTAATCAGGATAAGCTTTCGAAGTATTTTTCAACGATCTCTTCCCCGGACATGCCTGTTTCTGCCATGGCTTTTTTAAAATCCTCCAGACTTATGTCCAAAAGTACTGCATAGCAATTCAAATTATAATCCGTTATTGAGGTGTGGTCCATTGGTTTGTATTTTGGTTTATAGACTGTGATAATCACAATTTATACCTTGATATCTTCTAAAAGGTTCCATTAAATTCATGCTTTTTTTTCAACACAATTAATTTTATTAACAATTCGCATCAGAAAACACGGCCCAAACCCGGAAAAACAAGCTAACACCATGTTTTTTTAACCAAAAGTTATATACATTACTTAGGAACTGTAATTTACTATTACCACATCTGTAACAATTCATAATGTTAGTGCTTCATTAAGTAGAAACCGGAAATTCCTTAAAAGACTTCACCGGAAGAAACAGATCTGCTAATATGGAGATTGGAATAACTGTCCTTTAAACAACATGATAAAACCTGCCAGCACGTAAAATGCAAAAAGCAGCACCAGCAATATACCCATAAAACGATAATGCAGCTTTAAATATCTGAGCGAGATGTTTAGGTCTTTATTATTAAGATCTGTTAAAGCCCGCCGGGAGTAAACTGAAAATTTAAACAGGTAGTAAACCGGTAAAAAATAAACAGCGCCTAAAAGAAACAGGGGAGCAACTTGCCATGATGCCATTTCCGCAGCATTATAGTTCATCATAATCATTATAAAGTAGGCGCCGCCGGATATTACAACGAACCCAATGAATATGAACCCGAATACCGACAAAATATATGTCCATTTTCGCATCTCCTGTAATTCGATAATACCATCTTCATCGAACTGTAGTTTTTTATGTTCCTGTGTATCCATTTTATTTGATTTGCCAGTAGCTTAAAGATACCCAAAAAAGCGTGCGTTCAGCGCAGAAAGTATTTCATAGAAGACCTGATAATAATCAGCTGAAAATCGAAAAAAACAATACTCTTAAGCTGATAAGAGGTTTTTTAATGAATTGGGGTGAAAATATAACTATTTGAAATACCCCTATTTTAGGGGGTATTTTTGATTCTTCGATTACTTAATTTTGAGCATAACATTAGCTAAAAGTAACCGTGGAAATCCAAAATTTTATCAATCTCACCCATGAAGAACGTATCAAAGCAGCTTTAACCAGTACATATATAACTGAAAGGCAAGAAGGAACATTGTACACCCTTCTGTATCACCTTGGAAATTTTTTTGTGGAAGTTAAGTTTAACGTTGAAGAATCAGGGATCAGTAAAATCAGACCGTTTAATTCTCCTTTCCTCCTGGAACCATATATAGAGAATTTAGACATCAGGATTATTATGGAATAACAAAAGTTATATGTGCCGGTGAATATTCAATTCATTTTTATTTTTTGAAAACCGAACAGCCCCTATAATCAAAATAATAAATCCACATGGAATGAGGATGTACCCAAGTATAATGAATGCTTTAACGTTAAAGAACTGTATTAACGAAACTCCCGCAACCAGAAAGGACAAAAACGTACGGATAAACGCCAGGAATGTTCGCTCATTTGCTAATTTATTTCGCTCTATTGCCAGTAAATCAGTCACAGTAAGTGGTGTCTGATTGCGAAAAAAATATTTTTCGTTCTCCATTTCAGTGCAACAGATTTTATATGGTTTTGATTGAATTATTTGTGAGTTCAATTTTACATACAAATTGTGTACTTGTTCTAAAAAATATATGCGGTTCAGGACTAATAGCTTACAGTTATCCATTTAAATAAATTTTGATTTATTTTTAATTTAAAAATTATCATAGTTTGAAATTAATTGACCCAATATGACTATTGGATAAAAAAAGGCATTTAGAACCAACTGGGGCATACTTTTTGCTATATTATTTTTAATAACGCTTTAATTATGGGACAATGGGAAGACTTTTTGAAAGAACTTGCATTTGTAGAAGTTAAATATTGGAAGCATTTAAGAGGAACAAAATTAAGTGATCATTACATACTTAATGAACATCCTGAATTAAGTTTTGGCTTTAAAAAAGATAGTGACCTTTCTCAGGAAGTGAAAGAGACATGTCTCGAAATATTTGAAAGACACCGGTCTAAGAAAAGGTTTGCGTAAATTGTATGGATATCCCTATCCACTACAGATGATCGGTTATTCATCCACTCCTCCCTGGGATCAGTTACGATCATAGGGATAATGCCATTATTTTTAAACTCAACTTAAATCAGGTATTAATACCGGTAATACTTTGTGGTTTATACCCCCGTTAAGATGAAACATTATACGGAACTTTGGAGGAGTGGGAGTCCTGGCTTTTCTCTTTAGGAAGGGGGGCCGTATAGTCTGCGGTCCTCTCCACTATTTGATAAATCTCCAAAAAAATCATGAGCCTCCAATACAAAGCATGAATGTAATTAGATGGTAAAATCCGGTCATTAATTTATTAATTTAACAAACTCTGGTATTTTAATGATGGTTATAACATAGCTAAGTTGTAAACTCCTGATTATGAATTCTGGCAGTATTAATAATAAAGGTGAAGCACAGTTATTTAAAAATCCGGTTCTGGAAACACTCACCAAAACCCGTCCATGGGTCATTTACATTATTTATTTACCCATTAGCGGGTGGATGTTATTTTATAGTTTTCACACCTTAGGTTTTTCAATTTCATTTATTACAGGCTTATTTATAGCAGCTGTTTGCACCTGGACACTCTTTGAATACTTTGCTCACCGGTATTTATTTCATTTTAATGCTCAAAGCGAACTGGGGCAACGTATTGTATATATTTTTCATGGTAATCATCATGAATACCCAAGGGATAAAAACAGATTGTTCATGCCTCCCTTTCCAAGTGTCATTTTAGCGATAACGGTTTTTAGTATTATCTGGTGTTTTTCATATCTTTTTACAAACACAGGCAACTATGCGTTTATCTTCTTTCCCGGGTTCATTACGGGCTATCTTATTTATGTTTCCATTCATTACGCAATACATGCGTTTGCACCTCCCCGGCGTCTGAAAGCATTATGGAGAAATCATAATCTGCATCATTACAAATATCCTGATAAAGCCTTTGGCGTTAGTTCTCCATTCTGGGATATTGTATTTCAAACACAGCCTGCCAAAGAAGCATCTCCATCAAAAAATACGTTGGAATAAGTATTGGATAGTGCTCTTCTAAATTCTTCTTCCGTTGAATCCGGTGGAATCGTGCCGGACCACAATCCGAAATTAAGCGCTATTTAATTTAGCTCATGCTTAATAATTCGTATACTCGTAATCAAAATGAACTTTTAAGTAGGTCCGGTTGGCGAAAACCGATCTGTTATATAGCCATGACAGTACATGATAGCCAGATCATTTCTGTTCTATATATTTAGGCTTTGGTGAGTGAATGAGAGCATTCGGTTTGGGAGATTTTAGGGAAACAGATACTTACTATAAATGAATTTGTCCCATAAATTAATATCACATATCTGACAAAACTATAATGCAGGAAAAAAAATCAAAAATCGGCAACTACAGATGGACTATTTGTTCCCTGGTGTTTTTTGCTACTACAATCAATTATCTTGACAGGCAGGTGATCAGTTTGCTAAAACCAATCCTTGAGAAGGAATTTAGCTGGACAGAATCTGATTATTCGAATATTGTTATCGCTTTTCAACTGGCTTACGCTTTAGGAATGCTGGGGGTTGGACGCATTATAGATAAAATCGGCACAAAACTCGGATATGCATTATCGCTGCTTCTTTGGAGCATTGCTTCCATTTTACATGCTTTTGCCACCAGCACATTCAGCTTCGGTGTATACCGGGCATTTTTAGGTGTTACAGAAGCCGGCAACTTTCCGGCTGCCATAAAAACGGTTGCAGAATGGTTTCCAAAAAAGGAACGTGCTCTTGCTACGGGTATTTTTAATTCGGGAACCAATGTAGGTGCGATAGTTGCTCCTATAGTAGTGCCCTGGATAGCGGTAAAGTGGGGTTGGGAAATGGCTTTTATCATTACCGGAGCTGTCGGACTTATATGGCTCGTTTTCTGGTTTCTGATGTATGAGGTTCCCTCTAAGCACAAACGACTTTCAAAAGAGGAATTCGACTATATCCATAGCGATAATGAAGAACCAGCTAAAGAAGAAGCAGCAGGTCCTAAAATTTCATGGACAAAATTGTTGACATATAAACAAACCTGGGCATTCATTACCGGAAAGTTTTTAACGGATGGCGTGTGGTGGTTCTTTTTATTCTGGCTGCCTGCATTTTTAATAGCGGAGTATGGGTTGGTTGGAACACAAATTAGTTTTCCAATAGCAGTGGTTTATACCATGACCTGCTTTGGCAGTATTTTGGGCGGATTTCTGCCCATGTGGTTTGTTAAAAATAAAGGATGGGACATTGTACGTGCCCGCAAAACTTCGATGTTCATTTATGCTTTATTTCCTTTGCTTGTTATCTTCTCACAACAAGCCGGCACCTATAATATGTGGTTTGCTGTTATCATTATAGGTATAGCCGCCTCTGCACACCAGGCATGGTCGGCAAATATTTTCACCACGGTTTCTGATATGTTTCCAAAAAGTTCTATAGGATCAGTAATTGGAATTGGAGGAATGGCCGGAGGTTTTGGCGGGATGATCCTGGCGAAACTGGCAGGATTACTGTTCGACCATTATAAAACTCTGGGGCATATTCAGACAGGTTACTACATCATGTTTTTCGTTTGCGGTATAGCATACATTCTCGCCTGGTTGATCATGTTCCGTATTTTAATTCCCAAAATGACCCGTATCCGGGCGTAAACTCTCTGAATAAATATAAAAAAGGGACAACACGATTAATTCATGTTGTCCCTTATTAATTCAGCTTTTCAACTGAATTAAGAGTATTTATTATCCCTGTATAGCTAGCATACACAAACGGTATCGATGCCCAGAAGTTCGCCAAGTTTTTGGATCTTTGAACTGATATGTCCTACTCCTACTGCACAGTGATGTGCCGGCCCGTGAACATTCCAATCATTAACAAACCTTCTGGCTCCTATTGAAAATTTATACCTGCTGTTTGTATTTCCTATTTCTAAAATAGGCCCCGGAACTGATTCACCATGGGCAACCAGGAACATTAACTTTCCATCCGCCCGCTGTACTACAGAAAGCAATGTTACCGGGCCATTCTTTACAGACATCTCAACTGATAGTCCGCGACCAACTTTACCGTGGTAAACTTTAAGAGGCTTTACTTTTGTTTTACCCTGTGCAATAGCTATATGCCCGGGACCATCATGGCCCATTAAAACCACATCATCATTAAAATCCATCGCATAATACTCTGTAAATGAGCCGCCTGATCCAAAACTATCCATGATCTTCATAGCCTGAGCATTTTTTATCTCATATTCTCCAGCTACCGGAATTCCCCTGGCAGTAAGCAATGAGTTTCCAAGTATGATAGAGCTTATGGTATCTTCATTATCAAAGTTACCTGTACCCTTATAGTAATAGGCTATGGACCCAAGCTTATAGGTTTCTACCATTCTGTCTAATGCTACAGAAGTTCTTGCTGCCCGTTCCAACTCTTCCACTGAACAATCTGACTGAACATCGAACGAATCATAAAACAGTTTCACCCGCCCGGCAATCTCTTCCTGTTTGACCTGCTTTCTGATATCAGCAAGCTCATCAACCTCAATAATCTCGATATGTCCACCAAAATGGGCATACTGCTGCGTCAGGTCAGAATAAATATCAAGCATTCCGCTGTAATAATGCCCCATGCATCCCATGCGGTTATGAAACATGATACTGGCCACTTTTGCCGCTTCAACCCATTCGCGTACTTCATTCCAGCATTCTTCATCGTTATGAAGCATACCGGTAATCTGATGAAACTTAATTCCTGTACGATTGAATACATTGGCAATTTCGGGTACCGGGCATGCCGAACAATATGCCAGCCACTCACCGGTCATTTTTGTGCGGTCGTCCATCTTATTAAAGGTATCGTAATCTATAGCGGCTTCAGGTGCTAAATTCAGGATGATTACCGGAACCTTTGCCCGTTGAACTACAGGCAGTACCGTTGAAGAAAGTGCGTAGGTGGTTACATAAAGAAATATCAGGTCAACATCCTCCTGCCTGAACCGATGCCCGGCCTCAAAAGCTTTTTCTGCATTATCTATCAGTCCCAGATTTACAACCTGTGGATGAATAGCTGCAATTTTGTTATTTACTTCTGACAGATAACCTTCCAGCCGCTCTTTTAAATTTGGAAACTGATCCCAGTATGCATCCAGGCCAATACCAAATAGCCCGATCTTTAAATTATGTCCACTCACTTTAAATTGATTTTATACGGGCTAATATAGTCCGATAAACCAATTGTAATCATGTTCTATATGATTAAACTCTTATCATTATTGATATTCATAAAGATGCACGCAATGTCAAATTAAATGGCACTTCAATATGCTCCCTTACATTCTCGGTGATAACCCTGGCAGCAGCCTGTCCCATATATTTAAAGTCTGTTGAAATAGTTGTAATCCCGTTCAGGATTATCTTTTTTAATGGAGTTTCATTATAGGAGATTACCCCAACATCCAAACCTACTTTCAGCTCCTGGCTGATCAATCGTTCACTTAGAACCACCAGATCATCTTCCATCAAACAGATATACACCTCACCAGAATTTAACGGCTCATGTGCAATATCATTAACTACCGAGTGGAGAAATGCATATTGCTGGCAGAACCTGATAAATCCGCGGATGATGTCTTTCGGAAAATACCCTCGTTTTGGAAAAATGATCTTCAAACACTGGTATTGGCTTAACCTGGGCAATGCCTGCTCTAATGCATAGTAAATATCTTTTTCGAAGTTCTCATACACGGCTGCGTACCTGCCCTTCACTCCCTGTACCAATTTATCAAGCAATACCAGTTTTTCTGAGGGAATGGTATTTAAAATTTTGTAGGCTTCTTCCTCCTCTTCTAAAAAGTGTGTGATAACAACATAATGGGAGTAATCATCTTTACTTTGTTCCAGAAGTTTTTTAAACAGTGTAAAATCGTTGTTATAGATGTAAAAGTGTACAGCCACACCATCGCCCAATGCCTTAACGAATGCATCGTATACTACTTTTTTATGGGCGCTTAATTTATTGAATAGGAGAAATATCTTAAGTTTCTGTCTGAACTCGGCATTCATAATAAAATAGCCTTTGCCCGGAACCGAGCCCAGAACGCCAATGGTTTTCAGATAACGATAGCCTTTTTCTACAGTATCCCTTGAAATATCCAGGTTATAGCTTAATTCATTAATGGATGGAAGGATCTCATTCTTATGCAATTTGCCTGATTCAATGGCATTCAGAATAGCATTGGTAAGCTGAAGATATTTGGGTGTGGCTGAATATCCATCTATTTTAATGAAACTGAAATTATTCTCGGGTGGCATAGTTCTGAATATAGCTCACATTACCGATCCAACAGCAACAATGTCAGGCTTCTGGGTCCATGGGCTCCAAGTACCAGGGATTGTTCAATATCGGCAGTTTTGGATGGCCCTGCAATAAATACCCCATAACCATACTGATCACCGCTGATCTTCTGATATGCATCATGCATGGTACCTACAATATCAGTTATATTAATTACAATTACAAGATGTTCAGCAATAAATGGCATAACACGCTGGCCTGTTAAATCCTCAGTTATCCAAACAGCGCTGTTTTCGGCGACCCCAAAATGGCCTTTGATCACGGCAACATTCACATTTTCAAATGCATGAAGACTCTCGCCTGAGATCATATCTGCAGAATAAAACCTGCTTATTTCAGGTATTAAAGACAAGGTACGGCGTGATAACGGAAATTGGTCCAGTACCAGTGGTTCAACTTCGTTTAAATCTGTTAGCCTGAAAACCCTGCTGCCAATCTTCTCTGCAACAGTAATAAAAGATGAAATCAAATCACCTTCAACAGAAAAATCAGGAATTTGATGCAAAGGAGTTCGAACCGGCTGATTTTCAGCAACAGCTTTTAATATCTTGTCACGACTGGTCATGATTTCCTGTTCTTTTTATACCACTCTCCAAATGATTCACCAGGGGCTTGCGGCATTTCCCGTTGCTTATACCATGGGTTCAACTTATTATTTACAGCAAACGGTATATGGTTCAGTACCCATCGGCCTGCTTTACCTGCAGCTCTGTAGACCTTCGGTTCAGATAATGTCAAAGCCATTAGTTTCATGCCCAAGGTTTTGCCCAGCTTTGCATATCCCTCTTTTACAATGACCTGTCTCCATTGGTATAATTGTTCATGTATATTGATCTTTACCGGACAAACATTTGAACAAGATCCGCACAAAGTGGATGCAAAAGGAAGGTCTGCATTCTTTTTCATGTCAAGATTGGGGGCCAGAATAGCGCCAATGGGCCCGCTTATTGCATAATGATAACTGTGTCCACCGCTTCTGCGGTACACCGGACATGTATTCATGCAGGCACCACACCTGATACATTTTAAAGAGTTACGAAAATCATCCCTGCCAAGCTGTTTGCTTCGGCCATTATCCACAATCACAATATGCATTTCCTGGCCGGGCCTTGGTGTTTTAAAATGACTTGAATAGGTTGTAATAGGTTGGCCTGTAGCACTGCGGGCCAGTAACCGCAGAAAAACGCCCAGATGCTTACGCTCAGGAAGCAATTTTTCTATTCCCATACTGGCAATATGTACATCAGCCAGGTGAGCGCCCATATCTGCATTTCCTTCATTGGTGCAGATAACAAATTCCCCGGTTTCGGCAATGGCAAAATTCACTCCGGTTAATGCTGCTCTGCGGGTAAGAAAGGTCTCACGTAAGTGAATTCGAGCGGCTTCAGTTAATATCTGGGGATCTGTGGTTCCTTTTTCAACACCTAGATGAGCATGAAATAGCTCCCCAATTTCTTCCTTTTTTTTGTGGATGCAGGGCAGAACGATATGACTTGGTGGTTCCTTTGCTAACTGAACGATCAGTTCACCGAGATCAGAATCAATTACCTCAATACCATGGGTACTTAAGTACTCATTTAAATGGCACTCTTCGGTAAGCATCGACTTGCTTTTCACCACTTTATCGACCTGCCTGCTTTTCAGAATACCACGTACAATCTCATTATGTTCCTTGGCATCCGAAGCCCAATGTACTTTTATACCATTTGACAGCGCTTGTTTTTCAAATGCTGTCAGATAGGTATGAAGATTGGAAAGCACATTATCTTTTATCATCGAGGCTGCGTTCCTCAATTCCTCCCATTGAGATATAGACTGAGCAGCTATATCCCGTTTCTGCCTGACAAACCATAATGTCTCGTCATGCCAGTCAACGCGCAATTCATCTTTGTTGAACGCTTCGGCTAATTCGGCATGATCTTTTAACTGGCTCATTACTGATGTGTGTTTAGTATTTCGGCTATATGAACTAACTTAACATTACTTTTCTGCCGCCTGGCTATTCCCTCCATATGCATCAGGCACGACATATCAACCCCCGTAATGTACTCTGCGCCATGGTTTACATGATCTGCAACCCTATCCTTACCCATTTTTACTGAAACAGCTTCCTCTGCAACACAAAATGTGCCGCCAAACCCACAACACTCATCTTTTCGACTCAGCTCAATTAATTCAATCCCCTTTACCATATTCAAAAGATATTCGGGTTTTGAAAATGCCGGGGCGACAAGTTCACTCATCTGCGAAAGCTTAAGCCCTCTTTGTCCGTGACAACTTTGATGCAACCCCACCTTAAACGGAAACCTGGCGTTCAATTGTTTAACCTGCAAAACATCCGTCAGAAATTCAACCAGTTCATATGTCTTTTTTCTTAAGCTTGCTGCCAGCGTAGTCTTTTTATCTGAATGCAGATGCTCTTTCAGATGCAATACACAGCTTCCGGATGGCGCAACGATATAATCGAACGGATGGAAACTATCAATAAATAATTCGTTACAATCTTTAGTTAAGTGCTCAAATCCGGAATTAGCCATGGGTTGTCCGCAGCAGGTTTGTTTAGGAGGATATTCTACATCTACGCCCAACTTTTCCAAAAGCTGAAACGTGGCAATTGCCGCCTGTGGGTAAAACTGATCCACATAACAAGGAACAAATAATCCTACTTTCATACGAGGGGATTATGTGTCTGTGAGTAATATTTTAATTCAATGATGTCGTTAGGCAAAGGTTTTGTATTCCACGCCGTGTGGATGGCCAAGGCACTCCCAACAGCGGTTGCCTGTGCCATTGATGCAGCAAATACCTCAATATCCGGAAAAGCAACTGCAATCAGGTTCATATAAATAGCGTTTTTACTAAACCCTCCGTCAACAAATATTCGCTTAGCTGAGGTCCCTTTCAACACCAGTTGGGTTGATGCGTACTGCTGGGTTATGATATCGATAATAAGCTGATGATAAGCTTCTTCATCGGATTCAAACCCGGAAAGATCACGGGCTGCAAATAACGATTTTTTTAAAAGTTCGCTGGTATTGCCAGACTCCGCTTGCGGGAATTGGTCGCCTTTCAGCTTCGCAAAAATCTGGGGACTAAAGCTTATTGTCCGGTATTTAACTACGCTTTGATTAAAATGATCGGCAATACGTTTAACCTGAAGCTCATGTTCATGCCCTGCAAATAAGCGCGATGCTTTAATCGGTTTTCCCTGGTAACTCATATAGCATAAACAATCGTTGGCCAGCTCTTCAGAAGTTAATGGGGTGTGGTTAAACGGGTTAAGCGTGATACACCATGTACCTGTTGAAATAAGTACAAAAGGCTCGTGAAAATTAATCAGATAGGGTATTAATGCCGCTGAACTATCGTGTAGCCCAACCCCAACATGGTAATTATTGCCAGGGAAACAGGCTGGTACAACTTCCTGTGATGAGACTATTGGCGTTAATTTTTCTAAGATACCTTCCTGCTCAACCCAGGGATGGTAGGTGTTGTTGGTAAAGTCCCATAGTGCCGTATGACATCCTATGCTGGTTATATCCGAATAAAGCCCACCCGAAATCAGGTAACTCATATATTGGGGCAAGTGCAATGCGTACTTTATTCTCGCGAAGAGCTCCGGCTTTTTGTATTTCAACCGGTAGAGCTGCAATCCTGAATTTAAGCTTCCAAGGATTGGAGATGCCGTTGTTTTCGAAAATTGCTCCTCTCCACCATAAGTATTATAAAATTTCGATTGCAGATCTTCCGGATAAGGCTTCAGATAATTGTACAGCGGGGCAGTTGGCCTTCCATTTTCATCAAGGAATACCAGGCTGGCCCCATAAGTAGAAAAATTTATGGCTTTAATATTATACTCCTGCAGCCTGAAAATCTCACGCAGGGAATCAAAAACTGATAACCTTAAACTTTCCAGGTTTTCACAGGGATCGCCATCTTCATCTGTAGTTTCTGTAAAGCGTGCAGACCGTTCAAAAACTATCTTATAATTCTCATCGAACAGGAAGAGTTTTTTATTGGTTTTACCAACATCAAAAATGGCTATAACAGGTGTAGATTGCATTATAATCCGGTAGCCGCAGTTTTTAATCCCCGATGAGCTATCAAGTTTTCACGAACCTTCAGATCGCGGAATAACTTAACCGGGTCAATAGCCGCACCGGAACGTAATCTTGCCTCACGGATGATCGGACGAACATCCGTACGGAAGGTATTCTGAAGAATTTCCTGGCAGCGGACCACATCGTTTTCCTGCCGGGCTTCTTCAAGCGCATTTTTATCAACCAGCAAAGCTTGTGTATAAGCTATCATAATCGCCTCTACCGACTGTAACAGATCTTCCAACGGATCCTTCACATTATGCGAAGCATCGATCATCCATCCCAGGCCGGTTGCGTGATCCATCCCCTTTGCATCCATACCTTCAACTAATTCATTGAAAATCAGGAACAACTGATACGGTTTAATACTTCCTGTTGTCAGATCATCATCACCGTATTTTGAATCGTTAAAGTGAAACCCTCCAAGCTTGCCTTCCATCAGCAATAAAGAAACGATCTGCTCTATGTTAGCATTTGGCAAATGATGTCCCAGATCCACCAAGGTAAATGCCTTAGGTCCTAATTTATTGGAATATAATAATGATTGCCCCCAATCTCCTACTGTGGTGGAATAAAAATTCGGTTCAAAGGCCTTATATTCCACAAAAACTTTCCAGTTTTCAGGTAATGCAGCATAGATTTCCTGCAAACTTTCATATGTATTTTGAAACGCTTTGCGGAAATTTAGCTGGCCGGGAAAACAGGAACCATCGGCCAACCAAACAGTAAGTGACTCGGAGCCGAGTTCAACACCATGACGAATCACTTCAATATTATGCTCAATGGCTTGTTTGCGAACCGCCTTATCTACATGCTGAAGAGATCCGAACTTATAACTGTATTTCTGATCCGGCTGATCCTGGAAGGTATTGGAGTTCACCGCATCAAACTTGAGACCGTACTGTGCTGCAAGTGCCTTTATTGAAGATGCATTTTCAGGGATATCCCATGGAATATGAAGAGAAATTGCACCGCTCGACTGGTTTAACTGATGCAGCAGACCGATATCTTCCATTTTTTCTTCAAGGTTACGCGGCTCGCCACCTCCGGAAAACCTCCCGAAACGGGTTCCGCCCGTACCTAATGCCCAGCTTGGGATAGCAATCTGAAAATTAATCAGCTTTTGTATGATAGCATCAATATGCTCAACATCCTGCGATAAGAATTCAAATTTCCTTTTCTGTTGCTGAGCCAAACTAGTGTTGTGCTCCTCAATCTGATATTTTTCAAGTTTCATGGTTATATTTTTATTAGTCCGTGTCTGTGTGCATGGACGTCCGAAAATAGGGTCCCGTCCTCCCAACTCCCGACTCCATTACTTCCCCGTTTTCCCAACCCCCAACTCCAAACTCCCAACTCCCAACTCCCCCGCCTACCTCACAAAAGCCGCTGCTATTCCTCCATCCACATTTAATACGTTTCCTGTTGATTTATTCAATAATCCTCCAGCGAAAGCAAAACATGCATTGGCAATATCCTCAGGTAATATGATCTGGTTTAAGAGCGTACGTCCGGCATAATACGCCGGTAACTCTTCTACTGTAATACCATAAGCTTTGGCCCGGCCCTCTGCCCAGCCACCTGCCCAGATATTACTATCGCTGATCACGGCATCCGGGTTTACCACATTTACACGTATCTTGTCAGCACCAAGCTCAGCAGCATTTAACCTGCTCAAATGTAGTTGAGCCGCTTTTGCGCTTCCATATCCTGCATTATTCGGACCACTTACCAGCGCATTTTTACTTACAATATTGATCACATCGCCACCAATAGCTTGTTTACGCATTACCTCCACAGCTGCCTGCGTTATAAAGAACTGACCCTTTACCAACACATCGTAAAGCAGTTCCCAATCTTTTTCTGTATGATCACCAATAGTTTTTGAAATAGAGAGACCTGCATTATTTACCACAATATCTACCCCGCCAAAAGCCAGGACCGCTGTTTCAAGCGCTTCATTAATCTGCTCACTGTTGGTGACATCGAGTATGGCTGTAGTGTAGGAATCCTGGCCAAATTGCTTCTTAAATTCTTCTGCTGCAGCCTGCAAGCGCTCTGCATTCATGTCGTTCAGGATAACTACGGCGCCTTCCTGTACAAATTTCCTGGCAATGGCCTTCCCAATCCCTCCGGCACTGCCTGTAATTAACGCAATTTTTCCGGATAATGCTTTAGGTTTCGGCATACGCTGAAGTTTGGCCTCCTCCAGTAACCAGTATTCGATATTAAAGGCTTCCTGACGGGGTAATGAAGTGTATTCAGATACTGCCTCAGCGCCCTTCATTACATTAATGGCATTGGTATAAAACTCTGCAGCCACACGTGCCGTTTGTTTGTCTTTAGAGAACGAAAATAAACCTACTCCCGGAAATAAAATAATTACAGGATTGGAATCACGAATTGCAGGACTGTTTGGATGTTTACAGGTCTCATAATACTCCGTATACATTTTTCGATAAGCCTCAAAAGCAGGAGCCAGTTTCTGTTTCAAATCCGCAACATCCGACAGGTCAGCATCAGGAGCTAGGTCTAATACCAGTGGGCTTATTTTCGTCCTTAAAAAATGATCCGGGCAGCTGGTACCAAGCGGTGCCAGTCTGGCAAGATCATTGGAGTTAATAAACTCAAGCACACGAGGATCATCCGTAAAATGACCGATCATATTCCGTTCGCTGGAACAAAAACCCCTTAATACCGGTGCAATGGCCGCAGCTTGTTTTTTGCGGCTATTTTCATCCAGGCTCTGCACTTTCTGGCCTCCAAACACAGGACCTTTTTTACCATAGTTCTGTTCAAGATACTGAGCACATTTTTCAACTACTTCCAGGGTGTTTACATAACTTTCATAAGCTGTATCTCCCCAGGTAAATAAGCCATGAGAGCCTAACATGATGCCACGGATGCCAGGATTTTCATCCAGGCACTGACGTAATTGAAGTCCAAGATCAAAACCAGGCTTTTGCCAGTTAACCCAACCAATTGTCCCACCAAACAACTCTTCGGTTATCCTTTTACCATCCTTAGCAGCTGCAATAGCAATTGCTGCATCCGGATGCAAATGGTCGATGTGCTTGAATGGTAAAAAACCATGTAAAGGGGTATCGATAGACGGGGCTTTTGAGTTCAGATCGTAAATACAATGATTGAAAAGCTCAACCATTTCATCTTCGTGCTCAATACCACGATATACATTCTTCAGGTTACGCAGACGATCTACATATAAAGCTGCCAATCCGCTGCGGGTTAAGGTTCCGATATCCCCTCCAGATCCTTTGATCCACATTACCTCAGTGTCTTCACCGGTTAATGGATCTTTGGTTATGGCTTTGCATGAGGTGTTCCCTCCGCCATAATTGGTTAAACGAAGGTCGGCGCCTAATAAATTAGACCGGTAAATTAATAACGCAACTTCATCACCTTCCAGTTGCGCTGCTTTAGCGTCATCCCACAAATAGCTGACGTGTTTAAAACTTGTTGTTTCAGCGGACATATATTGTTAAAATTTTATTTTAATGAATTACCGTACCCAACAATAACAATCGACAAAATAATTGTTGAAATACCTATAGCTACAGCAATGTATGTTGATTTTTTAACCCCTTTCCACTCGTTTAACACCAATCCCCAGACATTTGCCACCAGGATTATAAAAGCCATATGCAGGATCCATGAACTAGGTCCGTTTCCTAACTTACTTTCACCCATTCCATAAAAGAAAAATTGCATGAACCAGGTAGTTCCGGCTAATGCGGAAAACAGGTAATTTCTGAGTAATGGAGTTTGCTTATTGGTGTAATCACCGAAAGTTTTGTTCCGCGCGTTCAAGATCATACACCAGATGAAATTAGTGGTTAAGCCGCCCCATAGGATAACAACATATGTTACATTGTTCTGAAACAGAAACTCCCCGTCATTAGGATTTGCACTTTTCCAGGCAGCATTTGCAGCGTCTGCCATATCCTTTCCTGCATCAATACCGAATGCAAAGCAAGCGCTTAACACACCTGATACGATAGAAACAAATAATCCGAGGCCAATTCTAAACTCTTTATTTGAGGGTTCAGCAGTGCTTCCGGCAAGGTTTTTCTCTTTCATCGCCCCTGCTTTTCCGCAGATGATGATACCAATTACACATACCACGATTCCTACCAACACCATCTGACCCCACTCTGAAGAAATCAGATCGGTAAATGTATCCTTACCTGCTTTTGGGTTAAAATCATAATAAATGGATGGTATAAGGGCTCCGAAAACTGAACATAGACCCAGGATGATAGAGCTCCCAAGAGCAACCCCAAGATACCGTACACCTAATCCATATGTTAGCCCCCCGATTCCCCAAAGCACACCAAAAAAGTAAGTTAAGCCTAAGATATTTCCATCAGTTGCTTTAATGATATCAAAATACCCCGGAATTGTTAAATATGCCGCCAGTGGAGGTATAATTAGCCAGGAAGCCAGTCCACCAACAATCCAGTAGCTCTCCCAGGCCCACCCTTTAACTTTTTTATATGGTATGTAAAAACTTCCGGAAGCAAAGCCCCCGATAAAATGGAAAATAACCCCAAGAATTGCCTGCATTATTATAATGGTTTAGTTTATTGGCTAAAATAACAGGATGGTTCCATTTAACCATCCTGCACTGTTGGGTATAATATCTAAAAACTTGTTGACTGAAGCCTTTTTGAATAAGCCTATTGAAGTGCCACGTGTTATTTTTTCACTTCTTCGATCCTTCTCCGGGAGAACTTCGTCGGTAACCGAAATGTGTCATGACTAACCCCAGGAGTAAAAATTACTGTCACTTAAAGTGAATACAGTTTGGTATGCTAATCATCACAATCAGAAAATTGATTTACCTGAAATAAATTGTAAATGTGGTGCCAATTCCAACGGTGCTTTGCACGTTAATTTGTCCACCCATGGTTTCGATCTGATACTTTGCAATAAACAAGCCTATGCCTTGAGCATCAGAATTTCCATGAAAAGTTTTATACATTCCAAAGAGATCCTTACCATATTTTTCTAAGTCAATACCTTTGCCGTTGTCGGCTATACTCAAGGCTATCCTGTCGCCATCTTTGGTGCACTCCAATTTGATGATTGGATCTACCTCCTCACGCCTATATTTAATAGCGTTGGTTAAAAAATTCAACAGAATACTTTCAAGATAGGCGGGATTTGCGGAAAAGGTGATGTATGGACTTACATTATTTACAACAGAAGCTTTACTGGCTGAAATTTGTAGTTGTAGACGTTCTTTTGATTTTTCGATATAATCATATAGATTAATAAGTTCAGCGTTTAATTTTGCCTGATTTTGTGATTTTACGATCTCATGGAGGTGATTTAATGTTGAGCTAAATTGTTTAGAGATCCCCTTAAGAAAGTCGAACATTTTTTGTTTCTCACTCACCGAATCTGCCTCTTCAAAGAGTTCAATAATCGAAGCTAAATTATTTGAATAAGATTTCAGATCATGAGAAATAATATTTGAAAAATTTAAAAGACGTTTATTTTGTTCATTAATAACTGAGTTAGATTTTGCTAATTCCATTTCTAAAAGTTTTAGCTCATTGACGTCTGCAACATGAACAAAAAACCCCACAACTTGCCCATCTACAATATCAGGATAATAATTTGCTAAGGAATGTTTTGTCCCTCCTGAGGGAAGCGGAATCTCCCTTTCAAATGTTTGTTTCTCCCCCTTTAATACAGACTCAATGTATTGTTTGTTCTTTTCATAAAGAGGGCCCAATAATTCAATGATTGTGATTTTGTCAATCATTTCGTCCTTAGTCTTGCCAAACCAATTAACATAAGCAGCATTAGCAAAACGGCAAACCAGATCTTTGTCCCAGTATGCGAGCATTGCTGATATATGATCGGCAACTTTAATACCCAATGAATTTTTATTATTCAGATCTGAGGTCATCATATGGTTCTTTAAGGCTTTACCCTATATCTTTTATTGCGCAATAAAACTACCAAATCCTGCTGTATCATGAAGGTCTTCACAGTGATAAAATTTCTTAAATATATCACAATAACTGGAAATCATTACCCTTGGATTCAAAGTGCAAAACTTCGGATTCAGGCGTTCATTCGTTACTAATGAACTGAGCACATGCAGTATTCTAAGTTTATAGACTCGAGACTTACAACTTAAACTAAGAGATCATTTCACTTTTTCCCTGTACTTCGATGGCGATAAATTAATCTTCTTTTTAAAGATCTTGGAAAAATGATATTCCGAAACAAAACCGGTCAGATAAGCAACCTCAGAAACAGTCAATTCAGTTTCGTTAAGCATCTGACAGGCCTTTTCCAGCTTTAAATTTAAAAGATACTGTCCAGGCGATATCCCAACTACCTCTTTGAATGCCTTCCTGAACCAAACATAACTTACATTATGCTGTGCGGCAAGTTCTTCCATGGTTACCGGGCTTGACCAGTTTTCATGGATTTTATACCTAATATTATTGATCAGCGTGTCTTTTCTGTTTTGTGATTTCTCCTTCAACAACGCGGAGGCATACACCAGCCCAAGAAGCTGAATGGTAAGACAGGACGAAATTTGAGAAAAAGCTACTCCTTCAAACTTAAGGGTATCCATAAGTCTGATGAAAATATTAATAAACTCGGTATTAAAACCTATGTAAATCAGTGGGGCATCAGGGTCAAAACACTCCTGGTTCATTATATAATCGGCATAGTGGCCACTAAAACCCACCCAATATTCTTCCCACCCTGTTTGATACAAGGGTTTATAACGGTGCCATACATTCGGGAATAAAAGAAAAACAGTTCCAGGTTCAGCTATCACCGTACCAACATGTTCTGCTTCGAAAATCCCTGTACCACTGGCAATATAAATGATCTGGTACTCATTAATAATCCTGCCCTTTTCCCAACTAAAAAAATAAGGGTTAGGGTGATCTGTGTCCGGATAATCTTTATTTGCGGGATGAATGTTATGACCAACATTTAACACACTAACTCCCCAATTAGGCTGACTTTCAGTAAGTTTGGCTAATTGCCCCGCATCAAAATATTTTCTGTAAGAACCCATCAGTGTTGTAAAAATGATTAAATACAAATCTCAACCTGATAAAGGTAACTAAAGTTATGTTTCTCAAATAATAAGATTTTTTTAGTGCTATCTTTTAATTAACACTTATCTCATCCAGATAAAGCCATGCTTTCTGCCCGGGGGCATAATGCGTCTTCGGGCTCAACCCCAGGTTTTTGGCCGTCACTTTTATAAATCTTGCGGGGGAATTTATTCGCCCGCTTTGAAAATCTTTAATAAACGGGCCTTTTTCACTATTGCTGGCTGCTGATCTGACCAGATCTATTGGGGTAAATTCCAGGCCATCAACAGAAACTGCGAATTGCACATGTTCTGGTAAAAAAATAAAATGATCAGTATGCTGAAAAAAAGAGGTTGAAATATGAGAAAAACTGATGGCTTTCCCCAGGTCGAGCAATACATTTAAGTCCCTCTCCTTAAATTTAAACCATTCTTTGTCTCGATAATCCGGCGCTGCTTTTACTCCATTGGTCAGTACGTTCTCAACCCATTTGCTGATGGTATCAACCCGCACTTTTTTATAATTGGCCGCGCGTATTATATATCTCTTTATACTTTCTTTTCCAACCGGGTGCCCGTTTTCAAGCACTGACGCTTTGATTGTTCCAGATTCCGATGCAAAAGGAGCGGTATATTTCAGGGAATGCTGTGAAGGTGGAGTACCATCCAACGTGTAGTAAATATCCGGATGATATCGCTCAGTTTTAAAAGCAATCAGCGCTTCCTTCTTTATTGTGTCTATAATCATATTCTGATTCACAAAGGATGAGCTTTTAGCAT
>DASWTL010000054.1:0-30392 GCA_036402155.1 Sphingobacteriaceae bacterium | reverse complement strand
TAATGGTTCAGAATTCCATGAACCATAGGCATAAAGTACTGAGTTAAAAAAAGCATTGTTCACACCTGAGGAATAAAATGCGCCTGCAACAGGTGAAATAGTAGAATGATGCTCTCCCCAGGTAACGCCATGCTGGCTTTTCTTAGACAGGTCAAGACCGCTTGTTGACGAGGCTGAAGTTCCCTGAATGAGATTTTGACCTAAACGCTGATGCTGGCCATTTGGTACTTCAGATGTGCATTGGATATGGTGCCGAACATCTACCATAGATCCGGCAGGTACATTTACCGGTCCAACAGCATATTGAACATGCAGATTAGGGCCATCAATAGGGACACAAAATTTTAATGCGCCTCCTCGGTAAGGCTCCTTGGTCAGGTTCATAGTAGTAGCTTTGTACCAGCTTACACCGCTTTCAAGTACAGCTACTAGTTCGCCGCCGCCAGGAATAGTCCAGTTAGGTGTAGAAGGATTGGTGCCACCGCCATACACTGCTGCATTGATGTAAATATTATTTGCAGCAGAAGTGAACTGGTATGAACCGGAGCGGGATAATACCTCACACGATCCTTCTTCAGCTACGCTCACATTGCTGCCTGAAGGCTTGGCGATGAAACCTAAGTATCCGGTACTTAAATGATCTTTAACCGCATTATTTGTACCAATAACTATATCACAGGCAGCCATCGCATTAACGGAACTATTAATATTCAATTGCTGCTGAAAATGAGCCGAGATCACATCGCCTGCCTGCACACTTATCGGACCGATTGAATACATGACTTTTTTATCGTATCCCGGATAATTATTTATAAATGTAACGTCAGTGGTATTGTCTTTCCAATAACCGGATACTGAGCTGGTTTGTGCGGTCGCTTGCTTTTTTTTATTAATACTACCGGTATCCTCTGTTGGCTCTGCTACTTTAGAACAGGCTGTAATGCTTGCAAAGGATATTAAGAGGCAATATCCTAATTTTAATGATGTTTTCATTGTGTTTGGGTTTATACTGATTTGTTTATTTAATTCACATCTGGGTTTCTAAACTATCGATCGCTACTACGAGCGACCGATAGATCTAGATCAACTTAACTTAACTTAATTGGTTGGTGTTGGGTAATCTGATAGTGGTTTTTTATCCCACCATACTCTTGTTTTCATATTATCCGGGCCACCTAATAATCCGAGAGCGGCTTCATAAGCAGCTTTATTAGTGGTAATCTCTGATGGAGCATAAATTACTCTCCGGGCCAGGTCTGTTCTGGATAAATCAGGGTTATCAGATCCTATCAATGAATATCCTCTCGGATATCCGGTGCGGCGGCGTTCTGCCCATGCTTCATATCCGTCAGGATACACGGCCAGCCATTTTTGAGTGATGATCTGCTCCAATTGTTTTTCAAAACTACCTGCTATATCATATAGAACAGGAATATTACTCATGGCCTGAGAACCCCACTTGTCTGTAAGTGGAGCAGGAGTAGCGATGCTGGTTTGATATGCAGCAATTTGAGTAGGTGTTATTCCAGCTACATTCTGCGTAAGCGACAAACTGATTCCGGAATTATAAAAGCCTTGTGCTGTTCCGCCCATATTCCATCCTCTAAGCGCTCCTTCGGCACGTAAAAAAGCTACTTCAGCAGCTGTAAGAACCACCGTTGGATTTACCGTTCCCGGGCGGGGAGGGTTACCTAACCATTGCGGCCCTACAAATGAAGTTACCGGGGCCAGGGTTGAGCCTCTGTCTGATGCAGGCAAGCCATTACGCAACGCGGTATATTGACCTCCACTTTCAGCCGGGCTATAATAAACACTTAATCGCGGATCATTATAACCCTTTAAAGCGCTCATCAGGCCACTGCTTGCACGGAAATCCTTCAGATAAGTAATACGTGAAAGAATGTTAGTGTTATTAAGTGTGGAGGCTACTGCTGCATTATCGCTGTTTGACAAAATTACGCCATCGGCAACAGCTTTTTCTGCTTCCGCTTTAGCTTTTGCAGGTTCAACATAAGCCAAACGAACAGCTAACCGCAACCGTAAAGAATTTGCGAATTTCAACCACTTAGTTGCATCACCTTTATATACCTGGTCATGATTACCAAAAGCATAACCTGAAGGCGCTTTTAATACTGCAACTGCTTCGTCAAGAGTTTTGAAGAAATCATAATAAATATCCTTTTGTGCATCAAATGGTACACTGGTTTGCTGATTGCCAAATTGAGAATAAATAATTGGCCCAAAATAATCAGTCATACGGTGATACATCTCTACGCGCCAAACTTTGGCAATGGCGTTGGCAACAGGCATGTTATTAGCTGCAGTTACCTTTTCTGTAGCAAGCTGCATTAAAGCAGGTTCGCTATAGAATTTTTTCCAGAAAAGGTCCACCCAGGTGCCATTTGCAGTATACCTTTCTGTACTAAAATTGGCTACAGTACTTGTAAAATATTGCGCATATAAATGCGCATGAAGATTCTCCTGTACCTGCACATACACAGCGCCTAATCCATAATACTGTGCATAGCCAAACGCCTGTCCTACTGTTGCCGCATCGATCTTATCATCCGATAATACATTTTCAGGAGTATTAATCTCATCAAATTTATCGGTACAGCCTGTAAACACGATACTTAGCAGGAGAAACTTGCCAATTATCGAAAGTTTGTGACGGTTTAATATTTTTTTCATGTTATTTAAACTTTATGGAACTGTCAGTTAAAAATTAAATCGCAAATTCGCGCCGAATGACCGTGTAGTAGGAGGAGCGAATGATTGGAATCCTTCAGAGATTGTCGCTGTACCTTCTGTATAGTCAGGGTCAATGTTTGTGTCTTCCCTGTACAAGAAGAACAGGTTACGTCCTACAAGCGAAATATCTACAGAAGAAACAGGTAGGGTTTTAAATAATGATTTTGGTAATCTGTACCCGATACTCATCTCCCGCAAACGGGTGTTGGTAGCACTTCTGGTAAAAACTTCTCCAACCGGAGCAGTTCTGGCCCCCATTCCTTTCCATAAAGCTTCGGATGTTACTTCTATATTATTGGGAGTTCCGTCTGAGGCCTTAACAGCTGTGATATCCGAAAAAATATTTTGTCCGAATATTAGTCCGCCTTCACGTCCCTGAAGAGTTTCTTCAACTAACCCGCTACCATACAAAATAGCATCAGTAAATGAGGCCACTACACCGCCCTGCTTATGGGTGACAACAAAATTGGCACTCCAGTTTTTGTATGAAAATGAACTGGATAGACCACCGGTCCATTTTGGATTAATATTACCTAATAACACGGTTCTTCCGGGAGTAAACTGTGGTAATCCATTGGTGCCCACTTTTACCCGTCCTTCTGCATCGCGAAGATAACCCTTGCCATAAATGAGTCCGAAAGGCTTACCTTCTTCCAGCACAAACTCACGCATATAGGAATCGCTGCCAACCACCAGCCTTGGAAGACTTTTTGAGATTTTTTTAACTACATTTTTGTTGACTGCATAATTGAAATTTAAATTCCATGAAAAGTTGCCGGATTTAACTGGGGTAGTAGTTAAAATGGCTTCAATACCCTTGTTCTCTACATCACCGCCGTTAGTAAAATAACTCGCTGCTCCTGATCCAACAGGCAGCGCCTGACTGAATAGCTGGTCGTCTGTATTGGTTTTGTAAAGAGTGAGGTCTAACCCAAGCCTACTATTTATTATGCTCATCTCCAGACCAATTTCTGTAGATGTGGTTTTTTCAGGTCTCAATTCAGTATTAGGTAATGTTGGGCTTAATAACAAATATCCTAAACTACCACCTGCAAGACTGCTTACAGAACGTTGTAACTGATATGGTGACGCACCATTACCTACCTGGGCCCAGGATCCTCTTAATTTTAAATACGAAAATACCTCAGGTAAAGTGAATAGTTCAGAGATGATAGCGCTTACTCCGGCTGATGGGTAAAAATAAGACCGGTTTTCGACAGGGAGTGTGGAGTTCCAATCGTTACGGGCGCTGATATCCAGGAATAGTGCATCTTTCCAACCTATTTGCGCATTAGAATATAACGATTGCGTTTCCATCTCACTTAACGAGCTTGCTCCTGTTGGAAGACTTGTATTACTTAATGCAAATAGGTTGGGAACATTCATGCCCGCTCCGGTTGAAGATACCACAGCATTGTTTTTGGTGTTTCTTATTTCACCCCCGAAATTAGCCTGAAGTGACCAGTCAGCCTGAAGTTGGGCTTTGTACCCTAATAGAAAATCGCCTATAGCTTGCTGGGATGTACTTTTCCCCAAAACATAACGACCTAACGGATCCCTGAAAGTTCCATTGAATGATTTTTCTTCGCTACCATCAGATTCACCATCGTATGATCCGCGAATCATAAGCTTTAGATTGTCAGTAAGAAGATATGACAATGCTGCTAAGCCGATAACCCGATCTGACTTATTATAACGCAAATTACGGTTCAATGCCCAGTACGGATTAGCACTGGTGACTGCTCCATATGCCCAGTAATCCTGACGCATAACGCCTGTGGCTGGATCCAGGTATTCAAAATTTCCCACATCTTCCTGGCGGATATTTGGAGGCATGGTGTAAATGTGGCGCACCGGGTTAAAGCTTGATTCGCCCTCATCCAGCCTGTTATCAATATTCTGCTTTGCATAATCCAGCTTGGTATCGATGGAAAGTCGCTTTGATAACTGATTAGTCATCCTTATAGCGATATTATGGCGTTGAAGAGCATTGTTCGGAACTATTCCGTCTGCATTAGTATAAGTGTATGTAAATGCAGTTTGTGTTTTTTCATTGCCGGTAGTAACAGAAAGGTTTGTTGCTGAATTATGGCCGGTTTGAAAAAGGTTTTCTCTTACATCATTCTGAGGCAGAAAGGCATAAGTTGTGCCGACTTTGCTCGGATTAAGTGACCATGTTTGTACCTCTGTGCCATTTAATGCCGGACCCCACGAGTCTTCTGATGATCTGTTGTAAATTCCACCTGCTCCCTGACCGTACCGATATTGAAAAGGAATGGAGTGAATGGCATCCAACATCATATATGTAGTATTTAAACTGATATTTGTGCCTTGTCCTGGTCTCCCTTTTTTGGTTTCTATAATAATAACTCCATTTTGACCGGCACTGCCATATAATGCAGCGGCATTAGCACCTTTTAATATATTTATAGCGGCTATATTATCCGGACTTAAGTCTGCAGGGTTTCCACGTACAGGTACCCCATCAATTACATATAGCGGCTGGCTGTTTCCATTTATAGACCGGTTTCCACGAAGAATTACCCGGGCGGCTGCGCCTACTCCGCTGGAGCCGGAACCTATATTTAAACCGGCGACCTTACCCTGCAATGCATTGACAATATTAAGCTCTCTGGTTTGGGTAAGCTCATCAGGACTTACACTTTGTGTACTGTAAGTCAATGTTTTTTTCTGACGCTCCAATCCTAATGCTGTTACAACTATTTCATTTAATGAGGTAGTGGCTTCTGCCAGGCTTACATTAATAATTGTTTGTCCGTTAACGGCAACTTCTTTCGATGTGTAACCAATGTATGTAAATATTAGCGTGCTGTTTTCAGGGATACTAATCGCATAATTGCCTGATGCATCGGTAGCAGTTCCGCCAGCGCTTCCTTTTAATTTAACACTTACTCCAGGCAGGGGTGTTCCTTTGGTATCAGTTACAGTTCCCGTAACCCTGATATCGGGAATATTCTGACTGTTCTGGGTAGAGGCCTTGATAATAACAGTCTTCATAAGAACCTCATAAGTAAGCGGTTGTCCCGCAAAACATATATCAAGAGCTTCCTCAATATTAGCATTAGTGATATTAATGTTTACTTCTTTAGCATTTTTCAGGTGCTTTTGATTGTAAATAAAATTATATCCGCTTTGCTGTCTGATCTGTTTTAAAACCTGGATAAGAGATGCATTCTTTTTTGCTAAAGTGATTTTTTGAGCATACCCGGCAGCGTTTACCTGCATCAGCACGGCTATGAGTAAAATCATGGTAAGTTTCATCACTAAAAGAAATTTATGGTACAGGCGATGACCATCGCCCGGAAAGCGTAATAAATTAAAATTCATACATTTGTAATTTGAGTTGATTAATACTTGGTTCAAAGTTTAATGAGAAGCTCAGAATTTCCAGGGGCGCTCGAACCGCTCCTGGTTTTTAGTCTCATTATGATTTAAGCGTAATGTTTATTTCATAACTATTATTCTCCTTCCTTTGCCCGAGGCATCACCCGGGTCAATTTTAAAATGAATAGTTCCGGTTACTTCTAATATTTTGAGAACTTGCGACACATTTTCAAACCGTGACACCGTACCTCCGAATTTTTCATTGATATCAGGATCCTGATAAATAACCTCTACACCGTACCATCTCGAAATTTTGCGCAAAATGCTATGGATATCTTCATCATCAAACATAAAAAGCCCATTTTTCCATGCTACAGCTTCCTCCGGATCTATATTAATAACATGGAATGATTCTTTTCCACGTACCAGTTGAGCTTGCTGTCCGGGCTTGATAATATTGCTCACTGCACCTGAGGAAATCTTTACAGAGCCCTCCAGTAAAGTGGTTTTAACTTTATTCTCATCCCGGTAGGCATTAACATTAAAATGTGTTCCTAAAACCTCAATGACCTGCCCATCGCTTAAGACTTTAAAAGGACGCTTTTTATCAGCAGCCACTTCGAAGTAGGCCTCACCCTCAATTTCTACAGACCGGTAATTACCGGTAAAAGTAGCCGGGAACCGAATAGAAGAACTGGCATTAAGCCAAACTTTTGTATTATCTGATAAAATCACCTGATACTGTCCGCCAACGGGTGTTTTAATTGTATTGAATACGGGTTCGGTAGTGCCGGTGGATGGGCGGTTATTGCCCACTTTATAAATCAATTGGCCGTCCTTGCTTTTACTTACAGCAATATTTCCCTGAGTGGTAAGTGTACCGTCCTGCGCATTATCAAGGATGATTTCAGACCCGTCAGCAAGTGTAAGGATTGCTTTGTTTCCACCTGGAGGAACATCGTTTTGTACTGGCTTTGTTTTTTCCTCTACTTTTGCAACCGGCAACCCGGGAGGCTTCATGTAAAAGAATAAGCCGGCTGATACAATGGTAACAATTGCTGCCGCAACTTTCCAATTTGAGAAAATGCTCCTGACGGTACCTCTCTTGTTCAGGTTTTCCCGCCTTGATATTTCATTCAGGGCATTATCATATAATCGGTTCTTAACTTCATCTTCATTGCCCATTTTTTCGATATCCCAGAGGATGTTTCTTTCCTGCAAATGATCGTAATATTTTAACAGCTGTTCTTCCTCTTCAACAGTTGTTTTTCCTGCAAGATATCTGGTTACTAAATTTTTAAAATCTGTTGTATTCATAGCTTGTAACTGTATGTGCAAAAAGGAGAGGGGTACCCCCAAAGGAAGCTGAATTTTTTTTTAGGAGGGTGAATGGTGTGGTTAGTCTATAGTCTATAGCCCATGGTTCATAGTCTATTGTTTATAGTACATAGTCCATGATTCATAGTCTGTGGTTCATAGTCTATAGCATAGAGCCGATAGTTGTTGGAGCAGGGTAATGAGGGTTCGGGCCAATAATAGGTTATAATTGGAGAGGAAGAGCGGGGAACCCAGACTTTTTTTACCTTAGGCTTTTTTAAAAAATGGTTATGATAAACAGCCAGAGTAAAATATCACCTAATACAGAACGAAGGCGCCTTAGGGCAATGGTTAGTTGGTTTTCTACTGTTTTGGGTGCGATGCCCAACCGTATGGCTATTTCCTTGGTGCTGAGATGTTCCCTGCGGCTTAGCTTAAATATCTGGCGACACTTTTCCGGAAGTTCTGCTACACCTTCGTCAACAAGTCGCTGAATATCTTTTTCAATCAGAATACTATCTGTATCATTTACAGTCGAAAGATTATCCAGTTGAATATTTTCAATTGATTTTCCTGACCGGATAGTCTTAAAAACCTGATATCTTACAGCTGAGTAGAGGTAGGCGTTCAAGGATACAATATGGACAACAGAACGTTTCATCCATAACTGTACAATAATTTCCTGTACAATATCTTCTGCAATATGGCGGTCACGAATAATATTATAAGCTTGCAGGTAAAGTTTTGACCAGTATCTATCGTAAATAGCAGCTAAGGCAAACTCATTATCTGCGTGAAGTAATTCAAGCAGGTCCTTATCATCTAATGTGCTGTGTACCGGTTTATACATTAGTTTACAATCGCTTACACCCTACTTATATAAATATAAGAAAAAACAACAAGGAATAAAATTATAAAATAACCTCCGCAACATACAATGAAGCGGAGGGTTAGTGAGTATATACAGCAGTTACAAGTATTGTCTTAATTCAGCATCGAACTACTCAATTCATCTATAAAAAGAATTGCATTGGGATGCTCTCTTAAAATGGTTGAGGGATATTGTTCAATAATATCCTGGTTAATAGTGTTATAAACGGCTTCGGCCTTGGTTTTTCCCGGAACAACACAATAGATAAACTTACCGGCCATTAACGTTGGGATTGTTAGGGTTAGAGCATGGGTTGGAACTACATTTAATGAGTTGAAGCATCCATCATTAACCTGTTGCTGCCTGCATGTTAGGTCCAGTTCAACTGGTTTTACCAATTCCGTATCATTGAAATCAGCTACCGGAGGATCATTGAATGCAAGATGTCCGTTTTCTCCGATTCCCATACAAACAATGTCTGTAGGATATTTCCGCAGAAGATCTGAATACCGCTGACATTCTCCTTTCAGGTCGGTATTGTTACCATTGAGGTAATTAACAGATTTAAATGATACTTTATCAAACAATGCTTCTTTAAGGAAGTTGCCGAAACGTTGAGGAGCGTCATCATTTAATCCGACATATTCATCCATATGAAATGCATTAACACGCGACCAGTCTATAGGAGCCTGCTTTAATGCCGCTAAAAATTCGTTTTGAGATGGTGCGGCTGCAAAAATCATATTAATAGAATCCTGGCTGTCAAGAAGTTCATTTATCTTTTTGATCAGCATTTCTGCTGCTGCTTCACCCATGGCTGCTCTGTTTTCGTAAACTTTTACAAGCAGGTTATCCTTCTTAAATTCTTTAATCATACTTACAGATTCCGATATAATTTTAAAAATGTGGTTTTAATCTTTTTTATAAACAATATTTCCATTTACAATGGTCATTCCGATATTGATGTCATTATCAAACAAAACAATATCTGCATCTTTTCCAGCGATAAGTGACCCTTTTCTCTCATCTACTTTCATGATTTTCGCCGGGGTAGTGGTCATCATCCTCACTGAATCAATCAGCGAAACTCCCGCCATATTGATCATGTTTCGCACCAATCGGTCTGCCGTGGCAACACTACCTGCAAAGGCGGTACGGTCTGGTAACTTGGCTACACCGTCTTCAATAATTACTTTAAGACCGGTGTCTTTATTGCCTAATACGCTTTCACCTTCAGGCATTCCTGCCCCCCGCATAGAGTCGGTGATTAACGCGATCTTATCCGGGCCTTTAATCTTCACAATTAATTTTAATAGCGGCGCCGGAAGATGTATTCCATCAGCAATGATCTCTACGTCCATTTCATCGATAATAAAGGCGCTTTCAATCACACCTGCATATCGGTAGGCATTGCGACGTGTAACTCCAGACATGGCTGAATATAAGTGTGTTGCGAGTGTGTATCCGTTTTCAAAAGCATCGATAACATCTTCATAAATGGCATCTGTATGTGCTACGGCGGCTAAAATTCCATGCTTACGAAGGTACCGCCCAAATTCAATAGCGCCTTTTAGCTCCGGAGCAGCGCTCCACCGTTTAATAACATTGGAGCGGGCTATTACATCTTCATATTCTTCCGGATCAGGGTCGCGGATATAACGCGGATCCTGTGCTCCCCGCTGGCTCATTGCAAAGTAAGGCCCCTCCAGATGCATACCCAGAAACTGAGCGCCTTTTACATTTTTTGCATGGGCCTGCTCATATAATTTGAGCGTATGCAGCAGATCTTTTTTCTCAGCAGTAAGGGTTGTAGGTACCATGGAAGTTGTACCATAACGCGCATGTGTTTCTGCGATTTTCAGGAAAGCTTCTTCATTGCCATCCATAAAGTCATGCCCCCCACCACCATGGATATGAATATCAATAAAGCCGGGAGAAATATATTGACCACGGGCATCTATTGCAATTGCATCCGGAGCATCTATATCGCCTTCGCTAACCGCTGTAATGGTGTTTCCTGTAACTAAAACAGTTCCGTGCGGGAAGATCCGATAGGGGGTAAGAACTTTACCGTTATATATTTTTATTTTTTGTTCAGACATATTTTAAGCTGCTTGTAAACTCCATCTTCTGATCTTGTGACCGTACACTGCATAAAATACCAGGAATGCGTAGCAAGGAATCAGCACCCAGTATGCAGCGCGCAAGCTATATTGATCGGCAAAATATCCATAAATTAGTGGTAGGATGGCGTTTCCGCATAATCCCATGATCATGATGGATGCTCCCAGCTTGGTAAATTTACCCAGGCCATCTAAAGCCAATGGCCATATACCTGCCCAGATCAGCGAGTTTGCGAAACCAAGTAATACAACAAAATAGATGGAAATATCAGTGGTGTGACCCAGGAAGGTTACCTGCCCTTTGGCGAAAATGATCAGAAACGCAAAAATCATTCCCAATATGGTACAAAGCCTTAAAGCATTAACCTGGGAAATAAACCTTGGAATAGAAATGATCCCCAGAATATATCCGCAAATGGTAAGAAATAAAGTGTATGAAGGGAACACCTTAGCTTCCATCAACTGAACGCCCATAGAATCCGCATACCCTATAATCGTGTCAATAGCTATTACCTGTGTACCAACATGCAGAAAAATTCCAATAGCCCCTAGTATAAGATGCGGAAACTGTATGATACTGGTTTTTCCCGAGTTTGCTTTTGCTACTTCCTCACTTTCATGTTCAGTGTCAATTTCAGGCAGCGGTGAAAATCGGATCATTAAACCCAATCCAACAAGGGCAGCGCCAACAAAAGCATAAGGAACAATTACCCTTCCAATAAATTCATCAAGTGCCGCATCCTTCTGTGCCGGGCTCATGGTGTCAAGCTGCTTCAACAGTTCGCTGTCTGTAGCTTTAAAGATTACAGCTGCGAAAACAAGCGGAGCCAGAATACCTGCAGCTTTATTACAGATACCCATGATGCTGATCCGCTGTGCAGCCCGTTCCTTTGGTCCGAGAATGGTGATATAAGGGTTGGCAGCAGTCTGTAATATAGCCAGGCCAGTACCGAGTGTAAATAAGCCAAGCAGGAAGATTTCATAAGTACGAGCCATGGCAGCTGGAATAAATATAAATGCCCCTACAGCCATGATCCAGAAACCGATCATCATCCCTTTTTTAAACCCGACCGATTTCAAAAGATATGAGGCGGGTACCGACATAATGAAATAAGAGATATAAAACGCAAACGCAACAAAATACGACTGGAAGTGAGTAAGCTCACAGGAAATTTTGAAGTAGGGAATAAGTATGGCGTTTATCCAGGAGACAAATCCAAAAATAAAGAACATTAACCCTACAATTAAAATAGAAATTTGAGTGTCCCGCTTGCTTAATGAATCAACTGATACTGCTGTAGTGCTTTTTTTCATTGAATTTAATTGTTTTTAAAGCCTGTGAAGCTTGCATTTACTTTTAATTATCCCAAGGAACTTTCTTTGAGGGAGCAAAGCTTATGCAGGTTTCATTTTAATTTTTTTAATAAAACTGTTTACTGATACATGAATAATTATAGGGTGCCAAAAGTTGAATAATTTAAAACGGTTACGTACCCGAAAATGAAAAAAACAATTTAATAAAACAAATTATTTGGTTCTATGGTGCGTTTCTCCGGTTTAAAAACAAATCATATTAAGGCGGGCTAAATATACTTTTTAAAACTGAAAGACATAGGAAATTCAGAACGTAAATTCAATCGTTTTTTTCCTATCATTATTAATTAGGGAGATGCCAGGTGCAGGTTTCGATAAAAAGGTATGTTTGTAAAGGATAATTAAAATAATATGAGGATTAAGGTTACTATTATATTATTGATTGCTGGTGTTCTTTATTTTGACAAGGCAATTGCCCAGGTTATACCGGCTAAAATACCTGAGATGTCTCCCGGGGTGACAGAAATATGGGAGCCTGCAGTACCGGTAGTAAAACCTGGAACATTTAGTTCGGCACCTTCAGATGCTATTGTGCTGTTTGATGGGAAAGATTTAAGTCAATGGCGCGGAAAAGGTGAGAGTAAACCTGGATGGAAAGTGACGGAAGGACATATGGTGGTAATAAAAGGAGCTGGAAGCATTTGGACAAAACAAAATTTTAATGATTTTCAACTTCATTTAGAGTGGGCAGCACCATCAGAAATTACAGGAGAGGGGCAGGGCAGGGGAAACAGCGGAGTGATTTTACAAGACCGGTATGAGGTGCAAATACTGGATTCTTATAATAATGCAACGTACGTTAATGGTCAGGCTGGAAGTATTTACAAACAATATCCGCCACTGGTTAATGCGATGAGCAAACCCGGTGAATGGAATACTTACGACATCATATATACGGCTCCGCGGTTTAAAGATAACGGATCTTTATTTTCGCCTGGACGGGTAACTGTTTTACATAATGGAATAGTGGTTCAGAATAATGTTGCTATAAAGGGCGATGCCAAAAATGCAGGCCTGCCGTCTTACAAAAAGCATGGTCCGGCGCCAATACAACTTCAAAATCATACAGACCCGGTTAGGTTTCGGAATATCTGGCTCAGGGAGCTTTAACATGGATAGGAAATCATCCGGTTTTTTATTCCTCCGGTTTTGAATTATTCCCCAAATGAATAAGGTGCACCCCATTACTGAAGATCGTTTACTAATGTAAAATGTTTTTGCATTTTGTGTACGTAACCGTATCTTTAATGCCTGAATTATCGAGGTTTAATCAAGAAGATTTTTTATTATTTGCATTGCTATGCCGATACCTGAGAAATGAGCTTTTCTATCCTGTACTTTCAGAAAGAGTTCGGTAGGTTTAATAGGGTTGCAAGTTAAAATGCTGTTAAGGCTGGTAGAAAATCCATTGATTGTCTGTTAACGATATGAAGTGATTCAAATTGGAAAACGTCCATTTAGTCCCTTGGAATCCTGCAATAGCGGTCCCGGGGCTGTTTTTTAAATAATATATTCAACTGTTAAAATGACTGAATTAGAACTATTAGAACAAGAATTACTGAGCCCTTCAGATGCTTTGGTATCTGATATTGCTGACATCGAAGGAGATATTATACTTCTTGGCGTAGGTGGAAAAATGGGTCCAAGCATGGCTAAAGTTGCGAAGCAAGCCGTTGATAAAGCCGGTGTTAAAAAGCGGATAATTGGAATTTCACGGTTTTCAGACCCAGAAGCAAGGGCAGAGCTTGAAGCTAATGGAATTGAAACCATTTCAGCGGATCTGCTGAATGAGCAGCAGCTGGCGTCGTTGCCTGATGCCGAAAATATTCTTTACCTGGCCGGTAATAAATTCGGCACAACAGGTAAAGAGGCATTTACCTGGGCAATGAATGCTTATTTGCCTGGCCGGGTTGCAGAGCGCTACAAAAATTCACGTATTGTTGCTTTCTCAACAGGTAATGTGTATCCATTTACGCCGGTTATTTCAGGTGGTTTGTCTGAAGATACAACAGCTGAGCCAGTTGGTGAATATGGCCAATCATGTTTAGGACGGGAACGTGTATTTCAGTATTTTTCAGAAAAATATTCAATACCTACCTTAATTTATCGTCTTAACTACGCAATAGACTTAAGATATGGGGTATTACTTGAGATAGCGAAGTCTGTAAACGAAGGCAGACCTGTTGATCTTACAACAGGAAATGTAAATGTGATCTGGCAGGGTGACGCTAATGAGATCGCAATCAGAGCATTTAAACATTGTTCAACCCCGGCTAAATTGTTGAATGTAACCGGTCCCGAAACACTTTCAGTAAAGTGGCTGGCTGAGCAGTTTGGATTGTTACTTGATAAAGAACCAACATTCGTAAATGAAACACAGCCCAATGCATTATTAAGCAATGCATCAGAAGCCCATCGGTTATTCGGTTATCCAAGGGTAACTATTAGGGAAATGCTTGACTTAACAGCACAATGGCTGAAAGAAGGTGGAAAAACATTAAATAAACCTACCCATTTTCAGGAAAGAAAGGGCAAATTTTAATAAGATGGCACAGAAATTAACACAGGATAAAAGAGAGCTGTTACAGGCTGGTACAATAATTCCGGCTCATCCATTAGCATTAAACGCAGATAGAAAACTGGACGAAGAGCGTCAACGGGGATTAAGCCGGTATTATATAGCAACTGAAGTTGGTGGAATAGCAGTAGGTGTACACAGTACGCAGTTTGAGATCAGGGACCCGAAGATCAATTTGTATGAAACTGTACTTAAATTGGCCTCTGAGGAAGTTGACAAAGCAGAACTAAGCCGCCCTTTTATCAAGGTGGCAGGTATTTGCGGCCCTACAGAGCAGGCAGTAAAAGAGGCTGAACTTGCTCTGAAATATGGTTATGATATTGGACTGCTTAGCATGGGCGGACTCCAGGGATGGACTGAAAAGGATATCCTTGACCGGGTGCGTGCTGTTGCAGCTGTAATGCCGGTATTTGGGTTTTACCTTCAGCCAAGTGTTGGTGGCAGGATCTTCACTTATGATTTCTGGCTTGAGTTCGCAGAAATTGAAAATGTAGAAGCGATTAAAGTAGCTGCATTCAATCGCTACCAAACATTAGATGTGGTAAGGGCTGTTTGTCATTCCAGCAGAAAGGATGAAATTGCACTTTATACCGGTAATGATGATAATATTATAGCCGATCTGTTAACCACTTATCGTTTTGATATCAATGGAAAGAAAGTGGTGAAGGATTTTGTAGGTGGATTATTAGGGCATTGGGCTGTATGGACAAGAGCTGCTGTTGAGTTGTTTGAGGAGATAAAAACCTGCAAGAAAACCGGGAATGGTATCGCTGAATTATTAACCAAGGGCATTCAGGTAACTGATATGAACGCGGCTATCTTCGATCCTTCTCACAGTTTTCATGGTTGTATTCCCGGCATTCACGAAGTTCTTAGAAGACAGGGGCTTTTAGAAGGACGGTGGTGTCTGAATCCTGCTGAAGAACTTTCTTCCGGCCAAATGGAAGAAATTGACAGAGTATGCGCAGCTTATCCGCATCTCATTGATGATGAGTTTGTTAAAGAATTATTGGCTTCTGAGAAGGTTTAACAATAGTTTTAAAAGTCTTTATTTCCCCGGATGCCGGGGAAATAATAGTTTAAACATACTCTAGTCTCACAATGTAGCCTCATGGATAATGAATAGGAGGGAATTTGTAAAAGGTGCGGGAATTTTAGTTGCATCCAGCGGTGTAAAACCAGGTATTGATAATTTTTTTATGCAGGATGCGGCTAAAACCATTCATATCGTACATACAGATTCTAACTTCGAACGTGAGCGCCTTGTCCGGCCATTTGGTTTTAAAGGAAATTTTCTAACTGAATTGTGGCAGATCGTATCCAAAACCGAATCGGCCTCAGGTAATCGTGCAATTGGCGTAGGTACCCAGAGTGTTTTATATGGTGATCCGGAGATCTTTGAAGCACATTCTGAAGCCGGGGGTAATGCTTTAATGTATGCGCTTACCGATAGCGCTTTGCAAATTTCAAAAAAAACGCCATTTACAACTCCGATTGATCTGCTGGACCGAATCTTGCCTGATGTAATGGCTTCGGCCAGAAAATTAACCGGCAAATCGGAAGTAAATGTGAATTTCCTTTACAATGCGCTGGTTAGTGTAGATAATGCCGCCTGGTTATTATATGCAGCTGAGAATAAGTTAACCGATTTTGATTCAATGATCCCAAACCCTTATAAAAAGGCTCTGGGATATCATAACGATAAAATTGCGGTGATGTACCAGGTGCCTTATGGCATGCCAATGTCCGAGTTGAGTCATGCTGTAAAAAATGGATATTTCGTAATTAAAATTAAGACAGGATTCCCAGGCACCCAGGAACAAATGTTAAAGGGGGATATAGAAAGGCTAACGCAAATTCATAATACCTTAAAAAATGCCCGGACTCATCATACCAAAAACGGCAAGTTAATCTACACTATAGACGCTAATGCACGTTATGAGAAAAAAGAGACGGTACTTCGTTATCTGGATCACGCTAAGAAAATCGGCGCATTTGACCAGATTATGCTGTTTGAAGAACCTCTGAGCGAACTTAATGAAGAGGATGTAAGTGATACCGGTATTCGAATTGGCGCAGATGAGAGTGTACATAATGAAAAGGATGCGCTAAGAAGATTACAGCAGGGATATACTGCATTGGTGTTAAAGGGAATTGCAAAAACATTAAGCCAGAGCATGAAGATTGCTAAACTGGCTCATGAGCATAATATTCCATGTATGTGTGCAGATTTAACGGTGAACCCGATATTAATAGACTGGCATAAGAACCTGGCCGCACGATTGGCTCCGTTTCCAGGGATTGGAATGGGAATGATGGAAACCAATGGTGATATGAATTATGTCAACTGGAAAAATATGGTGAATTACCATCCGGCTGCCGGCGCTTCGTGGATGCAGGTAAAAGATGGGGTTTTTGAATTAAATCAGGACTTTTATAAGCGCAGCGGTGGCATTTTGGAACCATCACGCCATTATCAGGACATGTTTCCGAAAAGAGGTTGATTTTTTCTTTAATAATACTATCAGAGTCATCTTTTCTTGTATTATCTTCCTTAAACTTTTTGTTTTCTCATTGAACTATTGTTATACGGATACCAAAACCGGTAATTGATGCATTTTTTTAAAATATTTCAATTAACGTGTACGTAACCGAAAAAATTAGTAATTTGGGTTCTTAATTAACAACGTAACAGAGTTTAATCCTGCGATATCAACCTCTCGAATCACTTATCAGTATTTATATTAAATATCATTGAGGTGATAAAAACAGAATAAATCAGTTACTCCAGACATTGGTACTAATGCTTTTTGATTCTTTATATGCATATTAAAAAAAAGTTGTATTTATTACTCGTTGTTTTCCTTTCAATAACCAAGGTAAATGCGCAATCTGAAGAGACAGCTATTACCATTCAGGCCGTTGCAGGGTTGCAATTTGATATTGCCCGGTTTAATGTTAAGCCCGGTTCGAAAGTTAAGATTACCCTGGTGAACATGGATGATATGAGCCATAACTTCCTGATCACTAAACCAGGCGCCAGGTTAGATATTGTGAATGAGGCCCTTAAACTGGAAGAGAAGGGCCCGCAGATGAATTATATTCCAAAATCATCTAAAGTTCTGTGGTCTATACCGGTTCTATCCCCAAATCAAAGCCAGTCAATTACGTTCACTGCCCCTGGTGAAACCGGTGCCTACCCGTATGTATGCACTTATCCCGGGCATGGATTTGTGATGTACGGAGTGATGTATGTTTCGAATGACGGAAAGATGCCGGCAATGAAAGCTGATCCGAATATCCCACCCTCCAGACAGGATGACAAAGATCCTGAAGCGCCTGTAAAAAATGAAACTCATGGAGCACATCATCCGGAAAAACCTGCTGCCCACCATCCATATGAATTGGTACCACCTTATCTGTACCGGATTTTCATGGAGGATGCCAGTCCTGCATCAATAGCAGTAAGGCTTCCAGGGGATCTTAATTATTGCTGGGATGCTGGCAGCTGCAAGTTGCGTTATGCATGGGCGGGTGGATTTGTTGATAATGCCGTGCTTTGGAAAGGTCACAAAGACGCTAATGCCAAGATTTTAGGGACAGTTTTTTATCGTGATCAAAGTATCTATCCATTACGTATTGGTAAGTCAGAAAGTATTCCCACAGTTGATTATAAAGGGTATAAGTTAGTTAACAGATACCCGGAATTTCATTATACAGTAAATGGCATTGATGTGTACGAACTCATCTTGCCAAAAGAAGATGGAACAGGCCTGATTCGCAAATTTAAAATACCTGAAGCTGGCAGACCGGTTTGGTTTGTATCAAACAAAGAGGAGGGTTCCCATGAATTTACTGCTTCAACAGGGAAATGGGAAAATGGAATGCTAAAACTTACAGCACAACAGGCCCGCGAGTTCACAATAACCATGACAAATTATTCCTTAGTATATAGCCGGAAAAAGTAATAATATGAAATTGAAAATAATTTATGGTTTGATAATAAGCTCTTTACTAGTTACTGGTGCCGTTCCTGCTGACGATCCCGGTAAAGAAGCCTATACCGTTGAATCTATCCGGATGCCTGATGGATTGACAAGCGAAACTGGTGGTATAGCCTTTTTACCTGATGGGCGTCTGGTTGCGTGTTTTATTCGCGGTGAGGTGATGATTTACAATCCTCAATCTAAAGAATGGAAGCTTTTTGCCGAAGGTTTGCACGAACCTTTGGGAATTATTGCCGTAAGCAATTCAGAGTTTGTTGTGATGCAGCGTCCTGAATTAACCCGCATAAAAGATACGGATGGCGATGGTCAGGCTGATTTGTATGAAAAAATAACTGATGACTTTGGCTTATCGGGTAATTATCACGAATTCAATTACGGCCCGGTTAAAGATAAATCGGGAAACCTGTTTATAGCCTTAAACACTGCTTCGCCGGGAGGAAATGTTAAACCGGAAGTAAGAGGAGAATTCAAACCCTTGGGAAGAGACAAACAAGCGGGTTTATATGAAATGTATTCAGTAGTTCCTTATCGGGGCTGGGTAATGAAAGTAACTCCAGATGGTAAGATTCAACCGTATGCATCCGGCATGAGATCACCCAATGGTTTAGGTTTTGATAAAAAGGGAAATTTATTTGTAACCGACAACCAGAGCGATTGGGTTGAAACAAGCACATTATATCATGTAAAAGAAGGAGGTTTTTATGGCCATCCTGCCAGCCTGGTATGGAATAAAGGCTGGAGTAAAGGAAATCCGCTGACTATGCCCGCCAAAGAATTAGACGCTATGAGAACAAAGGCCGCCGTTTTATTTCCTCAGGGTATTATGGCAAATTCCCCTTCCCAGCCTCTTTGTGATGTAACGGAAGGTAAGTTTGGTCCTTTTGCCGGTCAGCTGTTTATAGGCGAGATGAATCGCGACCGTATTGTAAGAGTGATGCTTGAAGAAGTTGGTGGCGAACTTCAGGGTGCCTGCATTCCATTTATTGATGGCCATGGATTACGCAAAGGAAATAATCGCCTGGCATTTGCACCTGATGGTAGTTTGTGGGTTGGACAGATCGCTTTTGGATGGAGTGGTGATCAGGGGATACAGCGTATAGTATATAATGGAGGTCAACCAACAGATGTATATTCCATGAACCTGACACCTGATGGCTTCGATCTTACGTTTACAGAACCCGTTGATAAAGCCACTGCCATGAATGTGGCTAATTATAACTTCCGGCACTACTATTATCAGTATAAAAGAAAAGATAAGAGTGAAGGAGCCGACTTTTCAGAACAAAAAGATATTCAAACCATCCCTGTAAAAACTGTAAAACTTTCACAGGATCAGAAAAAAGTGTCACTAACCCTGGGTGCATTAAAACCAGGATATGTTTATGAATTAAAGCTGGGAAATATTACCAATACAACCGGAAACCCATTAGCTAATAAACTTATTTGCTATACGTTGAATAAATTGGTTACTCAAGGGGTCAGTAAGTAAATTTTTTATTGATTTTATATCATACTTGTGGTTCAGTTTTATTCTCCTCAATAATTCGGCTTGTAGTTTCTCTGTGTAAAATTATATGAATGTCTAAAGAAATAAATAGAAGAACTTTTCTTAAAGGTACAGGTCTGTCTGCGGCCGGTATAGTCATTGCAAATACAGGGCTTTCACAGGCGATAGGCCAGCCTTTACAAATTTCAGGATCCCTAAGATACCGGATCATGGATGAGGTAATGAAGTTCAGAAAGATTGATGCTTATGCTAATGCGTATTCTAATAATATCAAACTGGCAAAATCCCAGATAGAATATGCCGACAAGCTGGGTATTGATAAGCTTTTTATCTCGGTGCCAATTGCGTATAAGATGGGTAAAACCCCTGATGAATTCCGGGATTATAATAATCAGGTTTTGAAAGCTATGAAGCAGTACCCCGATCGATTAATTGGCCAGGTAACTATACATCCGGCTTACCCAAAAGAATCTTTGGAAGAAATTAAAAGATGTATTGATCAGGGAATGGTTGGGATGAAGCTTTATAACCAGGTTAAAATCAATGATCCGCTGTTTTATCCGGTGATAGAAAAGTACATTGATTATAATATGATCATTCATGTTCATGGCGAAAGCCAGCTGGGTGTTGGAGGCTACCGGATGAAGTATGATGTTAAGAACACACCAACAATATCTGTTCCTGAAGAATTCGTTGACATTGCAAAAAGATATCCTGAGGCCATGTTTCAGTATGCACACATAGGTGGTGGTAGCGACTGGGAATATGCGTGTAAAGCGTTTAGAAATTACCGGAATATTTATGTAGATACCGGCGGCAGTAATAATGAAGAAGGAATGATTGATTTTGCCGTAGAAACTTTAGGTGAAGATCGCGTATTCTTCGGCTGCGACAGCTCGTATTTTCAGGGTGTAGGAAAAGTTTTGGCATCCGCACTGACGGATATTCAGAAGAAAAAAGTGTTTTTTGATAATTATAATGCGGTTTTAAAGAAATCGGGAAGGGGTTTTTAGGTTAGAATAATATGTCTGAATTTTTTAGTAGAAGAAAATTTATAACCGGTGCAGCTGTTTCAGCTGCCGGTGTTATGGTATCTGACGCGGTATTGGGGTTTTCATTAGGGAATAAAGCAGAATTACCGGTTCCTGGCGTCAAATCTGGCCCATCATCCTATAATATAATGAAGGAAACACTGAAATACAGAAAGCTGGATGCACACGTTCATTCAGATCTGTTTAATGGTGGCCCTGAAGGAAACGTTGAATTTGCAGGACGCTTAGGAATAACAAAAATGGTTATTTCACGACCAATAACCAGCGGAGAAGGTAAACCTGAAGAGTTTCGTAAGTACAATGATCTCATTCTGAAGGCAATGAAAAAGTTTCCGGATAAGTTTATTGGCCAGCTTACTGTGAATGTAAGATATCAGAAGGAATCTCTTGAAGAAATTAACCGTTGTGTTGGTGAGGGGATGGTTGGATTAAAGCATTATCATCAGGTAAAAATTAACGATCCTTTATTTTATCCTATAATCGAAAAAATGATTGATCTTAAAATGATCATCCATTTACATGCACATGCCCAACTTGGCTACGCAGGTTACAGAATGAAGTATAAAGTTCAGGACAAACCCAATACCTCGATACCTGAGGATTTTGTAGATATCGCTAAAAGGTATCCTGAAGCTATGTTTCAATATGCCCATATTGGTGGTGGTGGCGACTGGGAATATGCCTGTAAGTCATTTGTAAATTATCCAAATATCTATGTGGATACTTCCGGCAGTAATAACCCTGAAAATATGGTTGATTTTGCGTTGCAAAAGCTGGGAGAAGACAGATTGTTTTTTGGCACAGATAATTGCTATTATCAAAGTGTAGGTAAAATACTCGCATCAAATCTTTCTGAAAAACAGAGAAAGAAAGTGTTTTTTGATAACTATAATAAGGTGCTAAAAAAATCGGGTAATGGCCTGGATTAAAACAATAAATCACATCATTTTTCATAAATACCGCGAAAATGTCAAAACTTGTTAATCGCAGAAAATTTGTTACACAAACTGCACTTTCTGCCGCCGGACTGATGCTGTCAGGCAAGCTCTTTGGAAGCTCCTTGGAAGATACAAAGGGAATAACTCCCGGAACCGGTCCTATTCCCGGGAATTCTTTTAATCTTATGAAGGAGGTAATGAAATACCGTAAAATTGACGCACACGTTCATGTTAATTTGGGGACAAGTGATGTGGACATTCAGAAACGGTATGCAGAAGAGCTTATGGCTTTTTGCGATCGTTTTAAAGTAGATAGATTGATACTTTCCAAACCGGTAACCAGACTTATTAACGGTGTGCCCGACGGTAGTCCGGAGGCCTTTATTGATCATAATAATATAGTTCAGGGGGTGGTAAAACTTTATCCTGAGCGCTTTTTGGGAACTTTTACATTTAATCCAGTTCACCGAAAAGAGTCCATGGAAGAAATTAAGCGGTGTGTAGATCTGGGAATGGTAGGGGCAAAGGTTTATTATCAGACAAAAATAAACGATCCTTCTTATTACCCGATCGTTGAAAAGTTTATTGATCTGAAGATGATTATCCATTCACATGCCGAAGCCCAGATAGGCGTTGGGGGCTACCGGATGAAGCATAATGGAAGAAAACCAAAAAATACCTCTATCCCTGATGATTTTGTAGATATCGCCAGACGATATCCGGAGGCCATGTTTCAGTACGCTCATATTGGCGGCGGGGGAGACTGGGAATATATGTGTAAAACATTGAAGAATAGCCCGAATGTATTTGTAGATACTTCCGGAAGCAATAATGAAGAGAATCTGATTGATTTTGCAGTAAAGGAACTTGGTGAAGACAGGTTGTTTTTTGGATCTGATAACGCTTATTACCAGTCAATTGGCAAGATCATGGCATCAAATCTTTCAGATAATCAGAAGAGAAAGATATTTTTTGAAAATTTTAACAACATTTTAAGAAAAGGAGGAAATAATGTTAATTGATATCAATGCATATGTTGGTCACTGGCCATTTCAGCAGCTTAAATATAATACCTGTGAAGCTCTGCACCAACGCATGAATAAATTTGGTGTAGATGTTTCTGTTATCAGTAATCTGAATGGTATTTTTTACAAGAACACACAATCTGCAAATGAAGAATTGTATGCTGAAATAAAATCGAACCGTCGTTTTCATGATCGGTTTATTCCTTTTGCAGTTATAAATCCGGTATATGCAGGGTGGAAAGACGATCTGGAAACATCTGTAAAAAAGCTGGGGATGAAAGGAGTTCGAATGTATCCTAAATATCATGATTACGGTATTACAGATCCGGAAAGCATAGAGCTGGTAAAAAGAGTACGCGATTATGGCTTGCCTGTGGCATTCAACTTCCGAATGGTTGATAGCAGACAGCGATCATGGATGGATATTGATTACGTGGTGGGAACTCCAAAAAGAGAATGGAATTTAAAGGATATTCTACCGATCATTAAGGCAGTTCCTGATGCAAAATATATGATCCTGAATTTTGCGAATGGCGCTGCACTAACGGATGAGGAAATGAGCGTGATTAAAAATGCGGATGTTCTAATTGACACTTCGGGCAGAACAATTACTAATATGAGCGATTTTTTAAAGCAGTATGGAACAAACAAATTTGCTTTTGGCACCCATTCACCCATTCTGGATTATCTCACAGGTCAGCTGCGGATAGAATCACTGAAAGCCGATGAGGCTGATGAAGCTACCAAAGAGCTGCTAAGGTCAGGTAACGCCAAAAGATTTATGTCTTTATAACAATTTGTAATACTGCATAGTTATTTATATTGATATCCATATCTCTGTGAATATTTTCACGCAGATATGGATACCTGGTATTAAAAATATTTTTTTCATCTACTACCTCATTGTATCTCAACTGTTTTGTAAAGGGATAATAAATTAAATCAAGGCCGGATAGGCTTGAACATTTACCTGTTTTACAATTTAACTAATCACATTTTCATGATCCAACCCCAATTCTTTGATAACAGCACTGAAAAAAGTCTGCAAAAATTTTCTATTTCCGAAAAAATGGCCAAACTATCAATGCTTCGTTCAAAACAATATTTTAAAGCGGTTCTTCTTTCTTTTTTCTGTATGGGGCTGTTTACCGCTACAGTCAATAGGTTAGCAGCGCAGGATCTGGGTAATGGTTTCTTTGACCATGGAGTAGCATCACCGATAAGTAATCACCGTGGAACTGTTGCCACTGTTGATGAAAATGGCCGAAATGTGGTGTTAGTATGGCTGTTTGATCATCGTGGCGGTTACGGGTTGTTGCAAATTGATGCTGAAACGGGTAAAACTCAACAGTTTCCTATGCCTTTTCCTCCGGGAGATGCCGTGTATTCTTCCATTCTATCAAAGGGTAATAAGTTTTATACCTTGTTCAAGGGTAATTTTGTAGAGTTTGATCCTGTTAAAAGGGCCTGGACGTTTCATAAGGAGACCATGCCGCAAATGGCCATGGGAATGACAGAGGATAACAATGGTGTAATTTGGGCAGTTACCTATCCAAACAGCGGGGTAATCTCCTTTAACCCAAAAACTCGAGAACTGAAAGACTACGGTTATCAATATAAACAGAATTGGGCCCAGTATCCTAAATACCTGGCTTCTGATAACTCCGGTTGGATTTATTTCGGTTTGGGAAACACAGCAACCCAGATCATTGCTTTTGACCCGGCTACAGGCACTTCAAAGCCAATGCTAGAAGAAAAGGAAAGAAAAAAGGGGATAGCTTATGTTTATCCTGATGTGAACGGTAAGGTATACGGTCAGGCACGGGATGATAAGAAAGGTGAATGGTTTGAGTTTTATAAAGGTGAAAGAACTAATTTGGGCAAGCAACATTCTTCGGATCCTAAACCAATTATCACCGGCATACAGGGGTTATTTTATCCCGACTTTCCTGATGGTAAAAAACTCAGAGCTGTTAACTTAATTGATCGGAAGCTTGTTGTTTCTGATCCTAAATCGGGAACACAGAAGGAAGTAAGTTTTAATTACGATACTGAAGGAGCCTGGACAATGGGTATTGCTACTTCCCCGGATGGAAAAATTGTAGGCGGTACATCGTTCCCTATGCGATTTTTTAGTTATGATCCCAAAACGAATAATAAAGTAAACCTGCCTGCTCTTGGCCAATTCAATGCTTTGGCAAATGGTGGCGATCGATTCTATTTCGGTGTTTATCCAAGTGGCTCATTTATAGAATGGGATCCATCAAAACCATGGGTTAACACCAGGAGGGGCAATACGAATTCTAATCCGCAGTTCATCGCCGGATTAACCCCGGTTATTCACAGACCTATGCGCGTACTTGCTCATCCTGATCATAAAACAGTGATCATGGGAGGAACACCTGAATACGGTTATACAGGTGGCGGACTGTTTTTCTATGATAGAATCACTAAAAAACAAACACTGCTTCAGGATAGCGCTGTCCTGGTGGATCAATCAACTATCAGCCTGGTTCCTTTAAAGAATGACAAAATTCTGGGGGGCACCACTACCGCTCCCGGAACAGGTGGCGAGAAGAAAGCTAAAGAAGCCGAGCTTTACATTATGGACATGGATTCAAAACGTATGGAGTGGCATAAAGCTCTTTTTCCAGGTGTGCAGGAATATAGCGATATGTGCCTTGCACCCAATGGACTGGTTTATGGAATCACTGACAAAAGGAAATTCTTTGTTTTTGATCCTGTTAAAAAAACAGTGATTCATGAGCAGTCTTCAGATGAGAATTTCGGGAGAACAACAGGTGAGCAATCGCCGCGTATTTTTGTTAAGGGGAAAAATGGGGAGATCTACATTCTATTTCATACCAGTATTGTCAAGGTTGAACCGGGATCATTCAAATTAACTAAAGTGGTTGATTCTCCTGTGCCAATTAGTGCAGGTGGTGATTATCTTGACGGGCGTATTTATTTTGTGAGCGGTTCTCATTTATGCAGTTACCAGCTTAAATAAAACGGTTTTAATGATAGCACTTTAAACATGCTGATTACAGTTGTTTAAAGTGCTTTTATATATCAGGTGGCTTAAGGTGAAATTATACCAAAAGTCCTTTAATCATTTCTTCAGAGGTAACAGAATACTGTCCGAACATTTCAAGTATCAAAATGGCACCATTTGTTTGGCTTAATGTTGGCTGGGTTTCTTTGGTTTCCATTCCTGTGGTGCAATCACGTACAAGAACCACCTGATATCCGCGGCCGCTCATTTGCGTAGCGCCATAGTCTCGGCTAAGTATGCAGGCATTGGTGTTGAAACCTGCGAAGATCAGGAACAATATTCCGTTTTTTTTGCAGTAGCGATGCAGTTCTTCCCCGGTAGCAACAACAGGTTCATTTGGTAGTGGTTGTGTGTCGGGGTGTATCCGAAGGGGAGGTAAACTTTGTTTTTCTGCTTCACGAGGTTCTTTTGGCCTTCTATACGATTGAAACTGTCCGCTAAGGTTTAGAAAGTCCCTTGGAGGCCAATTATCCCTTTGGGGCGTCATTTCGTTTTCACTAACGAGCTTTACCCAATTAGGATGTATTTTTGCTACAGGCGGCGACGGCGCGTGAATGATCGGCATGCCCTTTTTGCGACACTCAGCTATTAATGGCACCAGTTTCTCCTGAATAATAGTTTCTCCACGGGCTTCAGTGTCTTTTATGTAATGGCGCTGCCAAACATCTAAAAGCACCAAAGCGGTCTGAGAAACGGGAATTGTCCAGTCAAGGGTTTTATATCCAGTGTTGGTTTCCAGCCATTCTACTCCCGGATCAACATGCCAGCGATGGTACCGGGGCTTTATATGAAGGCTGCCCCCTTTTATATTGCCCGTTTTCAGGGTGTATTCAGGTTGTGGAAAAGCTGATAAGGGAACTCCCATACCTAATGCTGCTCCTAAACCCGTCAATGAGCTTTTCTTTAAAAATTCGCGTCTTGAATTTGCCTTATTTACCATTATTCAACTTTATTGGTGCTTTTATTATTGTCGCGGGAAATTCCCTTATTTAACTAACGATGAGCATGTACAAAATGTATAAAAATCCTGATTATTTCAAATGTTTTCGTCAGTTCGTTGTTCGCAGTTTAAAATAATGGGGCATAAGCTATGGCATGATCTTGAAAACAATGTCCAAATTGTTTGTACAGTTCAATTTATTCTCAACGATAGTTTTTATTTCATTAGGTATAAATAAACACCTAAAATTATTTTTTTTTCATAGAAAGCATTAATTAAAAATTTATTTCAACAACCTTTTTTTTGTTTAGTCGTACAAAATTCCAGCCGGGCAGATAAGTGTGGTTAACAATCCAAAATCCTACGATTTAAGAATGGGCTTATTTACGTTGAGTTTTCAACGCTCTCAATGTATAGTTTACCAATTTTTTAAGCTTTCAGTACGTACGGCGCTTTTAAAAAGTAGTCTGTTTATCCTTACACTGGTTTGTACCCAGGTATCCGCCCAGATAGTTACTCCATTCGCTCCCAGGTATCAGGCAGAACAGCGAGGGGGGATAGTTTATCTGTCGAATAACATCTTAACAGCGGGTTCCAGAACCTGGATATTTTATCCATCTCCGTCAAGTGCCCAGAATCAGAGTCCACCGGGATCTTTTCTATCGGCTATAAATGATTACTACAAGAGCGAATATATCGACATTGACGGAGACGCAAGCACATTTAATTCAAGTTCAGCTGACTTAACCGTCGCTAATTTTCCTGCATGTTCTGAAGTCACTTTCGCGGGATTATACTGGGGCGGATCGGCGGACATTAACTTAACCAGGAATACGGTCAAACTTAAAGTTCCAGGAGGTACATATACCAGTGTTACTGCAGATGCAAACTTTGGACACTACACAGATGACGATGGTAATGAGCATTACCAATATTTTAAAGATATTACTTCTTTAGTTAATAATAACAGCGAGATCACAGGTACCTATACAGTCGCTAACGTTGTTACCACTGAAGACAAGACTAAAATGGAAGCTGGTTGGACCATCGTACTGGTTTATAAGAATGAAAATAAACCTTTCCGGGATCTTACCGTATTCGATGGGCTGGCAGGCATCCAGGGCACGAATACGGTAGATATTCCAATTTCCGGGTTTACAACTCCTCCTGTTGGACCCGTAAAGTTCGAACTGGGATTTGTGGCTTATGAAGGAGATCGCGGAATAGATGGTGATTTTCTTCAGTTTAACGGTACTACCGTAAGTGATGACGTACATAATGATGATAACACATTTAACAGCTCTATCACCTATGATGGGGCCGTTGTAACTACACGGTCCCCAGCGTATAGAAATACATTAGGCTATGATGCAAGTATTATCATGCCCGATAATACAGCTTTAAACTATATTGGAAACAGTGCTACATCTGCTAATGTAAAACTTAATACGGATGGCGATTTTTATGTTATCGGTGTAGTATCAACTTCTATTGATGTTTATAATCCTTTTTATAAGTTCATTCATACCTATTCAAATATTACAAACCCCGGGGCAACACCCACGCAGGGCGATGTGCTTGAATTGGTTTATGAGGTGGAAAATTCAGGAAATGACGCCAGTAAGTTAACCGCGATCAGCGATACATTGCCGAAATTGTTTCAATATGTGCCAAATTCATTAGTTAAGCAAAATTCCGATGGTACCTGGCCAAGTACTGCAAGCTATACAGATGCTTCTGGTGATGACCAGGCAGAGTATAATGCCAGTAGCCATAAAGTGGTATTTCGGCTCGGGACAGGAGCCAATGCGTTGTCAGGAGGAACCGTAGCTTCAGGTACTAAAATTGCCGTAAAAGTACGTGTAAAAATCACCGATGATTGTGATGAGCTGCGCTGTTCAAATGGCCCTATTAATAATGATGCGATAATTAATTATTTCGGAAATATAAATTCCACTACAGCAGGCAGTAACCGATCTGGTCCTAGTTATGCAGATTGTTTCGTAACCGGGCAAACGGTTATTCCTCTTAATGTTCCGGCTTCTTGTCTGGCGCCTCCTTCTGATGTTACGCGTACTATAGGTTGCGAACTTGGGGTTAATAAACTTAATTTATCTTCAGGATTTCTTCTCTACGCACAGAGTGATGCCGGTTTTTCTACTCCGCTTACCAGCGTATCTGCAACTGGAACTTATATTGCCAGAAAAGTAGTTAGCGGAGGATGTGAGTACAAGTATAATGTTGCTATTGTCGTTGATCCGTTGATATTAACAGAGACTCACACAAATATTTTATGCTTTGGAAATAATACCGGTGCAATCGATCTTAGTGTCTCAGGCGGAACGGCCCCTTTTACATACAGTTGGAGCAATAGTGTCACGGCCCAGGATCTCACCACCCTTGTTGCCGGAACATATAGCGTATCTGTTACAGATTCCAACGGATGCATTGCCAGTAAAAGTATCGTTGTTACTCAGCCGGCTGCAGCACTTTCTGCCAGTTATACACAAACCAATGTAAGTTGTCAGGGAGAGAATAACGGAGCTTTTAAAGTCAATGTCAGCGGCGGAACAACGCCCTACATGTACACGCTTAACGGCACAACAGTCACAACTGAAACATTCAGTGGTCTTGCACCGGGTAATTATACTGTAACTGTAACAGACGCCAACGAATGTACGACTACTACCATTGCCAATGTAATCACCAATCCTTTACCGGCAATTTTTAATGTAACCGGCGGCGGAGCGTATTGTGCAAGTGGCAGTGGCGTGTTAGTAGGTCTTAGCGGATCGGAGTCAGGGGTCAGTTATCAGCTTCAGAATAATGGATCAACTATTGGCAGTCCGGTTTCAGGAACAGGTTCAGCAATAAGCTTTGGAATGCAAACCGCGGCAGGTACTTATACGGTGGTGGCTGCAAATGCAACAACCGGTTGTACTTCTTCTATGACAGGAAGTGTGTCGGTAACAATTAATCCTTTACCCTCATTATTCAATGTCATAGGCGGCGGAGTGTACTGCTTTGGTACCGCTGGCGCGCCGGTAGGTTTGAGTGGATCAGAAGCAGGGGTAAATTATCAGCTTCAGAATAACGGATCAAATATAGGTAGCATAGTTGCTGGAACCGGCTCGTCAATCAGTTTCGGACTTCAACAGCCTGCTGGAACATACACCGTAGTTGCCACAAATTCTTTTTTATGCTCCGTCAACATGACGGGAAATGTTACGGTTACGCCTACCGCCGCCATCAGCGGCACGGCAGCCATAACCCAGGCCTATACCTGCCTGGCTACAGGCACGGTACAGGCCCAGACAGTGAGTGGCGGAACGGCACCATATCAATATAGTATCGATGGAACAACCTTTGGCAGCAGTGATACGTTTACCGGACTGACCAACGGTACCTATACCATCACGATCAAAGATGCTGCAGAATGTACGTTTGTGACCAATTCAGTCACCCTGGATGCACTGAACCCACCCACAGACCTGACTTTTGCCGCTACG
>DASWTL010000053.1:0-3117 GCA_036402155.1 Sphingobacteriaceae bacterium | reverse complement strand
GGAATATTGAAGTGTTCCGTTTGAAAATTTTAGCCCATCAAATACAGCGCTTATTTTTTTCATTTGAATTTGATTGTTTTTTAAAGGTTCTGAAAGAAACTCCTTCGGAGCTATGACGCTTTCGTGATCTTGTATTCTTTTCATTTTGTAAGTGTAAGCTCATGTAGTTATCATTTATCCATTTTATGGTTCGGAAGAACCATTTTAAGCTTTTATGAGCGCTTTTTTAGTTCAGTTTCCCGATGGTGTTCGTAGAATATTAAGCTTTACCGATCGGATTCAGAATCTGTTATTGTAAATTCAATACTGTTTGTTAATATCCATGAATAGGTAAGACCTGTTTACTGTTAACCTCACATTTCACCCCCCATCTTTAATACGTGTTTATTCCCTTCCTTTAAACAAACTTCAATATTGAAAAGCATAAGTTTCCTGATTATAATCAGTGTTAGAACTGATTATAATTATGTGACACAGGACTGAAATACCTGATCTTTAAAACCAACAGATCTTACATTTTCATCTGCCTCAAATTATCTTACCATGCGAATAGTAACCCTAACGGTCAATCCGGCAGTTGATAAGAGCACACGAGTCCAGCACATTGTTCCTGATCAAAAATTACGTTGTGAAACACCGAAATATGAAGCCGGCGGTGGAGGCATAAATGTTTCAAGGGGTTTGATACGTCTCGGAACTAACTCTACAGCAGTTTTCCCTGCGGGAGGGCGAACTGGCGCATTATTACAGGAACTACTAAAAAAGGAGAATGTTCAACAACAGATGGTTGAAACTGTAAATGAAACGCGCGAAAATTTTATGGTAGTTGATATTTCCGGAAATCAACAATATCGGTTCGGAATTCCTGGCCCGGAAATCGAAAAAAAAGAAGCAGACCGGTTTCTTATACTTTTGAAAGAGTTGTCACCTCAATTGCTGGTAATGAGCGGCAGTTTGCCACCGGGACTAGAAGCCAGTTTCTATGCTAAAATCGCATACAGCTTAAAACCGACAGGTGTAAAGATCATTGCAGATACTTCCGGCGAAGCTCTGCAACATGCTGTTGATGAAGGGGTTTTCTTATTAAAGCCAAACCTGGGAGAACTCAGCAAGCTTGTTGGCTCAGAAACGCTGGATAACGAATTGGTTGATGACGCAGCTAGAGAACTGATCAGAAAAGGAAGATGTGAGGTTATTGTAGTTTCAATGGGACAACGTGGCGCTTATATGGTTAGCAGAGATTTAGCCATTCATGTTCAATCGCCCGCAGTAAAAAAGCTCAGCACGGTCGGCGCTGGCGACAGTATGGTTGCAGGCATGGTTCACCAGCTTGCCAGGGGTTTAAGTCTTCAGGAAATGATTAAGATGGGTGTGGCTTGTGGTACAGCAGCAACTATGAACCCCGGAACAGAGTTATTTAAACGAGAAGATGCAGAAAGACTTTATGAATGGCTGATGAAACAGAAGTAATACTCCAATTTACCTTGCTAAAAACTTAATCCTCTAACGCATATTCTGTTTCCTCAATCTCCAGCCTGTTATCTACCCGTGTAATTCCGGGTGCGGCCCATGCAGCACTTTCTGCATCTTCCTTTTCGGCTAACGAGCGGACCTTACCACGAAGTATGACCTGGTTATCAGAAACTTCAATTGTAATTTTTTCTGCATCGAGATTCGCACTTCGCTGAAATGCCGCACTTATTTTTTGTTTAATGTCAAATGGCGTTGCCTGAGATTTTATAGAAATCATGTTGATAACCGTACGTACACCATTCAGATTCTGGATTGCGGTGTTGGCGCTATCACGCTGGTAAGCCCAATCTACTTCGCCCTCCAGCCTCACATTTCCATCCTCAACTTTTATTTGAATTTGATCTTCCTGTACAGCAGTATGCCATTTTAAAGCATTCAAAACAGCTTCTGCAATTTCAGCATCAGTTTTCCGGTAAGAGGGTGAATTTCCAACCTGGATATCTTCGGCAAGGGCTTTCACTCCCGCAACTCTTTTGGCAGCTACCTCGGCGAATAATTTTTTGGAATAACTGTCAACCATTCCGGAAAGACTTACTACACCATTTTTAACAGCAACACCAATTTCAGCGGAATTTAAGTATGGATCCCATCTGATTTCATCCATTACATCTTTTTGAATTTGAAGATCCGTTTTCATAAAGTATATTTAAATGGCGGTAAGAATTCATTTACAATCAACCGATGCAAAAACCCGAATAAGCTATTCATCGTCCTGAATTTCTGTATACCAACGGTCATTGAGAAGTCACGACACCCTGATGATATTTTTCAAACCATGCAGCAGCGCGCTCACAAACCTGGCTCATGGCGCCCTGTTCTTCAAATAAATGGGTTGCTCCCTGAATAATATCAAGAGACTTTTCACAATTCAGCTTCATAAATGCTTTTCTGTTTAATTGCAGAACTTCCTCATCCCTGCTTCCTACAAGTAAAAGGGTTGCTGCTTTTACCTGGCCTAAATCCTGTAATGCCAGATCAGGTCTGCCGCCTCTGGAAACTATTGCATTAACTTCAGGTAAAGCTACAGCAGCATCAAGAGCAGAGGCTGCGCCTGTACTCGCTCCAAAGTAACAAACAGGATAATGACGGGCTTCAGGCAGCTCCTTTAGCCACTTTGTGGCTCCTATTAATCTTTTCGTGAGCAAATCAATATCAAAACGATTGGAATATTCCTGATCTTCCTCTTCTGTGAGCAGGTCGAAAAGTAAAGTTCCAAAGCCCTTCTTATGCAGAAAGGCAGCCACAAACTGATTACGTTTACTGAATCTGCTGCTTCCACTGCCGTGTGAAAAAATCACAATGGCCTCTGCATTCATAGGAATAACCAATTCGCCTTTCAAACTGATGTGGTCAATATGTATGTCGGTTTCTTTAATGAAGCGCGGATCCATCTTAAATTTTATTTAGGTAGTACAATTGGCGTTTTGGCTTTAACATTGATCTCAAATTCGGCAAGCTGCGATAACCGATCGTCGATATGTTTTTCATTTATCTCCGCTTCATGAAAAAGGGCTGCTGCTTTCTCCATGCCCAGGGCATTGGCAAATGCTGCTGCCGTGCCGTAGGTACTAATTTTATAATGAT
>DASWTL010000052.1:0-13448 GCA_036402155.1 Sphingobacteriaceae bacterium | reverse complement strand
AGATGGCGCTGATCTGGCCATAGGATCAAGGTATGTAAATGGAGTTAATGTGGTGAACTGGCCCATGAGTCGGGTGCTGATGTCATACTTCGCATCGAAATATGTTCAGTTTATAACCGGTATGCCTATTCAGGACGCTACTGCCGGATTTAAATGCTACAGGCGTATTGTATTAGAAACCATTTCATTAAACAGGATCAGGTTTATAGGCTACGCCTTCCAGATTGAAATGAAATTCACCGCACTGAAGCATGGATTTAAGGTAGTAGAAGTCCCGATTATATTCACTGACAGAACAGAAGGAACATCAAAAATGAGCACAAAAATTTTCAGGGAGGCTTTTCTGGGGGTGATACAAATGAAGCTCAACAGTTTATTCAGAAAATATCCTGCTAAAAAAAGTAGCAATACATCCATCTAATTATTCAGTAATTTGTACTTTAGCGGTATGCTGAACGAAAACTTAGACCCTGATCCTGATAGATTATCTTCAGTTGAGCGTGAGGTTGAAAAAGTACTCAGGCCCCAGGCATTTGAAGATTTTACAGGCCAGCACAAGATCCTGGCAAACCTCCGCATATTTGTTCAGGCAGCGAAGTTACGAGGTGAGGCGCTGGACCATGTTTTGCTTCATGGCCCTCCGGGATTGGGAAAAACAACCCTGTCCAATATTATCGCAAACGAAATGGGGGTTAATATCAGGATAACCTCAGGTCCTGTTCTGGATAAACCCGGTGATCTTGCCGGATTACTCACCAATCTTGAAACCGGAGATATTCTATTTATTGACGAAATTCACCGTTTAAGCCCGCTGGTAGAAGAATACCTCTACTCAGCAATGGAAGATTTCAAAATAGATATCATGCTGGAAACCGGGCCCAATGCGCGTTCAGTACAAATATCGCTAAATCCATTTACGCTGGTTGGTGCAACAACCCGTTCCGGACTGTTAACATCCCCTTTAAGGGCCAGGTTTGGTATAAACAGCCGGCTTGAATATTATGATGCCAAACTGCTTACAACCATTGTTTTACGATCTGCATCTATATTGAACACTCCTATCAGTGATGAAGGCGCATTTGAAATAGCAAGGAGGAGTCGTGGTACCCCACGTATTGCAAATGCCCTGTTAAGGCGGACACGGGATTTTGCACAGATTAAAGGTGATGGAACTATTGATACCGAAATTGCCAAATATGCCCTCAATGCATTAAATGTTGATGAACATGGGCTGGATGAAATGGATAATAAAATCCTCCTAACTATTATTGATAAGTTTAAAGGTGGACCGGTTGGGTTAAAAACAATTGCCACGGCTGTTGGTGAAGATGAAGGAACAATTGAAGAAGTATACGAACCTTTTCTGATACAGGAAGGCTACCTCATGCGCACATCCCGTGGAAGGGAGTGTACTGAGATAGCCTATAAACATTTGGGCCGTTTAAAAGCAGGCGGCACCGGAAGTCTTTTTTAGAGCTTACTAAAATATTGCTGTTTCAAAGTCTGATCGTGCCCATAAAGGTCTTCGCGAAAATGTGCATTCCCGTTTGAATCTGCCCACGCAGTAAAATATACCAGGTAAACAGGTAATTTGGCTTTTAATGGAACATACTTTTCTTTTTGTGTGCTTACCTGCTGCATTATTTTCGAACGGTTCCAGCTGCCGGGAACGTCTTTAAGCAATGTTTCTGCAAGCTCTAGTGGTTTCTCTACCCGGACACAACCGTGACTAAATCCTCGTTTAGCCTGACTAAACAGTTCATCTCTGGGAGTATCATGCAGATAAATATTATCAACATTAGGAAAAATGAATTTCACATTGCCCAAATCATTGTTCGGGCCGGGGCGCTTACGCACGATATATCCAAATCCATCCGTACCCGCACCAGACCAATCTACGGATGATGCACTTACAACAGCGCCTTTGTTAGTTATTACCTCCATATCATTACGCTCCAGATATCCCGGATCCTCCATTATTTTTGGAGCAATTTCTTCTCTCAAAATATTGGGAGGTATATTCCAGTATGGAGAGATTACAACATATTCCATTTTATCACTAAAAATGGGTGTTGCATTCATTTCTTTCCCTACTATAACCTTCATATTCATCACTTCCTGGCTGTCCTTAAACAATTTCAGCTTAAACTCAGGTATATTGACGATAATGTGATCTGCTTCAAAACTTTTGGGTATCCAGCGCCACCGTTCCATATTAATAATAATCTGGCTTATACGTTGCTGGATAGGGACATTAAGCGCCTTTAACGTTTCAGCGTTAATATTTCCATCCGGATTTAATCCATTTTGTGTTTGAAATGCTTTAACTGCTGTGACCAGCTGATCATCATATACATTACCTCCACTTGCGGTAGAATCCTGGCCTGAAGCTCCAGGTATGCCTAGACGTTTGCGCAGTAAAGGTACGGCAGAAGATGACTGACCAGGCTTCAGTTTGGTTCCTGAAGGAATAGTTGGCCATCCGCCTTTAGCTTGTATGCTACGATACCGGGCTAATGCTTTTTTCAAATTGGCATATTGGTGGTGAAGGGGTTTGAATTCCGCGTAAGGATATTTACTTTCCCGGGCTCCAAGAACGGTTAATAAAGCTTTATGTAATTTTATTTTATTTCGCTTTACGTCCCAATCAATTCCTTCATTTTCTCTTGGAATTACTAACCCTCTGTAATAATCAGATGCCCAGTTAAAATAAGTGCCTGATAGGGCAACATCAATTTCCTTTTCTAAGGCTGACCGTCTGGCTGTGTCTTTTTTTACGTTTTTCAGCTCTTCGAAAAGTTTATCAAAGTCTTTCACCTGGTAATCCTTTGGATCAAGACCTTCTTCCCCGGCCTTCTTTATTACGCTAAGCAGTGAATCTGCCTGTGGAACAACAACATGGTTCTTAAACCAGCCAAGTGTAAAGTTCCTTTCCTTATAAAATTCCTTGGCCCATATCACGTGCTCTTTAAATGCTGGTTCTTTCGACATGTACTGTTCGATATACACACTGTCTAATGTTGGTTGAGGACCTGCAGTTCTTTTACTTTTGCATGCTCCAAAGGAAATAATGATGAATGCTATAAGAAATAGTGATAATAAGTGTTGATAAGAGGTAAAACGAATACCTTCATTCAATTCAGGTTCATATAATTTATCAGTGCCGGCTGTGCGCATACTATTGATTAAGATGTTTAAATTAATTGTTATGACATCTAAACCAAATACCCGGCCAATAAGTTTTTTAAGCGGATGTATAGCTAAACCCTGCCAGGGTTTTGAAAAGAGAATATAACCTACAAGGTTTTGAAAACCTTATAGGTTTGTGCCTTGCTGCGGACTAACGTGTATAATTCGGAGCTTCCTTCGTTATAGTAATATCATGAGGATGACTCTCTCTCATCCCTGCAGCCGTAATCCGTACAAAACGGGCCTTCTGAAGCTCTTCTATAGTAGCGGCTCCGCAATATCCCATACTGGCTTTTAAGCCCCCAACATATTGATACATTACTTCGGCAAGTGTGCCTTTAAAAGGCACCCGGCCAACAATACCTTCGGGTACCAGCTTCTTGATATCATCTTCAACATCCTGGAAATAGCGGTCTTTTGAGCCTGACTCCATAGCTTCAATAGATCCCATTCCACGGTATGATTTAAATTTACGGCCCTCGTAAATGATGGTTTCACCTGGAGATTCTTCCACTCCGGCAAATAACGATCCGGCCATGATGGAACTTGCACCGGCAGCAATAGCTTTTGATATATCTCCTGTATGTTTTATACCACCGTCAGCAATTACCGGAATGCCGCGGCCGCTCAGGGCCTTCGCGCATTCATATACTGCATATAATTGCGGAACACCAACGCCTGCAATAATTCTAGTGGTACAAATGGAACCGGGGCCAATACCTACTTTAACTGCATCAGCTCCGGCATCTGCAAGCGCTCTGGCAGCATCGCCGGTTGCGATATTACCCACAATCACCTGAAGTTCAGGGAAATGTGATTTTACCTCTTTAAGCATATCAATCACTCCTTTTGAATGACCATGTGCGGTATCAATAGTGATCACATCAACCTCCGCCTTAACTAATGCTGCTACACGTTCAATAGTATCTGCAGTTACACCTACCGCAGCGCCAACCCTTAACCGGCCACGCTCATCTTTACATGCATTAGGGAAATTTTTAACTTTTTGGATATCTTTAAAAGTGATCAGGCCAATAAGTTTTCCATTATGATCCACCACCGGCAGTTTTTCTATTTTCTTATCCTGCAGAATTTCTTCAGCTTGCTTCAACGTAGTACCGGATGCTGCTGTAACCAGGTTTTCCTTAGTCATAACATCGCGAACCGGTTTGTTCATATCTTTTTGAAACCTCAGATCGCGGTTAGTGATAATTCCTACCAGTATCCCGTCATGATTAACAACGGGAATGCCACCGATACTGAATTCTTTCATGATCTTAAAAGCATCAACAACCACAGCATCCTCACTTAATGTTACAGGATCGATTATAATACCACTTTCCGACCTTTTAACTTTACGTACTTCTTCAGCTTGTTTCTGGATGGTCATGTTCTTGTGAAGCATTCCGATACCACCTGCCTGAGCCATAGCTATTGCCAGACCTGCTTCGGTGACGGTATCCATAGCGGCAGAAACCACTGGGACGTTCAACATGATTTTCCGTGTTAAATAGGTACGGGTATCAACATTTCGGGGAAGGACTTCTGAATATGCCGGAATTAAAAGAACATCATCATATGTAAGGCCTTCGGAGACGAATTTTTCGGGATCAAATTGCATAGCAAATATGGGGTTATATTTGCCGGATAAAGATACGAATTTTAGCGAAATAATTAAAATTTAAACTCAATCACTTCTTTCCCACTATTACTTTTTCAAAATCCCCGGTGTTAAAATACGTGTTGGCCAAATGCATAATTTCTTCGGCAGTAATATCTTTAACCGTTTGGATGTACTTCTCGTAGTAATCGTAGTCTAATCCATAGAAAAAAATATTTTTAAATTTATCTGCATGGGAGAACGCATTTTCAAGACTTCCCAAAAGTGACCCAAGCATATAATTCCGTACCAGTACCAGCTCATCATCAGGTACAGGTTGGGTTTTTAGAATTACAATCTCCTTGTTGATTTCCTCAATTGCTTTGCTACACACCTCAGCGCCTACTTCAGAAGCGATAAAAAAGTATCCGGCATTCTTTAATGAAACACATGCAGAACCTATTCCATAAGTATAGCCTTTATCTTCTCTTATATTAGCCATTAACCTCGAGCCAAAATAGCCACCTAAAATGGTATTAAGCACCTGTAGACCAGGGAAGTCAGGATGAGATCTGTTAATAGCCCTTCGCCCAAGGCGGATAGCCGACTGCAATGCATCCGGTTTTTCAATATAATGTTCTGCACCTTCGCTCTCACCGAAGGTAAATATATTCTTTGTAGCAGTTAGTGCTGGTATGGGGTGCTTTCCAAACAGATCATTTAATAACCTGGTACACTCCATTGTTACCTTCCCTGACACCACAATTGTACAATTGGATAATTGATAAGCTTTTTTAAAATATTCGACCAGTTGGTCCCTGGTTAAATTATCATATGATTCTTCAGAAGTATTAAAGCCGTATAAAGTGTTCCCAAACAAGGCATGGTTAAAAGTTCTCCGGCTTACAAAATCGTTTTTCTCCAGATTAACAGTTAAGTTCTGCTTTTGGTTACGTATAAAGGTATCCAGTTCTTCCTGCGGAAATATAGAATCAGTAAGTATAGCCTTTACAACCGGCAAGGTGGCATTCAGGTGTTTGGTAAGCGAATAAAGCGAGACGGTTGAATGATCATAGGTATAATCTGTTTGCAAAAAAGCACCGTAAAAATCAACTTTATCAGCAATTTGGGCGCTGGTAAACTCGCTTGTACCATCAGTAAGCATAGAATTTACTGCATATGCCTGTAAAGGTTTAGATGGATCCCAATCAACATTGTTAAAAATAAACTCAATTCGCACCAGGTCCTGATCACCAGCATCAACCACATGCAGATGAACCCCATTATCAAGAGTGAAGATTTTAGCCGGCTGAAACGCAATTTTATTAACCTGCCTGAATGCAGGAGCAGAAGTTCTGTTTAACATATTAATTAGCTAAGTAGTAAAGTACTGAAGCATTCTCTTTCTTAAATATTTTATTCGCCTGATCTGAAATATCTTCAGCACTTACTTTAAAATATCTTCCTGTTTCATTATTCAACTGATTAGCATCGCCCAGCAATTCAAAATACGCAAGATTCATAGCCTTATCCAGTAAACTCATTTCTGCAAAGACCATGGTTGATTCAATCTTATTTTTAACTTTTAAAAGTTCGTCTTCAGGTACCGCCTGTTCCTTTATCCTGTTTATTTCATCCCAGATGGCTGCCTCAGCCTCTTCCAAAGAAATTCCTTCGGCCGGTTTGCCTTCTATTACAAACAATCCGGGATCCAGACTTGCAGTTAGGTAGGCGTGTACATCGCTAAACAGCTTTCTCTCTTTGATCAGGTTACGGAACAAACGCGATGAATTTCCGCGGGAAAGGATATCTGAAATTAAATCACATGCATAATAAGCGTCATCAGTACGTGAAGGCATATGAAAAGCCATATAAAGCGCATCTAAAGGAACCTGGCCTTTCACTTCCTCACGGCGTTCCTCTGTCTGCACAGGCTCCACAGGCAATAAGCGCGGTGATTTCGATCCTGAAGGAATTGATGCGAACCATTTTTCAGCAAGATCCTTCACTTCTTTGGTTTTAACAGAACCAGCTACTACCATTACCGCATTTGCAGGATTGTAAAACTTCTCAAAAAACGCCTTTACATCATCAATATTAGCATTTTCAATGTGCTCAAGTTTCTCGCCAATGGTAGCCCAACGGTACGAATGATTTTTATAAGCCAATGGCCTTAGCCTGAGCCAGACATCGCCGTATGGCTGATTCAGATATCGTTGCTTAAACTCCTCGCATACCACACTCCGTTGCACTTCAAGACTTTTTTCTGAAAATGCCAGGCTCAGCATCCGGTCGCTCTCCAGCCAGAAAGCCGTTTCTAAATTTACTGCAGGCACCTGAATATAATAGTTTGTAATATCATTACTTGTGAACGCATTGTTTTCACCGCCTACACGCTGTAATGGTTCGTCATACGACGGGATATTAACAGATCCCCCAAACATAAGATGTTCAAACAAATGTGCAAACCCGGTTTTATCCGGTTCTTCGTCACGTGCGCCAACATCATATAATATATTTACAACCGCCATCGGTGTAGTAAAATCTTCATGTACTAACACCTTTAGACCGTTTTCTAAAGTAAATTTTTGGAAAGAAACCATAGTGTCCGGATAATCTCTATTGAAACCATCATGCGCTTACTGCTCACAAAACATAATGAATAAGCGCATGATAGCTTCATAGCTGATATAAAAAAATATATTCTTATGAAAAATAGAAGGCAAAAGTAAGGATTTTGTTCTATCAGTGTTGTGTAAGAATTACAACAGTGGTTGAAAGCATATACAAACCACGTATATTTGTAAGAATGAATGTTTCAAACCTGCTGAGTAAAGCTTCTAATTTTGAATTCCTTACAGCTGAGGAAGGTCTTTTTCTTTTTCTTAAAGCAACAACTGCAGAACTTATGTACACTGCGGATGAATTAAGAAAGAAACAGGTTCCGCACGGATTTGTTACCTGGCAGATAGACCGGAATGTCAACACGACCAATGTTTGTATCGCTAATTGTAAATTCTGTAATTTCTTTCGAAGACCAGGCCATCCCGACAGTTATATCACCGACATTGAGACATACAAACAAAAGATTGAAGAAACTTTCAGGTACGGCGGCGATCAGCTTCTGCTTCAGGGCGGGCATCATCCCGATCTGGGATTGAAGTTCTATACGGATCTTTTTAAACAGTTAAAGGAACTCTATCCCCAACTCAAATTACATTCTTTAGGTCCGCCAGAAGTTGCGCATGTGGCAAAACTTGAAGGCTTAAGTCACCTGGAAGTGCTTACAGCTCTTAAAGAAGCCGGCTTGGATTCACTGCCAGGCGCAGGAGCAGAAATATTGAATGACCGGGTTAGAAGGCTCATTTCTAAAGGAAAATGTGGCGGACAGGAATGGCTCGATGTAATGCGTGCTGCCCATAAGATAAACCTGCCAACATCTGCAACGATGATGTTCGGGCATGTAGAAACTCTTGAAGAACGTTTTGAACATCTGGTCTGGATACGTGAGGTGCAATCTGAAAAACCTGAAGGCGCTTACGGCTTTACAGCATTCATACCATGGCCATTTCAGGATGATGGAACGTTACTGAAGAAAGTTAGAGGAATAACCAACCAGGTAAGCAGCGATGAGTATATCCGCATGATCGCGATGAGCCGTATCATGCTGCCTAATATCAAAAACATTCAGGCATCCTGGTTAACTGTGGGGAAATCGGTTGCACAGATCTGCCTTTATGCCGGAGCAAATGATTTTGGTTCTATCATGCTTGAAGAAAATGTGGTGTCTGCCGCCGGCGCTCCCCATCGCTTTACAGCCAATGGTATCCAAAGCTCTATTCGTGAAGCAGGATTTGAACCCAAACTCCGTAATCAGAAATATGAATTCCGGGAAATTCCAACTATGGAAGAACAGGTTATCAACTATTAAATAATACTAAGTCAGAAGTATTTGGCCTTGATATATTGGTATTAATACCCTTTCGGGAAACCGCTTTCTTACCTGAATAAATCCTTTATTTTTAGTATATAAGCTATCAGAAACATATTTAAACATGGAACAATTGGAACAATCTATAGAGGCATTGATTTTTTCATCGGAACAAAGTGTTAATATAGCGGAAATTAAAACTGTACTGGATCTTGCTTATGAAACTGAGGTAAAGATCTCAGATATAGAACATGCAATAAATGCCATAAAAAGCAAATATAACCATCCTGAGCTGGCACTTGAGCTTACTGAAATTAATAACGGATTCCAGTTCTTTACCAAACCCGTTTATCATAAAGTAATTAACCAATTGCAATTACAGCGTTCAAAGAAAAAATTAAGCCAGGCAGCCCTGGAGACCCTGGCAATTATTGCCTACCGTCAACCTATTACAAAGCTGGAGATTGAGCAGATAAGAGGAGTAAACTGTGATTATACTGTTCAAAAACTACTGGAAAAAGAGCTGATCTCCATATCAGGAAAGGCGGATACGGTTGGTAAACCAATTTTATACTGCACAAGCGAACTTTTTATGGATTACTTCGGTATAAACACCACAGCAGACCTTCCTCAATTAAAGGACATTTCAGCTGAATCAAATGAAATAGGTATCTAAATAAAAATCCTTTTGCAGAAATTGAAATGTAATTAACTTTGCACTGCAGGGCTTAAAAATTTTTATTTCGTTATTTTTAAAAACTTGTTAAATTTATAATACCATTATTTCTAATCAGCACTAATAAAGTTCACATGAAAACGCCAAAAAAAATAGCAAAGCCTGGGGCAAAGAACCTTGACGTTGAGAACAAACTGACAACGCCTGAGCCGACAAACTCTAAACATGTTATTGATGATGAAGAAGAGTTTGATGATGAATTAGATGATCTGGGTGATTTTGATGACCTCAGTGATTTTGACGATGATGACGACGAATATTAATTAAAATATTAATCATACCGCAAAAGCATTCAGCACACTGGATGCTTTTTTTATATTTGACCTGCTTATGATTATAACCGAGGTAACCACTTCTAAACACCGCAAAGAATTTCTTGACTGTGCCAGAGAGATTTACAAAAATGACCCTTATTGGGTATGTCCGCTAGATGAAAATATTGAAGCTGTATTTAATCCCCTAAAGAATAATTTTCACCAGCATGGACATTGTACCCGGTGGATATTACATTCAGACAGCGGTAAGCTTATTGGCCGTATCGGCGCATTTATAAATAATAAAAAAGCCTATCAATACGAGCAACCTACCGGAGGAATAGGTTTTTTTGAGTGTATAAATGACCAGCAAGCGGCAAATTTATTATTTGATACGGCAAAAAACTGGCTTCAGAAGTTGGGTATGCAGGCGATGGATGGCCCGATAAACTTTGGCGAAAATGATAGTTTTTGGGGACTCCTTGTGGAAGGATTTACTTCACCATCGTTTGGAATGAATTATCACCTGCCTTATTATCACCAGCTTTTTGAATCTTACGGGTTTAAAACCCTATATCAACAAATAACAAATCATCTGGATATAAACAAGCCTTTTCCGGAACGTTTTTCCAAAATTGCAAAGTGGGTGGCTGCAAAACCAGGCTATCGTTTTGAGCATTTAACGGTTGCTGGTTTCGATAAGTTCGCTTCCGACTTTATTGAAATTTATAATGATGCATGGAGAGATTTTGAAAGCTTTGTGCCGATAAGAAAAGAAACCGTCATGGAAAGCTTTAACAAGATGAAGCCCATTATGGATGAAAAGCTAATCTGGTTTGCGTATATTAATGACCAACCGGCGTCTTTTGTTGTTATTTTACCTGATGCTAATGAATTTATAAAACCGTTAAAAGGTAAACTCGGACTCCTGCAAAAAATTCAGTTTGCTTATTACCGGTGGAAGGGCGCCCGCAGAATGCGTGCAGTAGTAATGGGAACTAAGAAATCATTTCAGAATCATGGCCTTGAATCGGCGATTTTCATTAAGCTGAAGGAGTATGTTCTGCCGCTAAAGCAATACGAAGAGCTGGAGTTATCGTGGGTAGGCGATTTTAATGATAAAATGCTTGCATTGCATGATGCAACCGGATCAGTTTTCGGAAAACGCCACCTTACAATGCGAAAAGTATTTTAACCATGAGCCTCGTTTAAGAGGCTCTTTTATTATGCTGAGCGTTATGAACCCGTAATTCTTCATAAAGTTCAATTACCTTTTTCTGAAGATCGATCACTTCCAATTCTCTTTCCTGCAACCGCTTGGATAATACTTCCAGTTCAGATGTATACTTTTCCTGTTGTTCTGTATCATTAAACGTCAATAGCTGAACAACACTCATTTCGAACAAGGTCGAAATCTGTTCCAAACGCGAAAGATTAATATCGGTAATACCAGTTTCAATTTTGGAAAACGCAGGAATTGAAATATCCAATCGCTTTGCTACATCTTCCTGACTCCAGCCCTTTTGATGTCTCAAAAGCCTGATTTTTTTACCTAATGTTTTCATACACCGAGATTATAATATTTTAAACGTCCTTATTTAAGATTCTGTCCTTTAAATTTTCAAGATTTAACCCTCCAAAATTACCTGAACTCATTAAGAGCAAATTTTTACCCTTATAATTAATACTGAGCAAAAACCTTTCCAATATTTCGGCATTGTTGAAAAACTTTAACTTTGCGTTACCAAATGACGTTTTAACGACATTTTCGTTATAAGGTTCGATTCTTTTTAACTTAAACGTGTGTTCATCAATGAATACAATCGAAACATCAGCTTTGTTCATTGTTCCTGAATATTCTTTTAAGAAATCTTTATTCAAACTACTAAAACTGTGTAACTCAATCACAGCCACTAATTGCTTATCAGGAAATTGATTTTTCACAGCCGTAACCGTAGCTTCAAGCTTGGATGGGGAATGAGCAAAATCTTTAAATACAAAAGTTTCCTCATTCTTCCCCAATAACTCTAATCTCCTGGATGCACCTTTAAACGTTTTTATTGAGTCGTAAAAGTCAACTTCTGATATGCCCAATAACTTACACACCTCTCTGGCAGCAGATAAATTCAAAAGATTATGTGCCCCAAAAATTAAAAGCGGAACAATACCATTATAAGTTAACAAATTGGTGACTCCTTTGTCTACACTGTATTCTGGTATAGTATACGGAATCTTAGTAAGAACCGCTTCAGTTTGATCAATTATCTTTTGCAATTCCTCATCGTCTTTTGAATAAATTACAGTTCCACCGGGTGTCATTGTTCCCAGAAACATGCGGAACTGTTCCACGTAATTATCAAAAGTTGGGAAAACATTTATATGATCCCAGGCAATGCCGCTTAGCACCGCAATATTTGCTTTATATAGGTGAAACTTCGGCCTCCTGTCTATAGGTGAGGCAAGATATTCATCGCCTTCTATAATAATTACCGGAGCTTCGTCCGTTATTCTAACCATGGTATCAAACCCTTCGAGCTGGGCGCCTACCAGGTAATCAAAATCCTGATTACGATCTTTCAGAACATGCATGATCATGGAGGTGATAGTAGTTTTACCATGACTACCGCCAATAACCACCCGGGTTTTCTGTTTCGATTGTTCATAAATGTATTCAGGATAGGAATAAATCCGTAACCCGAGTTCCTGTGCTTTTAACAACTCGGGGTTGTCTTCACGGGCATGCATGCCCAGAATAACGGCATCAATTTCCTCAGTGATTACGCTACTATCCCACCCCTCGGTTGCAGGGAGTAACCCATGGTTTTTTAACCTGGATTTGGATGGCTCATAAAATACATCATCAGAACCGCTAACCTGGTATCCCTTTTTCTTTAAAGCAATTGCCAGATTATGCATGGCGCTTCCGCCAATAGCAATGAAATGAACACGCATACTTGTTGTTTATTTGGAAAAACTAAATTATGAGGAGAATTTATACTTTGCAGCTACCCACTCCTTTTTCTTTTGCTTACTAACAAACGAAAGGCCCAGGTTGTCTGCTGCATTTGTAATTATTTCAAGATCGGGTGATTCGTAAAAACCACTCATAAATAATATCCCCTCCGGTTTCAAATGCTCTTTATATACTTGTAACTGATCCAGTAAGATATTGCGGTTGATATTGGCCAGAATGATGTCATACGTTTCGGAAGGCACAACCTCTTTTGACCCGCATAAAGCGCTGATATTATGAATATTATTTAACTGAGCATTCTCTATGGTACTATCAAAACAAACCGGATCATAATCAATAGCAGTAATTTCAGAAGCGCCCATTAAAGAAGCCAGGATAGCTAAAATTCCTGTTCCGCACCCCATATCCAATACCCGCTTATTTCTAAGATCTTCATTCAGCATAAGCTCCATCATCATGGAAGTAGTTTCATGGTGTCCGGTACCAAATGCCATTTTTGGATCAATAACTACCTGATATTGAAATTCAGGTCGTGGAGCATGGAACGTGGCCCTGACATAACATGAACCTATTTCCAAAGGCTCAAAATTACTTTCCCAAACCTGGTTCCAGTTTTTTTGAGGTATCAGGTTCACTTCATACGAGAAAGTAAAATCGCCTTCAAAAGATTTCAGCGTTTCGTTAAATAGTTCCTGATCTAACTCATCTGAAACTATATAAGCTTTAAATCCAAGATCTGTATCCTCAAAAGTATCGAAACCAAT
>DASWTL010000051.1:0-6022 GCA_036402155.1 Sphingobacteriaceae bacterium | reverse complement strand
AGGGTAGGCAACCGCTACGTTACAGTTCTTTATCCTCGAACATTTTTGCGTCGCGGGTATTTTTTTGCACTGCAATGGCCGAAAACATGCTAAGACTGAATGCCATGGCGTAAAATCCTTTTTCACTTCGCAGCAGGTCTGCATTCCAAAGGCCAATCGTCAGCAGGACCATTGCTGCAATCGTCGCAAACCAACTTATACCATAATACAGATCGGTAACGGCAATTCCTTCGGCCCTGTCTCTTACGCTTTTTTGTACCGAAATCACAGCAAATAGGCCGAATAATAAAATCGTGAAGTAATAGCCCTTTTCGTTCAACTGCATACTGGCATTCCATAAGCCGATGCAATAACCCAACACACCTGTCAGCAGGGCAAACCAGGACGCTCCAATAAAGGCGGCAGTAGGTTTAAATGGGCTTCTGGCATTCTCACCATATTTTGCGGTGATTGAATTCTCTTCTGTTTTGTTTTGTAGCGATTCCATATTTATTTTTTTGATTAATATGAAATCAAATGTCGGGTCTGATCCAGATCTACAAAAGGAAAAATGTAAGGATAACTGACGATATATATTTAAATAACTATACATTAGTCCATCAATACAAGCCTATGGATTCACTCTCTGAATTGATTAAGCTGCTTAATAACTCTGACAAAAAGCACTTCAGGCAGTTTTTACAGCGGAAAAATAAAAGGGATGACGTAAAAAATCTGCAGCTGCTGAAATTAATCCAAACTGACGATATAGATAGAATAAACACACTGTATGATCCTGGTAAAAAGAAGGATGCTTATCATGCATTACGTAAAAGGCTGCAGGATTCCTTGCTTCTCTTTCTATCGCAGAAAACCTTCGAGAGCAATCATTCTGAAGCCCATGAAGCTTTACGTTTGCTCGTAGTGGGGCGTTTCTTATTGGAGAATGATGTGGTGAAGATAGCCTTAAAATGTCTGGATAAGGCCGAGCGCCTTGCCCACCATTTGGAGCAGTTTAATTTGCTAAACGAGCTCTTGCTGCTAAAGCTGCAGTATGCGCATGTGCCCGGAGCAGACGACCTCGAAACCTTAACTGCGCGCTTCATTCAGAACCAGTCGGAGATGCAACGCGAGGCTAAGCTCCATATGGCCTATGCCTTTTTGAGGCAGGAACTGAAGGAGATTCACTTACAAGGGAAGATTGTAAATCTGACGGCCATCATGATCATCACCATCCGGAAATACAAAATTTCCTTCCAGGATCTGATGACGTATAAGGCCGTTTATCAAATCCTTTTCATTGCAAATGAATATGCGGCGATACAACAGAATTATGGCTTGATAGAACGATTCATCAATCGAACCAACCGGTTCTTACAAAGTCAGCAGAATAATAAACAGTCCTATACTTTTTATCATATATCCATCTTGTATTTCTTAGCAAACTTCCATTTGCGCCAGAGTAACTTCGAAGCGAGTGCATCCTGCCTTAGGGAGATGAAGGTATTAATGGCGACTGATAATCGTTATGATACGCTATTTTATTTGCGCGATTCCATAATCACGGCGCTCAACCTCTTCTATACAGGTTCTGCTGAAAAAGCGATCTTTTTACTGGAGGAGCCGCTCAATAATAAAAAGCAGCGATCTAAACCTGAGGATATCGAGGACCTTCGAATATGCCTGACCATGTTTCTGGCGCTGCGAAATGACAGGGGAAGTGTGAAGCAACTGAGCCTGCTGACATGCAGTGATGCCTGGTATGAAAAGAACATGGGTATGTTATGGACCATCCGGAAGAATGTCATGGAAATTTTGGTCCAGGCTCAGTTTTCTAATATTGAACTTGCCATGTCCCGGCTCAACAGCTTCCGGCGCAGGTATAAGAAGTATTTGATAAAAACATCGGAAGAACGTGTGCTGGTGTTTCTTAAATTGGTTGAAAAGCACCTGCTACAACCTGATGTCCTCGTTGACCCAGCGTACAGGAACACCGTTTTAGACCTGCTGCGGAGTACAGAAAATAATGACATCTTTACATTGAGCTTTATTGCATGGTTGATAGCAAAATGGGAGAAAAAAACACCGTATGAAGTTGTTTTGAGACTCATCCGGGATCAGGCGTGCCTTATTGATGAAGCCCTTCTCCGGCAACCCGCTATTCATCGCAGCGAATCGCCACCAGCACCGCTTTAATATCCGCCCGAATTGTTAGATTTAACACCACTTATCACATGAGAGTTTTAATCCTGTTTATCGTTGTTTTGATAGCCGGTTGCGGCAATAACAAGCCCCTGTTTCCCGCAGCAGATGAAGGTCATTGTATGTCGTTACCTGCAGGGCCGGCAAGTCTTTCCAAACACCTCGATCCGTTTACAGAAATAGCAAAAACCAAGTCGGGCGTATGTGTGCTCGAAGACGGAGGCAATTCCCTTGTGGTGCGTGGCTGGTTAAGTGAAAATGCTGAAAAGTCTATTGATGTACAGTATTTTATCTTTTCTGCCGACAATGTAGGATTGATAGCCTGCGACTACCTGGTACGTGCTGCAGATCGCGGGGTTAACGTTCGAATCCTTGTCGACGATGTGATGGTGGAAGCAGGTGCACACGAATTACTTACCCTCGATTCGCATAAGAACATTTCAATCAAGATCTATAACCCTACTACCAACATCGGAAAGAACCTGGGTAATAAGGCATATAATCTGGTAACAAACTTCAGGGGTGTAAACCAGCGAATGCATAACAAAACGTTCATTGCAGATGGAAAGGTGGTGATTACCGGCGGAAGAAACATTGCAGACGAGTACTTCGATTATGATCACCAGTACAACTTCCGCGACAGGGATGTGCTGTTACTAGGTAAAGTAACGCGGTCCGTCCAGATGTCGTTCAATGAGTTTTGGGAGAGTTCGTTAAGCGTACCCGTCACTCGTCTGGTAAGCGAAAAAGAGGAACCAGGTACTGATTCTGTGAAATTTCACAAGCTTCACCAATACGCCTGCAATCCCGAAAACTTTTGGCCGCAGGTAAGAGAGTCGATAAAAAATCTCCCGAACACGTTCGATTCTTTAAAGCGCTCTGATGAGTTCCAATGGATAGACAGCATACGGTTTGTGTCGGATGTCCCCGGAAAAAACGATGGAAGCAAAGGCCTGGGAGGTGGCGGAAGATCTACCGAGACGTTGGTTAGTCTGATCAGGGAAGCCAAAACATCCATTGATATCCAGTCACCGTACCTGGTTACCTCCGATGTAAGTCTTGAGTTGTTCAGAGCAGCGGTTAAGCGTGGCGTAAAGATCCGGATCCTCACGAACAGCCTTACTTCTACCGATAACATCGAAGCATTCAGCGGCTATCAGCGCAACCGGAAGAAAATACTTGCCACGGGTGCAAGAATATTCGAGTTCAGACCAGACGCTGCCGTGCGCTACAAGGTCATGACCCGTGCGTTGCAGGAAAAGCTAAAGTATGCCCCCATTTTTGGCCTTCATGCCAAATCCATGATCGTCGACGGGAAAATAACGGTGATAGGCACCTTCAATCTCGACCCGCGGAGCGCCAATCTAAATACGGAGTGTATCAGCGTAATCTATTCCGAAGACATCACCCGTGGCGTTTTAAAAGGTTTTGAAGAAGAATTTAAGCCGGAAAATTCATGGGAAACTACTTCTGCATGGAACCCCGACCATAAAGCCGGCATGATGAAAAGGGCTAACACCTGGACAAGGAAAGTTATTCCTAAAGCAATCTTGTAATTCAATTCGTACCGGCCTGATTCCAAGGCGGTTGGTATTGTCACCATACCGCTTTATGCCGAAACAATGTTACGGTATGGTGAAAGCATCAGTTAGGAGCCGCTACAACCAGAGTGGGCATTATTCCGCCTGGTGCAGATTAATCTGGCGGCCAATTTCATTAACCTCCGCATCTTCGTCAAATATCGGGAGATCAGTTTCATAATGCAGCTTCAGCCACACCCCCTCTGTATCTTTTTGAATATGGATATGTTCTTTTCCTTCCTTGAAAATAGTATAGGTATCATCCTCTTCTGGAAATATGGAATAGGTTGTTGAGCCTATTTCAATGTCGAAAGGTTCTTGCATATACAAAGATAGGTTTGCGGGTTGAAAGTTTCCCGCGTTGATGACCGAAATATGGAAAAATGAAAAGTCTTACAATCTATCCCTCACCTTTCTGCTGTTCGGGATGTTAAGCTTCAGCGCATCCCGAACTTTAGATAAAGGCAGATTTGTAATCTGCGTACAACTTTTTTCTACCGGGATATAAATCCCTGATTAGCTATAACTCGACGGCGCCCTACGGAAGATGTCGAATAGCAGATTTATTTTAGAGTGAGCACCTAATACCGGGAGTCGATAGACTCCCCTTTATTTGATAATCCATAGTCACCGCTTCGCTGAAGACTACGGACAGAAGTGAATGCAACGGCATGTATTTGAAGACCTTAGGGCAGTGTGTTTATAGAACTACTTAATTAGTTTTAATATTTTTTCTATCTTACATCCCGTAATGAGTTTATAAGGAAGAGTTTCCGTACTGATTTTAACCCCAAATGCTAAAAAACGTTCCATGGCCCGAAGATCGAGCTTACAGATCTGGCAGTTCTAGTGAACCCTTTCAGTTTTATTTAGACGGCCTCATTGCAAGCAAAAACCTTGATCTTCTTTTAGGATATTTTAGCTCATCAGCCATAAATGTACTTTCACTTGGCTTCGCAAAATTCATAAGTTGCGGGGGCACGTTACGAATGATTGTCAATGATATTTTATCAGAACAAGATAAGGAGGCAATTTTAGAAGGACAAAAATCCATGGCTAAAAATCCTCCAATAGATTTTAATAACCTTATAGCTATCAAGGACACGTTAGATGCTTATGGCACACACTTTTTCGAATGCTTGTCTTGGCTAATAGCTCACAATAGGATACAGATAAAGGTGATTAGACCGAAGGATGGGAAAGGAATATCTCATTACAAGTCTGGGATTTTTAGTGATGGTGAGAATAAGGTAGGTTTTAAAGCCTCATGTAATTTCACCTCTTATGGACTCCTTGAAAACCTAGAAGAAATTGAAACATATTTGACTTGGGAAAACGGAAGATCAAATAAATTCATAAAGAAACAAACGGAGTATTTTGATAATATCTTCGATGAAAAAGCAGATTTCGTTGATTATGTGGATGTGGCGGAGGTGAAGGTAGCAATCCAAACTGAATTTGGGAATAAGGACATAAATGAACTTTTGGTACAAGAATCTGATCTTCTAGCAAGAAAGAGAAGTATTTCATCTAACAAAAAAACAGCAAAAGCTCTTTCACTTGCAGAGGAACGAGTTGAAGAATATCTTACCCAACCTAGATTTCCTTTTCCTGAAGGTCCACGAGAATACCAAAAAGACGCTTATAATAATTGGACTGCAAATAATTATCAAGGAATCTTCGCGATGGCGACAGGATCAGGAAAGACAATCACTTCTTTAAATTGTCTATTACAGGAGACTAAAAAGAACCAGGAAAAAATTTACCACGCCCTAATACTTGTACCCACTATTACGCTGGTTAGTCAGTGGGAAGACGAGGCAAAAGCTTTTAATTTTCGAGACATCATTAAAGTTTCCTCGAAAGATAAATGGGAAAGTGAATTAGCTACTACGCTATCTATTGCTAAGCGCATTCCAACCTCTTTTATAGTTATCACCACTTATGCCTCGTTCATAAAAGACAGATTTAATAAATACATCAATCAGTTTCCCTCAGATACGATATTAATAGCCGATGAAGCACATAACATCGGTTCTCCCTCAGTCGTAAATAGGCTTACTGCAATCCCCTTCCAAAAGCGAATCGGATTATCTGCAACCCCTAAAAGAATTTATGACCTAGAGGGTAGTGCTGCTATGGAAAATTTCTTTAATGATAAAGAACCGTACACCTATTCCTTTACAATGGAGCGTGCAATCGAAGAGGGAATTCTTTGTAAATACTACTATTACCCGCATATAGTTCACCTAACTGATTTA
>DASWTL010000050.1:0-23490 GCA_036402155.1 Sphingobacteriaceae bacterium | reverse complement strand
TAATAACAACTTGTCGGTTTATAAGGCTTTCGGGCACCAGCATCTTAACGAGGTTGGTGAAAGTCTGGTAAAATTGCAACCCAACTTTAATCATGCGGTAAACTTTATTCCACAGCGGGGAGACTTTACCCGTGGAATTCTGGCTGCAATATATCTCCGATGTGATTTAAGTCAGGAGGAAGCAACAGATTTATATAAAGAATACTACAGGAACCACCCATTTACTCATATTAGTGATCGCAATATAGATCTGAAACAGGTAATCAACACGAATAAGTGCCTGATACACCTCGAAAAGCATGGTGACCAACTTTTTATTGTTTCCATAGTAGATAATTTATTAAAAGGCGCCAGCGGACAGGCAGTACAGAATATGAATTTGATGTTTGGACTGGAGGAAACGGCTGGATTGCGCCTCAAAGCGATAGCTTTTTAGAGATGTCATGCTGAGCGAGTCGAAGCATTTTAACAAGGGAACCCTTCGACTACGCTCAGGGTGACCAAAAACACAAAACATGAAACTCTTCGACGTTTATCCTTTAAATGATATTGAAATAGTAAAAGCCGCAGGCTCCACTGTTTGGGATGAGAAAGGCACAAAATATCTTGATCTTTACGGCGGACATGCCGTTATTTCAATTGGTCATACTCATCCTCATTACGTAAAAAGATTAACAGAGCAGCTGAATAAAGTAGGCTTTTATTCTAATTCAGTTAAAATTCCTTTGCAGGTTCAGCTGGCTGAAAAGCTGGGCAAGATCTCCGGAAAAGAAAATTACAGCCTTTTTTTGATTAGCTCCGGAGCAGAAGCCAATGAAAATGCTCTTAAGCTTGCGTCCTTTTATAACGGGCGCAAGAAAATCATAGCATTTAAAGGTGCTTTTCATGGCAGAACATCACTTGCCGTTGCCGTAACAGACAATCCGAAGATTGTTGCCCCGGTAAATGAAACAGACAATGTAATTTTTCTGCCACACAATGACGAAGCTGCCTTGCAACAGGCGTTTAACGATCATGGCCAGGAAATATCTTCAGTCATTATTGAAGGCATACAAGGTGTAGGCGGCATTAAAGTGGCATCTGAAAACTTCCTGAGGAAAATAAGAACGCTTTGTGATCAATATGATGCTGTTTATATTGCAGATAGTGTTCAATGCGGGTATGGCAGAAGTGGCAAGTTCTATTCACACGATTTTGCCGAAGTAAATGCAGATATCTACACCATGGCAAAAGGAATGGGAAACGGGTTTCCTATCGGAGCAATATCAATTGCACCGAAATTTAAGCCATGGCACGGCATGCTGGGGACAACCTTTGGAGGCAATCATCTTGCCTGCGCGGCTGCACTTGCAGTTTTGGAGGTGATTGAGCAGGATAATCTAATTTTAAATGCCGAAGAAACAGGTAACTATCTTCTGGAACAATTGAAGAAATTTTCTGCGATTAAAGAAGTAAGAGGAAGGGGTTTAATGATAGGAATTGAACTTCCTGAAGAATTGGCTCATGTAAAGAAGGATTTATTGTTTAAGCATCATATATTTACCGGTGAGGCCAAGCCCAACGTTATCAGGCTGTTACCTGCCTTAAGCCTGACAAAAAATGAGGCTGATATTTTTCTTGAAGCATTTGATAAAGTATTAAAAGGATGAGATTATTTTCTTCAGTAAATGATGTTCAAAACGTTCACGACCTGGTAAATGAAGCCCTGGCGCTGAAAGTGAACCCGTATTCACACCAGGATTTAGGTAAGAACAAAACCCTTGGTCTGGTATTTCTAAATCCAAGCTTACGTACACGTTTGAGTACTCAAAAAGCCGGAATGAATTTAGGAATGAATGTGATGGTGATGAACATGGACAAAGAAGGATGGGCCCTCGAAACACAGGATGGAGTAGTAATGAATGGCACTACGGTTGAGCATATTCGCGAAGCTGCTGCGGTTATGGGACAGTATTGTGATATCCTGGGCATCCGCTCTTTCCCCAAGCTTCAAAACCGCGAAGAAGATTATAGCGAAGACCTGTTCAATAAATTTGTAAATTTTTGCAAGGTACCGGTTGTGAGCCTGGAAAGTGCAACTCGTCATCCGCTGCAAAGCCTGGCAGACCTGATCACCATACAGGAATATAAAGTCGCTGTACGTCCCAAGGTGGTTTTAACCTGGGCGCCTCATGTGAAACCATTACCCCAGGCAGTTCCTAATTCATTTGCAGAATGGATGTGTAAAGCTCAGGCAGAAAACCTGCTTGATTTTGTAATCACTCATCCACCAGGATATGAACTTGCTGAAGATTTTACACCCGGAGCTACTGTAACTCATAACCAGTATGAAGCTTTGAAAGATGCAGATTTTGTATATGTAAAGAACTGGTCATCATATGCTGATTACGGCAAAATAATTTCAGAAGATCAGTCATGGATGTTAACCAATGACAAGTTAAAAATCAGCAATGATGCTAAAGTAATGCATTGTTTACCTGTTCGGCGTGACCTGGAACTTTCCTCTGAAATTTTGGATGGTCCGGATTCTTTGGTAATAAAAGAAGCAGCAAACAGAGTATGGGCAGCTCAGGTGGTACTCAAAAAAATGCTGGAGGCATTATAGCATGAATACGCTTTACGTAATCAAAATTGGCGGCAACGTAATAGACCATTCAGAAAATCTGCACGAATTTTTGGAAAATTTCGCCTCATTGAAAGGCCATAAGATCCTGGTACATGGCGGGGGAAAGATTGCAACTAAATTAGCGGCAGATCTTGGAATAGAAAGTAAACTGGTAGAAGGCCGGCGCGTTACCGATCTCGAAACTTTACAGGTGGTTACCATGGTATATGCGGGCCTGATTAATAAAAACATCGTTGCTCAGTTACAATCACACGGATGTAATGCCATCGGATTATCAGGAGCTGATGGTAACTTTATCAGAACCGTTAAACGCCCCGTTAAAACGATCGATTATGGCTTTGTTGGCGATATTCACGAGGGTTCTGTGGCCGCAAATAATATATCGAAATTGATAGAATCAGGATTTATTCCTGTATTTTCACCAATAACACATGATGGCCATACACAATTGCTGAATACCAATGCGGATACTATTGCATCAGCACTGGCAGTAGCATTAGCAGGAATTTATCAAACCTCACTGATCTATTGTTTTGAGAAAAAGGGTGTATTACGAAGTGTAACCGACGAAAGTTCTGTAATACCATTGATTGATCACGAAAGTTACAACGCATTAAAAGCTGATGGTACAATTACTGAAGGCATGATCCCAAAACTGGATAATGCGTTCAATGCTATAAATAATGGGGTGGAAAGTGTTATAATTGGTGATGCCGGTGATCTTAGCCAATTGCAAACCACCGGAAACTTTGGAACAAAATTAATCGCTTAATTATGGAAGATCTAAGTAATAAGGTCGCAATTTTAGGAAGTGGAAACATCGGACTATCACTTGCCCGCGGGCTGGTGAAATCTGCCTATTGCAAGGCTCAGGATATCACACTTACCCGTCGTAATCTTCAACATCTTACTTCAGAATCAGAACAGGGGTTCCAGGTTAGCGACCAAAATAAACAGGCTGTAGCAGACTCCTCGATTATCATCCTGGCCGTTCTACCCCAGCAACTCAATAATTTACTCGATGAGATCAAGGGTGCAATAGATCCTGATAAACACCTGGTTATTTCAGTTATTTCAGGTGTAAGCTGTTCAGATATCCGTGAGAAAATTGCAAAAAATGTCCAGGTTGTACGTGCTATGCCAAATACAGCAATTGCTATTGGTCAATCTATGACCTGTATCGCCTCTGATACAGCAACTGCTGAAAACATAAAAGAGGTTACCAGGATGTTTGAAACAGTAGGATCTGTTGTGGAAATTAAAGAAGAACTAATGACCTCAGCGACAGCATTATGTGCATGCGGGATTGCATTCTTCCTTCGGGCCATCCGCGCAGCATCGCAAGGTGGGGTTGAAATCGGATTCCACGCTGATGAAGCTCTTAAAATGGCCGTTCAAACGGCAAAAGGCGCTGCCGATCTGCTCCTTCTGCATAAAAGTCATCCTGAACATGAAATAGATAAAGTAACCTCTCCGAAAGGCTGCACCATAGCAGGTTTAAATGAGATGGAGCATCAGGGCTTTAGCTCTTCCCTGATTAAAGGGATTAAGCTTTCTGCAGTAAAAGCCGGCGAGTTATATAAAAAAGACTAAATGCAGAGCGATTTAACAGGGGAAAGTATAGACCTGCTGAAAAAGTTGATTAGCATCCCTTCTTTCAGTAAAGAAGAAGATCGAACCGCTTCTGCTATAGAATCTTATCTTCAGCAACAGCAGGTACAGACACACCGGCAACTAAATAATGTATGGGCATTTAATAGGTTTTATGACGGTTCAAAACCAACCATCCTGTTAAACTCACATCATGATACTGTTAAACCTAATCCCGGATATACCCGTGACCCATTTTCTGCGGATGAGGAGAATGGAAAATTATATGGCTTAGGGAGTAACGATGCAGGTGGATGCCTTGTATCACTGATCGCGGCATTTCTTCATTTTCATGATAACCCCGACCTAAAATATAATCTGTGCCTGGCAGCAACAGCAGAAGAAGAGATTTCAGGAAAGAATGGCATTGAACTGATTTTTCCGGAACTTGGACCAATTGAATTCGCATTGGTTGGCGAACCTACTCTAATGGACCTTGCCATTGCTGAAAAAGGGCTGATGGTATTGGATTGTATTGCCCACGGCAAAGCCGGTCATGCAGCACGGGAAGAAGGAGAGAATGCAATTTACAATGCCATAAAAGACATTGAGTGGTTCAGAACCTTTCAATTTCCCAAGAGTTCGGAAGTTTTCGGACCAGTAAAAATGTCTGTTACTATAATGAAAGCCGGTTCCCAACACAATGTGGTTCCTGCTAAATGTGAGTTTACAGTTGATGTGAGGGTTACAGACGTTTATACGAATGAGGAAGTTTTGCAAATCATTAAGGATCATGTCTCTTCAGAAGTAACACCACGCTCTACCCGGTTAAAATCGTCTTCAATCGCTAAAGATCATCCAATTGTACTGGCAGGACTGGCATTGGGCAAAAAGACTTATGGCTCGCCAACAACCAGCGACCAGGCATTGCTTAACGTTCCGTCATTAAAGATTGGACCCGGCGATTCCGCAAGATCACACATGGCTGATGAATTCATATTTACTGATGAAATCAGAAATGGGATAGATTTATATATCAGGCTGTTGGAGAAAATTGTATGTTGATTTTTGATTTACGATATATGGAAAAAGAAATTCTTAAGAAAAGAACCAAATCCTTTTAACCCTGCCAAAAATAAACAATTACATTTTTATGGAAAGAAGCTAACGAACTTCTGTCTATAATTGCAGCTTCATTAATAACTTTACGTAAATCGCTGGTTCAATCGTAACTCGTAAATCCAAAATCGTAACTCCCATGAAACTCTGGCAAAAAGATAAAGAAACATCCAAATCAGTAGAAACTTTTACCGTTGGTAAAGACCGTGAACTGGACGCTGAAATGGCAGCGTTTGATGTTTTGGGTTCTCTGGCGCATACACAAATGCTTGAAAGCATTGATTTGCTGACAAAACCAGAATTACAAATTATTCATAAGGAACTCAAAGCGATTTACAAGGAAATAGAAGCTGGTAATTTCAGGATCGAAGAAGGGGTTGAAGATGTTCATTCGCAGATAGAATTACTGCTTACGCACCGTATCGGTGAAGCCGGAAAAAAAATCCACAGTGGCAGGTCGCGCAATGACCAGGTACTGGTTGACTTAAAATTATATTTCAGAAGTCAGATACAACGTACTGTCGAGAATACTGAAACCCTATTCAAGCAACTTATCCAGCTGAGCGAAGAGCATAAAAATAAACTCCTTCCGGGATATACACACCTGCAGATTGCAATGCCCTCATCATTCGGACTTTGGTTTGGTGCCTATGCAGAAAGTCTGGTGGATGACATGGAATTAATGCTTGCTGCGTGGAAGGTTTGTAATAAGAATCCACTTGGATCAGCGGCTGGATATGGTTCTTCATTCCCGTTAAACCGCACTATGACCACAGCTTTATTAGGCTTTGAATCATTGAATTACAATGTGGTTTATGCCCAAATGGGACGAGGTAAAACTGAACGTATTCTTGCCCAGGGGATGTCTTCGGTAGCAGCAACACTTGCAAAAATGGCAATGGATGTTTGCTTATATATCAATCAGAATTTTAGCTTTATCAGCTTTCCTGATGAATTAACAACGGGCTCGAGCATTATGCCGCATAAAAAGAATCCGGATGTTTTTGAGCTTATCCGTTCGCGCTGCAATAAGATCCAGGCGCTCCCCAATGAAATTGCCATGATGACAACCAATCTTCCATCCGGCTATCACAGGGATCTTCAATTATTAAAGGAAAACCTATTTCCTGCCTTTCAGTCATTGAATGAATGTTTAGAAATGGCCGCATATATGTTCCGGCATATCGCGGTGAAAGATGACATCCTGAAGGATAAAAAATATTTATATCTGTTTAGTGTAGAAGCTGTTAATGAACTTGTATTGCAAGGTGTTCCATTTCGCGAGGCGTATAAACAAGTAGGAATGGAGATTGAAAATGGTGAATTTAAAGCTCCTGAAAAGGTGGAACATACCCATGAAGGAAGTATCGGAAACCTTTGCAATAAAGAAATAACATCATCATTTGATGATATTATTTCATCGTTCAATTTTAATAAAGTAAATCAAGCTATTGAAAAGTTGTTATCTGTATAACACAGAGCACATTCAAAATATAAAATTATGTCCGTATCACGTTTAGCCCAGAACTTAACAGGTTCAGAAATAATTAAAATTGCAGGTGAGATTAATGAATTAAAGCGTCAGGGTGAGAACATTGTAAATCTCACCATCGGAGATTTTGACTCGTCTTTGTTTCCGATACCGGAAGAGTTTACCGAAGGAATTAAGAAAGCTTATGATGATCATCAGACCAATTATCCTCCGGCTGATGGAATACTGGCGCTCCGCGAAAGTGTAAGCGACTTTCTGCATGACACCTTTAGCCTTGACTTCAAAAGCAATGAGATTTTAATTTCAAGCGGCTCACGACCAATAATTTACGCCACTTACCTGGCATTGGTCGATCCCGGAGATAAGGTGTTATTCCCTGCTCCGTCGTGGAATAACAATCATTACTGTGATCTTACCTCCGCAAACAAGGTTGCAATTCCTACTTATGCGGAAAATAACTTTATGCCTAGAGCTGACGACTTGCGTCCGCTTGTAAATGGTGCAACCCTGCTTGCTTTATGCTCGCCATTAAATCCAACAGGCACCATGTTCGCCAAGCAGGATCTGGAGGATATCTGTGATCTCGTTTTGGAAGAAAACAACAAACGGGCTCCAGGAGAAAAGCCGTTGTATATCTTATATGACCAAATTTACTCCATGCTCGTTTTCGGATCTCATCAGCATCATGATCCGGTTTCGTTGAGACCTGAGATTAAAGACTACGTGATTTATATTGATGGGGCATCCAAATGCTTTGCAGCTACCGGAGTTCGGGTTGGATGGGGATTCGGTCCAGCTGCCGTTATTGAAAAAATGCGTGCAATTGTCGGACACATGGGTGCATGGGCTCCTAAAGCAGAACAAGTGGCAATGGCCGGATTCTTAAAAAATAAATCTGCTGTGAAAAATTACCTGGACACATTTAAACAACGTATACAAAAGAGTCTGGATACATTGTACAAAGGATTCCAAGCGTTGAAATCCGAAGGCTTTGCAGTAGATGCCATTGAACCGATGGGTGCAATATATCTGACGCTTCAGCTCGATTTTGCTGGTAAAACCACACCAGATGGTAAGGCTCTAAAGAACAGCGCTGATATTAATTTTTATCTTATTAAGGCCGCCAAAGTTGCACTGGTTCCTTTTTCAGCATTTGGTACCGGAGAAGAAGTTAACTGGTTCAGGGCATCTGTAGGGGCATGTACAGCATCGGATCTTGAAGAAATGATTCCGCGGGTTCGGGAAGCATTAAAGGCTTTGAAGTAGGCTTTCTGTCATGTTGAGCGGGGTCGAAGCACTTGTGCTTTTTTGGCCTGAGAGACTTACGAAGTTTTGAAAACTTCGTAAGTCTTTTACTTTCTCAGGGCAACAATCCTTAACCTAAGCCGCACTTGAAATATACTTCACCAGGCTCCTTTTTGCCAGTGGCAATAAGGTTTGTTCCAACGGAAAAGAAATATCTGTTTCTATATGGTACACTGCGGGATTAGGAACTTCCCTCCGGGTATGTATAAGATCTTTTCGAATACCTTCCGGAGTATATATGAAACTCTGTTCATAATGCGTTATAAACGAAGCATTTATACCACGATATTTTTCATCCTTTCCTTCAAACAACGTTACCTGATATTCATACACCCTGGTTGAGCGTTCATCGCCATTGCGAAGCAAAAAATATCCATGATAAGGATACAGGGGGATCATACCGATTGGCTCAATATTTAACCGGCTTTCTACAAATTCATAGATCTCTTTTCCTTCTTTTAATGCCGGATCAAACTTCGCTAATGCATAATGTATTATCTGTTCAATTTCTTTAATAATCGCATCGTCCTGGATCATTTTTTCATATGTTAATTTAACTGCATCGATATCAGCCTTCGTTAACCTTTCAGGAAAAGCTTTGTGCAGACTATTTTTATTTTCTTTAAACTGAACCAGGTTGTTATAATGAAAAACCAGATCATTCAGGTCCGGGTATAGTTTTGTAGAATGAAAATGCTTATTGATCTGTTGTAAATAAGCAAGTAGCAGATATTTTTTTTGCTCAAAATCAACAGAGCCTTCTATAAACCAGTTTGTGCTAAGTGAATTCATAAACATCTGAATTAATAAACCTTAATTTAATAAAAAATGGGCACTTTTGCAAATGCCTCACGGAACACTTTTCTTAATCCCGGTACCCCTTGCAGATAATGCTTCGGCGAAATCCTTTACCCCATTTCTTGTTGATACGATAAATAACATTAAAGAATATATCGTTGAGAACGAAAAAACGGCAAGGCGGTTCCTTAAAGAAGCGGGACTAAAAACTCCGCAAAGCGAACTGATCATCCATGATTATAGTAAGCATAACCGTGATAAATCAATAACCAGCACCTTTTTTAAAGGTTTGACAGAAGGAAGAGATGTAGGTTTAATGAGTGAGGCCGGGTGCCCGGGCATAGCAGATCCGGGTGCTGACATTGTAGCAATGGCACATGAAAGGGGCATTCCTGTAGTCCCGCTTGTTGGACCAAGCTCGATATTACTGGCTTTAATGGCATCGGGATTTAACGGACAAAGCTTTACTTTCCATGGATATCTCCCAATAGACAAAGTAGCACGGGCTAAACGCATACAGGATCTGGAAGCCTCGTCAGAACGCCTTAATCAAACACAACTATTTATAGAAACCCCATTCAGGAACAATCAGATTATGGAGGAAATTTTACGCTCATGCAAACCACAAACGCGGTTATGTGTGGCATGCGACCTCACGTCTGAGTATGAGTTTATTAAAACAAAGACAATTCGGGATTGGAAAAAACAGATTCCTGACCTGCATAAAAAACCAGCAATATTTTTGTTATACAAAAAGTAAGTTTCCTCTTTCATCTATGAGCAGCCATTCTGTTACTTTCAGAATCAGTAAAAAATGCACAGTAACCGATATCATCCGAAACATGCATCGTTTCAGCTTTACCTTCCGCCGGCATCAACTATATCGGAGCAAGTTTTTATTAACATTTATCCATGAATAGTTTCATTCCGGCCGTAACTCTTAATTACTTCTCCTTCATAATCCAGCCATTCCTGCCACCGTGTATCCACATCGATACCTGCGGCATATTTTCTGGCAAGGCCAATAAATAATGTATAATGAGTAGCTTCCGAGATCATAAGTTCATGATAAAATTCTGATAGCTCCTTATCATCCACATACTCTGACAACACCTTAAACCGCTCACAGCTGCGGGCTTCGATCATAGCTGCAAGTAAAAGACGGTCAACCATGTTTTCAATCCGCTGACCTTCTCCACCGCCCTTTTTAACAAACTTTATAAGCTCATTCACATAATTGTCTTTCCGCTCCTTGCCTAAAACATAGCCTCTTTGCAAAATGATGTCATGAACACGTTTGAAATGATCCATCTCCTCCTTCACGAGGATAGCCATTTCCTGTACCAATTCGCTGACGTTGGGATTTTGAATAATTAAAGTAATGGCATTGCTGGCTGCTTTTTGTTCGCAATAAGCATGATCTGTAAGAATTTCTTCAATATTACTTTCAACAACATTTTTCACCCATAAAGGATCTGTTGGCAGTTTTAACTTTAGTATCGTTTTTTCTTTATTCATGATATAAAGATATGAGTATTGGAAGGTGAGCATTTGACCTAATCCCAGAATACAATACGGCATTACACTCCGTTATGGTAAAGACTGTTACCTGCTGTACATACTTTTACTTTCAATAAATTCAAGTACTTTATCAGGAACGAAAAATTGAACATTTTTCTTATTCAAAATGCTTTTCCTTATAAATGTGGCAGAAATTTCCATTAATGGCGTATCGGTGAACGTAACTGCGGGATGATCGGAGAATTCGTGAATTTCATAACCCGGCCTGGGGTAAACATGTATGTTATAATCTCTAAGGATCAGCTCATAGTTCTTCCATTTTTTAAATGATACCAAATTATCTGAACCCATAATCAGTGAATAGGTATGTTCCGGATATTTTTCTTTAAGATGGGTTAACGTATCAATAGTATAGGATGGTTGCGGAAGTTTGAACTCAATATCTTTCACCTTAATGTTCTCACTATTCTCCAGAGCCAGGTTTGCCATCTCCAGGCGGTCGTACATATTAGTGAGAGCGTTCTTATCCTTTAGCGGGTTATGCGGAGAAATGATAAGCCAGACCTGATCAAGTGTAGTATGATTGGCCATGTAATTGGCAATGATCAGGTGACCAATATGTATTGGATTAAAAGAACCGAAAAACAGACCGATTTTCATTTTGAGATGTGAGTATTGAGATGTGAGTATTGAGACCCGGCCTGACGCCTGAGATTCTCCGAGCTTTTGCAATAGCACTCAACGAGACTGACAATGCACTTATCCCTTTCAGGTTTGCGTAAGAATACATTCTTCATAATGTATAAGCCCATGATAATCTTACCGCAACTTCTTGTTTTAACTCGCTAAAAAATCCCGCACAATTTTCTCAGCCTCGTTGCAAGCCGTATCGAGATCATTATTTTTTAAAATTATATCAAACTGATCTGCATATGTTAATTCTTTACGGGCCTTTTCAAGTCTTTCTTTCAATTTTTCAGGACTGTCTGTGCCCCGGCCGGTTAAGCGCTGAACCAGCACATCATATGAAGGAGGTTGAACAAATATAGATAATGCATTCTCTTCATACTTCTTTTTTAGCCGTAAGCCCCCTTCAACATCAATATCGAATATCACATGCTTCTCAGCAATCCAGATCCGCTCAATCTCTGACCGTAAAGTACCGTAAAAAGTACCTGAATAAACTTCTTCAAACTCCACAAACTCGTGCTTGGCAACCATATGCAAAAAGTCTTCCTTACTGATGAAATAATAATCCTTTCCATCAATTTCCTCGCCTCTGCGAGGTCTGGTTGTAGCTGAAATTGAAAACGAAAGTTCAGGTATCTTTTTTAACAGATTGTGTACAATGGTTGTTTTACCAGCACCGGAGGGTGCCGAGACTATAATTAATTTACCTTCTTTCATTCACCAATTTAAAAACTGCACTAATTAAAAGTATTAGCTCTTAACCATTACAGCACATTTAATAACTGCTCTTTAATTTTTTCCAACTCTTCTTTCATGCCAATTACAATCTGCTGTATCGCAGCATCATTCGCCTTTGATCCCATTGTGTTTATTTCACGGCCAATTTCCTGGGAAATGAATGCCAGTTTCTTACCATTGGCATCGGTATCCTTTAAACTTTCAATAAAGTAATTACAATGACTGGTTAACCTGATCTTTTCTTCAGTAATATCCAGTTTATCTATGTAAAATATTAATTCCTGTTCAAAACGGTTCTTATCTATGCTTTCCTTACCTATTGCTTCTGCTAAATAATTATTCAAACGCTCCCGAATTAGTGGAATGCGGTTAGGTTCATGAATTTCTACCTGCTTTTGTGCATTTAGAATATTCTGGATCCGTAGTTCCAGGTCCAGTTGCAACACAGCGCCTTCATCACGACGAAAAGTTTGAAAATTAGCTAAGGCCTGTTCAAAAGTTAAATGAAGAAGTTTCCATTCCTCATCTGTTACATTTTCTTCGGGATATTGAATAACATCAGGAAAATTTAGCGCCAGCTGAAGAAGATTATCCTTTCCGGCACCCAGCTCATTAGCGGCATTTTCTAATTGAGAATAATATATTTTCAGCAGTTCCTGACTAATGGTTGCGGTTTTAGCATTTGCATTTGTATACTCTGCAGTGAAGCTGACATGAACCTTACCTCGCTCGATTAACTTATTACATTCATTCCGCAATATTAACTCTTTATCAGAAAATGATTTTGGTAACTTAAGTGATAACTCGAGGAACTTACTGTTTAATGATTTTATTTCAACAGTATACTTAGCATGTGAATAGTTATTGGAGGCCAAGCCGAAACCTGTCATAGATTTAATCATGGGCAAAGATAAAATTAATTGATGAAACAGATTTAGCATTAGATTTAATAATCTTGCTCCTGTAGTTTGGGTCGCATTAGTTAAAATCTATAATAAAGTTGTTTATTTACATATCTAACAAAAATATATGCCCCGTATAATGTCTTTTGATTATGGTACCAAACGTGTGGGTATTGCAGTTACAGATCCGTTACAGATCATTGCAACCGGGTTGGATACGGTTCACCCGAAGGAAATAATTAAATTTCTTACAGATTATCTTCAGAAAGAAACGGTAGAGTTATTCATAGTAGGTGAGCCGAAGCAGATGGACGGAACAGCCTCGCAATCGTCACAGCATGTTAAAGGGTTTATCACATTGCTAAAGCGTACATTTCCGCAAATTCCGATAGAGACTATAGACGAGCGGTTTACTTCTAAAATGGCTTCCGCAACAATTGCTCAAAGCGGGTTTAAGAAATCAGACCGCAGGGATAAATCACGTATAGATACTATCTCGGCAACTATTATTCTCCAATCCTACCTTCAAAAAAAATCATTCGGTTTTTAAAAAAATTCGCAATAGGCTTATTTAAAGGGCATTATATCACAAAAAAATATTTTTGTACCTTTGCCGCATGGAGTTACTAAGTGATGAACTAGTCAACTACCTGGAACGCACCTGTGAACCAGAGCCCGAATTATTAAAGAAAATAAACCGGGAAACACACCTCAAGGTATTAAAACCCAAGATGCTTTCGGGACATTACCAGGGTCGTGTACTGAGCATGATAAGTAAATTAATTGCTCCGAGAAGGATTCTGGAAATTGGAACTTATACAGGATATGCTACATTGTGTCTGGCAGAAGGCCTGACCCCTGATGGAGAAATTCACACCATTGATGTAAATGCCGAATTAGAACAAATTATAAAAAATAATGTTCAACAATCAGATGTTTATTCTAAAGTTAAATTTTATTTAGGCGATGCTATCAAAATTATTCCTAAATTAAATGAAGATTGGGATCTGGTTTTTATAGATGCCGACAAAGCAAATAATGCTGCTTATTATGATTTGGTAATTGATAAAGTAAGGCCGGGGGGATTGATACTTACTGATAATGTACTTTGGTACGGTAAGGTGTTGAATGATGCCACAAGAGATAAAGACACAACTATAATTCATCAATTTAATAACAAGGTTGCCAATGACCCCAGGGTGGAGAAGTTAATTCTGCCTGTTCGTGACGGGATATTTGTCATCCGTAAAAATTAAAACTATGAAAAAACTAGTATTAGTGCTTTTATTATGTATTTCTACTGCAGCCATTGGCCAAACAAGCAAAACATATGTTGAAAGGTACAAAGATGCTGCAATCAAAGCTATGCAGGTTCATGGAGTTCCGGCAAGCATTATTCTTGGGATCGCTATGCACGAATCCGGGAATGGCACCAGCAAAATTGCCCGCTACCTAAATAATCATTTCGGTATAAAAGGGCGCAATAACAGCACCGAGATTAAATCTGCATATAAAGGATACAACTCTGTTGAAGAGTGTTACGCAGATTTTATCCGGATCCTGGAAAAAAGAAGCAGATTCGATTTTCTTTTCGAGCATTCCACTCCGTATGATTATCGTACCTGGGTTCTAGCCATTCAAAAAGGGGGCTATGCAGAAAGCCCAACATGGGGCAGTAAAGTTCTGGCTACCATAAAAAAGTTCAGGCTTTATGAATTTGATGAACTAGCAGGCAGAAAAGAAACAGCCGCTGTAGCTTCAAATATTCCTGCATCATTATTAGCTCCGGATAAGAATAATTCAGCCGGTGGGTCAGAAATTGTGTATAAGGTTAAAAAAGGTGATACCTTAGGAGCAATTGCAAAAAAGTTTAAAACAACTGTTAAAAACATCCAGAAACTCAATAATCTAAAAGGCAGCCTGCTGCATCCCGGGCAAAAGTTGAAATTATAATTCATGAGATCTATTTTATTAATCATTATTGCTGTATTAGCATTGGCATCATGCAAAACACAGCAAACAGTTATAACATCCAATAAAAAACCAGTACAAAAACCCCAGATAATAAAAGAGAATACACTCGTTAAAAGATATCCTGCCGCTGAAGATTATATACAGCGATTTAAAGATATTGCCATCCTTGAGATGAACAAGTATGGCATTCCGGCAAGTATTACCTTGGCACAGGGGCTTTTGGAATCCGGCAATGGTAATGGCTCACTTGCAAGGGAAGCAAACAATCATTTTGGCATAAAATGCGGATCAGAATGGAAAGGCAGAACAATACTTAAAGATGATGATCAAAAGAATGATTGCTTCAGGGTATATAATAATCCGGAAGAGTCTTTCAGAGACCACTCGCAATTTTTATTAAGAAAGCGCTACGCTGCACTGTTTGAGCTTAATAAAAATGATTACCAGGGATGGGCACTGGGATTAAAACAAGCAGGATATGCAACAAATCCACGATATGCAGATCTTCTCATAAGCCTTGTTGAACGGTATGATTTACATCAGTTTGATAAGAAAGAAACCCAGATTGCTAAAATAAAACGTGAAGACAAGGTGCTTGAAAAGGTAGTGAGTAATATCCCCGAAGAGAAAAATATAGCAGCATCAAAGCCTGCAGTTGCAATGAAGATACACCAGGTGAATGCCGGAGATACACTTTATTCTATTTCAAAACGTTTTGGGATAACTGAAGCGGAAATAAAAATCTTAAACAGTTTAGAATCCGACAAATTAAACCCTGGCCAGTTATTACTTGTCTCTAAATAATGTTAAGTAGTGTTAAAGCCCTGATAAGCCGCACAACAAAACATTAGTTTTACATGCTTTGAAAAAACTCTTATTGCTTATTTTCCTATCATCCATGTTTGCCGGAAATATTTCGGCACAAGAAAAACAAGTACAGGGAATTGTATTGGATGCTACCAGCAAACAGCGTATCAACAGGGTATACATTTATAATACCCGCACAGAAAAGGGAATTTATAACAATACCAAGGGTGAATTTGCGATTTCTGCGACTACAGGTGATGTTCTTGTAGCCGCATTGCAGGGTTATCTTGTAGACACTGTTAAAGTAAGTACTCAAAACACCATTCTTATTTACCTTAAACGGAACAGTATTCAGCTCAAAGAGGTTGTTATCCGCGATTCCACTAAATCGCCCGTCGACCAGCTAAAAGACACCAAAAAAGAATATGACGCGGCATATAAGCGCGGTAGTACAAAAAACATCCTGACTGCAGGTGGCAGCAATGGAGCAGGAGGAGCCGGCCTGGGTATTGATGCACTCTATAATTTGTTAAGTAAATCCGGACGAAACTCAAGACAGTTGCAAAAAGTTATTGAAAAAGATTACCGGGATGCATTAATTAATTATCGTTATACACGAAAGCTTGTTTCAAGCGTAACCAATCTTACTGACAATCAGCTTACAGATTTTATGCAACAGTATCGTCCATCCTATTACTTCGCTATGGAATCATCCGATTATGAAATGATCAAATTTATCAAGCATTCGTATCAGTCATACTTGCAAAATCCGGCAGCCAATAGATTACCGCCACTAAAAGGTGCTAACTAATGGGATTTCCTGTTATCATCTTCCGGTTTCTTCCAGCCCATGGAATGGCAGTCTTCCCGTTTATCCTGGTTAAAGAGAAAAAGTTTGAATCGCACAAAATTCTTTTAAACCATGAAAAAATACATCTGTATCAGCAATTAGAGCTTCTTATTCTGCCCTTTTATGTACTATACTTTGCAAATTATCTCATAAACCTCATCAGGTATCGGGAGCATTATAAAGCATATTTTAATATTATTTTTGAAAAAGAAGCGTTCAATAATGAACAAGACCTGGACTACATATCTAAAAGGAAGTTGTTTGGATGGGTTGTTCCGGGAAAACAATCACATTAACATTATTAAATACTTTTTTAAAACATCACTTTTCGGTTTCTTTGTTTAATGAAGAGCAATTTTCTTTTACTTTTTATTTTCCTGGTTCTATTAAGTAATGTTTCTGTGGCACAGAACGATGTATCTGCGGATACTGCAATTCTGCGCACATTAAGACAATCGCCAAATAAAAACAGCCTGCCCGTAAGAAAGCCCGTAATCAGTATCAGGCCCGTAGATTTGGACGCAACTCCTCTTGACCTGGAAGTAAATTATTGGCGCAGCTGGACCAATTTCGGTATAAACTTAAACCAGTCTACCTTTAGTAATAACTGGAATAGCGGTGGTGTAAGTTCTATTGCGTTGGGAAGCAATTTTAATCACAAATTAGACTACACCAGGGAAGGCAAAAACTATGTATCAGAGATTATTTTGCAGTATGGAAAGCTAAAAAATAAGAATCAGATCGAGAGAAAAACGAATGACAGGATCTTTTACGATAATAAAATCGGTTTAAAACTATCTAAAAACTGGAATTTCTTTGCTTCTGTAAACTTTGAGTCCCAATTCGACAGGGGATATTCCTATACAAAGAAGAATGGAGAAGAAGTCAGGATTTTAATTTCGAGATTCATGACTCCCGGCTATCTTACAGAGTCGATTGGAGCTGAGTATAAACCAGGCAAAAGTTTTTCGTTACGTATTGGTACCGGTACTGCAAGACAGACATTTGTACTTGACACCAGTATTTACCGTACAAACCCGAAGAATTTTGGTGTACCACATGGCAAACAATTCAGAAATGAGCTTGCATTTCAGGCCGTTGCAAATGTGGATAAAGAGGTAATGACAAATATTAATCTCAAAAGCCGGTATTCATTATTTGCTAACTATGAGGACCTTGGACATATTGATCACCGACTTGATGTAACTTTCACCGCCCGGGTAAATCGCGTAATCAATGTTTCTCTTTCCGGAGTTGCGTTGTATGATGCGGATACCGACTCGAAAATTCAGGCGAGCCAGGGACTTGCTCTTGGAATCTCATATAAGTTCCCGGTGAAGTAACACATCAGCCTTATTATAAAATACAGCTGGAGGTTGGATGAATCAGATATCATCATAATCATAAAACAATTCTTCGGATGGTTTTTTATATGGCAATGTAAACTTACATCAGATTGATTATTTATAAATCTTAAATTTGCACGCTATTAAGCGGATATCACATTAAGTTATGTTTGAAAATTTACAGGATAAACTAGACAGAGCATTTAAGGTCCTGAAGGGACAGGGAAGTATAACGGAAATCAACGTGGCCGAAACCATGAAAGAAATCCGCAAGGCTTTGTTAGATGCCGATGTTAACTATAAAACTGCAAAAGCTTTTACTGACCAAGTTAGAGAAAAGGCACTGGGTCAGAATGTATTAACCAGCATTTCACCAGGACAGTTGCTTACCAAGATCATGAATGATGAGCTTACCCAGTTAATGGGCGGTGAAGTTTCTGATCTTAATATTACAGCAAACCCTTCTATTATTCTTATAGCCGGATTGAACGGTGCGGGAAAAACTACGTTTTCAGGCAAGCTTGCCAATTTTCTTAAAACTCAGAAAGGCAAAAAGCCCCTGCTTGTTGCAGGCGATGTTTACCGTCCGGCTGCTATTGACCAGCTGGAAGTTCTGGCCGGCCAAATCGGTGTTTCTGTTTATACCGACCGGGACTCTAAAGATCCGGTTGCCATTGCAAAAGCGGGTATCGCGGAAGCAAAGAAAAACGGAAACAATGTAGTTATCATAGATACCGCCGGACGTTTGTCTATTGACGAAGCGATGATGAATGAAATCGCTGAAGTTAAAGCCAATACCAATCCAAACGAAATACTATTTGTAGTAGATGCCATGACCGGTCAGGATGCCGTTAATACCGCTAAGGTATTCAATGACAGGTTAGACTTTACGGGGGTAGTATTAACCAAATTAGATGGTGATACCCGTGGTGGAGCTGCATTATCAATTAAATCGGTCGTTAACAAACCTATCAAATTCATTGGTACCGGCGAAAAGATGGAAGCCCTTGATGTGTTCCATCCAGATCGTATGGCTTCACGTATCCTGGGAATGGGTGATGTGGTATCATTAGTTGAACGTGCACAGCAACAGTTTGACGAAAAGGAAGCCGCAGAACTTCAGAAAAAGATCCGCAAAAACAAGTTCGACTTCAATGACTTTATAGGCCAGATCCAGCAGATCAAGAAAATGGGTAATATGAAAGATCTGATGGGTATGATCCCGGGCGTTGGAAAAGCTGTGAAAGATCTGGATATAGATGATAATGCCTTTAAACCAATTGAGTCGATCATTCATTCAATGACTCCGCATGAACGTGAAAATCCGGATGTTATAAACCAAAGCCGGCGAATGAGAATTGCCAATGGTTCTGGTACAAGTATTCAGGAAGTTAATAAACTGATCAAACAGTTTGATGATATGCGCAAAGTCATGAAACAGTTCAGCAACCCTGCTGCTGCTGCAAAAATGATGAAGGGAATGCCGAAAATGCCTTTTGGGAAAAGGTAATTTCGAAACTTGTGGGTTTCAGTATAGAATTATTACTTTAGAGTTAAAGTATAATACTCTATGCCCGCAAAAACCTTCGCCAGTGCAGTTTACGGAATCGAAGCAATCACCATCACCACAGAGGTTAATTTAAGCAGTGGAACAAAATATTTTATAGTTGGATTGCCCGACAATGCGGTAAAAGAAAGCATGCTGCGAGTAGAGGCGGCTATCACCACTTCGGGCTATAATATGCCCCGAAAAAAAATTGTGGTAAATCTTGCCCCCGCAGATATTCGCAAGGAAGGATCGGCATATGATCTTGCCATAGCCATGGGCATATTGGCAGCCTCCGGACAGGTAGACAGCGACCTTCTTGAGAAATATCTGATCTTAGGTGAGGTTTCTCTCGATGGGGGATTACAATCTGTGAAGGGAGCGCTCCCTATTGCTATACAGGCCAGAAAGGAAGGGTTTGAAGGAATTATCATCCCAAAACAAAATGCGCGCGAGGCCGCTATTGTAAGTGGTATTGATGTTTATGGAGTTGATAATTTAAGAGATGTCATCGCATTCTTTAATAACAACGAGCGTCCCCCGGTAACGATAGTAGACACCCGAGAAGAGTTTTTTAACAATATAAATAATTACGAAAGCGACTTTTCGGATGTTAAGGGACAGGAGAATATTAAACGGGCGCTGGAAATTGCTGCTGCCGGAGGACATAATGTTATCCTGATCGGGCCGCCCGGTGCTGGCAAGACCATGCTTGCCAAACGTCTTCCATCTATACTTCCCCCGTTAGACCTATACGAAGCATTAGACACCACCAAGATTCATTCCGTAGCAGGTAAGCTTGCGGCATCCGATTCATTAATGACCGTACGCCCGTTCCGGTCGCCTCACCATACAATCAGTGATGTCGCCCTCGTCGGCGGAGGCGCAAACCCGCAACCCGGAGAAATATCCCTGGCCCATAACGGCGTTTTGTTTTTAGATGAACTTCCCGAATTTAAAAGAACGGTTCTGGAAGTCATGCGCCAGCCCCTTGAAGAACGCCGGGTTACCATTTCAAGAGCTAAATTCACAGTAGATTATCCGGCAAGTTTTATGCTGGTTGCTTCGATGAACCCTTGTCCGTGTGGATTTTACAATCATCCGGAGAAGGAATGCATTTGTGCCCCCGGTGTTGTACAAAAATATCTTAGCAGGGTCTCCGGACCTTTACTCGACCGTATTGACCTGCATGTTGAGGTAACTCCGGTTAATTTCTCGGAGCTCGCATCAGAACTGAGCGCCGAAAAAAGCAGCGTAATAAGGGAGCGTGTAATAAAAGCGCGGGATATTCAGATTAAACGGTTTGAAAACAAGCCGGAAGTATTCAGCAATGCACAGATGAGCCCTAAAACTGTTCGTGACCTGTGCCAGATCAATGATGCCGGACAAATGCTGCTTAAGAAGGCAATGGAAAAACTGGGATTATCTGCCCGGGCATACGACCGCATACTGAAAGTATCAAGAACAATAGCCGATCTTGCGGAAAGTGAAGAAATAAAAATTGAGCATTTAGCAGAAGCAATACATTACAGAAGCCTGGACCGGGAGGGGTGGGCTGGATAAATTAATAATGGAAAATCAAAATATCAATCTCAAGCCGATTCAAATGGTGCACCTGGCCATGTGTATAGCACCAACAATCTTTCTAACAGTCGTATTTATCCTTAACCAAAGTAATTCCAGATATGGAGAATTCGGTAACGATCCTTTGTATCTTATTACACCAGCAATGGCCGCCGGAGCATTTATTACTGGTCAACTACTATTCAAAACGCATCTGTCAGCTATTGATACAGATATGAGTTTATCAGAAAGACTAGCAAAATATCAATCGGCATTCATAATCAGACAGGCACTTATTGAGGGCGCTACAATATTTAACATAGTTGCATATTTTTTATTAGGGCATTCTTTCTTTGCAGCTATTGCCCTAGTACTTATCCTGCTGATGTTCACCTTCAGGCCTACCAAATTCAGAGCATCTGAAGATTTACAATTGAATTACACTGATCTAAACTAATCTGTCTGTTATTTCGTATCTATGAGTATGAGATATCTCAAGTACTTTGCAGCAGCATGTGTGTTGCTTGTTTTCTTTGCCTGTAATGCCCAAACTTCAAAAAACAGGAATACGGCAGTAAAATTAACCCCTGCTCCGGGTAAAGCTATTGCTGTATTTGCAGAAGGATGTTTCTGGTGTTCTGAACATATATTTGAAGACCTTGCCGGAGTTGATAGTGCGGTTTCAGGTTATTCAGGGGGTCACACTAAAAATCCAACCTACGAAGAGGTTTGCAGGGAAAATACCGGACACGCAGAAGCCGTCCTGGTGTATTACAATCCGAAAATTATAAGCTATAATGATCTTTTGGATGTTTTCTTCACCTCACATGATCCTACAACATTAAACCGTCAGGGACCAGATGAGGGACCATCGTACCGCTCGGCTATCTTTTATGCCAATACCAGCCAATTTGAAAGTGCTAAAGCTGCTATCCGGAAATATACCAGTTCATTCAAGAATCCAATAGTGACTGAACTTAGCAAGCTGACTGCTTTTTACAGGGCTGAAGATTATCATCAAAACTATGTGGTATATAATCCTTCCAGTCCATACGTTAAAAATGTATCCTTACCACGATACCAATCTTTCAAAAGAACCTGTAAACTCAAGTTTAAAAAACAATAACCGGTAATCACTACTTTTACGCCAATGGATTACCATATTCATACCTTACAAAACGGTATACGCGTTCTATTTAAGCCATTTTCCTCCGGAATATCCCATGCCTGTATTATTGTAAATGCCGGCTCGCGTGATGAATCACCGGGCAAGGCCGGGCTGGCTCATTTTATTGAGCACCTTTTGTTTAAGCGAACAGCTAAAAGAAATACCAACCAAATACTCAACCGCCTGGAACTTGTAGGTGCCGATCTGAATGCATACACTACCAAGGAGTACACATGTATTCATGCTTCTTTCCTGAACAGGCATCTTGAACGGTCTTTAGACTTATTTGAGGATATCGTTTTTCATTCTGTTTTCCCTGAAGATGAAATGGAGAAGGAAAAAAGCGTAGTTCTTGATGAAATTGCATCATATGAAGATCAGCCTGAAGAGGCTATTCAGGATGTGTTTGAGGAGCTGATCTATGCCGGGCATCCATTAGGCGATAATATCCTTGGTACTCCGGAATCTGTAAACGCATTAAAACGGGCTGATATTCTTGATTTTATAAAATCAAACTATCGCACGGATGAAATTATTATTGGTGTGATCGGAGAATATGATCTTAAAAAAATAACGCGCCTTACAGAAAAGATCTTCGGAAAAGTACCGGAAAACCTGCCCTCCAGATCAAGATCTGAGGTAAGCTCATATACCTCATTGAGCAAAAGCCTTAAAAAGCCCATATCTCAAACACACTGCGTAATTGGCAACAGAGCTTATGATACCCATCACGATAACAAAGTTGGCTTGTTGCTGCTTAATAACCTTCTTGGGGGCAATGGGATGAGCTCCAGGCTAAACCTGCAGCTAAGAGAAAAGTATGGCATAGCCTACACAATAGAATCTAACTATACCCCACTTAGCGATACAGGTATATTTTCTGTTTATTTCGGTACAGATTCAGGTAAAACAGAAAAGGCATTACAGGTGCTTCACCGGGAATTAAAAAAAACCAGGGATATTAAATTAGGCACTTTGCAGCTTCACCAGGCCAAACAGAAATTTATTGGTCAAATTGCGCTTGGCGAGGAGAACCGGATGGGTCTGATCATTTCTATGTGTAAAAGCCTATCAGATTATGGCAAAGTAGATACTCTTGAAGAGATCTTTGAAAAGATCAATGCGGTTTCAGCTTCCCGCGTTTTAGAAATTGCGAACGAAATATTTAGTCCACGGGAACTGAGTATGCTTTTGTTCGACGTTCAGGAGTAACGTATTTATTAAAAATTGTATTTTTGCACAATGAAATTACCTGTAATAGCTTTCGGAGATCCTGTTTTGCGCAAAAAAGCTGTGGATATTGATCCGGAATACCCGGGGCTAAAAGAGCTGATAGATAATATGTTTGAAACGATGTATGGGGCACGGGGTGTTGGACTTGCAGCGCCGCAGGTAGGAAAATCCATTCGTTTATTTATTATTGATGCAACTCCCTATACTGAGGATGACGCAACG
>DASWTL010000049.1:0-17151 GCA_036402155.1 Sphingobacteriaceae bacterium | reverse complement strand
GAATACAGCGTATTACTTGAAGAGGCTGGGAATAAGATCAGAGGATTCAACAAAAAATAAGTTAATGTGCAGATCACTGTAACCCTAAGCCTTATATTGCATCTAATGGTTGGAAACTACTCATAGTGGATAAAGAAGAACTATTCAAGGAAATTTTTCAGAACAATTCCAGGAAAATATACCATCTGTGTTATGGATATACTGGAGATGATGATTCTGCTAATGACCTGATGCAGGAAACCTTTATGAAGGTCTGGCAAAATCTGGATAAATTCAGGAACCAGGCTTTAATATCTACATGGATCTATCGAATTGCTGTAAATACCTGCCTCTCCTATTTACGTGTGCAAAAAAGACAGGCCAAAGATGAATTAACAGATAATATTATTGAGAATCAACCTGAAGAAGTCTCTGAAAAGAATAATCAGGTTTCTCAGCTATACCAATGTATTGCTCAACTTGATGAAAATGAACGTATAATTATCACGATGGTTCTGGATGAGGTTCCTTATTCTGAAATTGCTGAAATATCCGGGATATCAGAGGGAAACCTGCGTGTAAAAATTCATCGGATAAAATTAAAACTTACTGAACTCTATAACCAATATGAAAGATTTTGATGCACTGAAAGATATATGGAGTAAGCAGATTGTTTTACCTAAGATCAGACCGGAGGATGTGCTTAGACGGGTGAAACAATCAAGGAATGAAATAGTTAACAAATTACGTCTTGAGGTAATTGTGATGCTGGTTGCAGTTATAACCTTAAGTTATGCCTGGTTAATCCTGTCATTTAAACTCTGGACAAGCCACGTGGCTATTGCAATTTTCATTATTTGCTGTATGTATGTGGTATTTGCTCAGTACAGAGATTACCTGCGTATGACCGACAGCTCTTTGCTGATGGATAAACCGGATAGTTATATTGCCTACCTTAAAGCATATAAGCGCAACAGATATGTTTTAAACACACAAAAGTACCGTATCTATACCTTGTTATTTAGCCTGGGATTTGCATTTCTATTTATAGAGTTATTTTTTATTGCAGAAATATGGTTAACAATTCTTGGAATCATATTTACTGCTGGATGGTTCGTTTTCTGTTACTACTTCCTGATGAAGATTTATATTCGAAAGGAAGAAAGCAAACTGGAAGGTATGATCACAAACCTTGAACGATTAGAGAAACAGTTTACGGACGATAAAGCCTTAAAGAGTTAATCATTCGAAGTTCTTAGTTACTCCGACTGATCTTCTTCTTTGATCTGCTTTACTGAAAAGCTATTACTTCTGAAATTATATTCAAGTTTTCTTCTTTCGGTTGTTTTCAGGGAGTCTGTGCCTTCATTCTCAAATACAGGAAACTCACGCATCAGTTTTCCTTCTTTAATAAAAAGCGAATCCTGACCTTTATATCCCTTTTTTAATGACCCTGATAAGGAAGGAAAACTTATTTTCTGGCTATTCCCGGAATCGTTGAATTCGTATACATACATAGTTAAATGAGATCCTTCGCCAACACCTTCGGCCTGAATAAATATCTCCGGATTTCCATCAGAATCCATGTCCATATTCCATGCATCCAGGAGCTTTCCATCAAGTTCCCCTGTAATAGATCTGTACTTTAAATGGGTTGAATCAGATCGCAAAATCATATAAGCTCCTGATGTTTCTGAACCTCTACCCCAACTTACTACATCAAAAGTTAATCCTGGCTTTACCTCTATTTCTTTATGGAATCGAAAAGGTGGTTGTATCTTTTTCTCTGAAACAACATTTGGCTTTTTTATATCTGAATTGCTTATTTCAGTATTGGTGCACCCCGAAATTGATATTATACTTACTAAAGCAAGATGAGCAACTATTCCAAGTTTCATAACGATAAAAGATTTTAGTATTGCGAAAAATACGCTATATTTTAATAAGATTAATAAAATAAGATAGTTTCCGGAATTTCGGTTTTAGGGCTTCCAGCATGCCCCATAAAAACCTTAAGTCCTGCTGAACCACCTAGCTGAAATGATCTCACCTGAATCTTATGTATTCCGGCAGCAAGATTTACTGCCCCGGTTACCTCGAAAGAAGTATGGCGTCCATCATTATCTACTACCATCATATCATCAATTAGTAATTGAGATCCATCGTCAGATCTGGTTGAAAATGTATAAATTCCTGGTCTTGAAATATTTATATAACCACTGAAGACCATACCGTAACTACGGCTGCGTACCTTATCTTTTCCTTTGTCAAGATTAATCTGACTAACCACTCCTTCTTCTTCAGCCCGGCCTGGATCAACGGATGCCGCAAGATTAAACTCACCTGGCACGTAATAATATTTTATTCCCTGATTAAGCCGGACCTGGGGATTTATTGCCAGAAGCGGAGACAGATTACTAATGATGGTGGTTGTCACAGCGCTGCGTTTTCCTGAAGGGGTAACTACCAGAGTTTTAACAACACGTTTTTCATTGTAAGGAACCATTATCGATACCGGGTTTTCATAAACCTTATCCGTTTCTTTTGGAGTATAGCCATCTATTGTATAATAGATTTTAGCTCCTTTAACCGGAGGTGTCAGATCTAAGAGATAACGCCCGGTGATTATGGTGGTGTCTTTTGCTCCGATAGCAACCGGAACACGATATACGGTACTTGTCTGATCAATTCTGGCAAGATGAACCGGAACCCGCTGCGAAGCAAACTGGGTATAATTCTTTTTATGCGGCAATGTCCAGGCCACTTCAGATAATGCCATTATTCGTGGTACTACCATATATTCTACATGGGCTGGTGTTTTGATGTATTCAGTCCAAACGTTAGCCTGAACGCCAATGATATACTTTTGATATTCAGCAGCCAGAGTTTCGGGGGTTGGGTTATAACTATATACCTGCTCAAGAGGTGTAAATCCGCTGATAGCTAACGGTTCCTGGACAGGATTTCCCTGGTAATGATCAAAATAAACATGTGATCCGGGGGTCATGATGGCATCATGTTTCATTTTAGCTGCTGCTATGCCTCCGCTAACACCTCTCCAGCTCATAACCGTAGCATTGGGGGCCAGACCGCCTTCCAGAATTTCATCCCATCCGATGATTTTTTTTCCTTTTAAATTCACAAACCGCTCAATGCGTTGTATGAAATATGACTGAAGCTCATGTTCATTCTTCAGCTTATTGTCTGCAATACGTTTCTGGCAATATTTGCATTTCTCCCATCGTGTTTTGGGAGCTTCATCCCCGCCAATATGAATATATTCACCCGGAAAAATTGCCATTACTTCCGTAAGAACATCCTCCAGAAACTTAAATGTATCATCTTTACCGGCACAAAAAATATCATGAAAAACGCCCCACTTTTGTTCAACCTTGAATGCAGCAAGATCATCACCGCAACCAAGCTGCGGATAGGCTGCAAGGGCCGCTACAGAATGTCCTGGCATTTCAATTTCAGGAATTACCGTTACAAATTTTGATGCGGCATAGGCAACAACTTCCTTAGCTTCCGCTTGCGTATAATATCCACCATAACGTGTACCATCAAAGATCTGAGGCATCTGATCATGATAGTGACCAATAAGTGTCTGGTCCCGAAATCCACCTACCTGTGTTAATTTAGGATATTTTTTTATCTCTATCCGCCAGCCCTGATCTTCAGTTAAATGCCAGTGAAAGGTATTCAATTTATACTGAGCTATCAGATCAATGTATTTTTTAATAAAAGGAACCGGAAACATGTGTCTTCCGACATCCAGATGCAAGCCGCGATATTTATACCGTGGTTCATCAACTATTTCAGCGCATGCTATTTTGGGTGCTGCTTCTTTTTTTAATGGAAGTAGTTGCATTAATGTTTCCATACCGTAAAACAAACCGGCATCCCTTCCTGAAACCTGTATCTGATCAGGCATTATTGAGATCGTATAGCCTTCCGGATTCAAACCCTCATAAGTTATCGATGTAAAATTTATGACTGCTTTTGGAGCTTTTATAAATGCCTTTGCAACAGGCAGGTCGAGAAAATAATTATCTTTTAAGAAATCGCGAAAAAGCTCTGCAATTTTCCTGTCGGATTCATTGCCATACATAATTGCCGCATCACGGCTAAAAGTAAATTGTCCGCCTGTAATTTTTACAGATTGCGGTGCGGGAATAATTCCAAGATTAGGATCGGAAGGTTGAGAATAAACAAAGGGTGCGGTGGCTAGTAAAATCAGGGACAGAACTATTTTTCTCATTCAGTAACGGTTATAATTCAAATCTAAAAAATAATTGATCAGAGTACAAGGTATATGACCTATTTGAATTGAATTCCAACCTTCTTACCGGAGATATTTTCAAGAAAAGGTTTAAAAATAATCAAGGCATTTTCACGTGTTTTACCAAGAATATCCATTTCTTTCGCATTTTCCAAAATCCTGCGTTCAGCGATCTTATAGATATCCTCTACCATTACTTTTGCATCACTTGGAAACATGGCACCGGAAACATCATATACCTTTGAACGCTGGTGATCTAACTTAGCATAGCAAATTTCAGGCTTTGGGAGAAATACCGTGATAGAATCTACGGTTGAAGTAAGATCAGATTTTTTGACTTTGGTAAGATCAATACATCCGGTAACCTCTCCTGCTGCAACAAATAATATCCTACGGTCCGGTAGAAAAGTCCGGATATCTTTCTTTTCAAGAACATCCTTCATTGAATACTTAACCAGTTCGAGCTTACCCATACTGGTTATCTTTTCTATCATCACGTCTTCAGTTAAAACAGTCCTGGTTTCAAAAAATTGCTTCTTTAAGTAAACAAATAAAAAGACCAGAAACAAAACAGTAACTACAGAAAAAACGAGGATAATAGCAGTTCGTATTCCGATGGTTGATTTTAACATATGAGGTTATGTGGCATTGGAGACAGTAACAACTATCTAATGAGGTTATTCAAAGCCATTGAATAACACAGCAATAACTCCTCATAATCGTTCAGTAAAAGTTGGCATCAAGTTTCAGCCTTCTTTTACTGAACTAAGAGTGAGCAAATAATCAAACGAATAAAAGTTCTATTCTTTTGATTCCTTTGAATTTTCAGCAGTAATAGGCTTAACAGACTTTACCTGGTGAGGTCTTTTCTTACCAAAGCTTCCTGCTGTAATTTTTCCTTTTTTAGTTTTAATATCTCCTTTTCCCATACTATTTGTTTAAGTATATCATGAACACCGTATGAGCCAGAAAGTTTAAATGAATTATTCTGTTACCAGATCTTCTTTCGCCGCAAGATACCGCTCAGCTTCAAGTGCGGCCATGCAACCTGTACCTGCCGCCGTTACAGCCTGACGGTAAACCTTATCCTGTGCATCACCACATGCAAAAACGCCTTCAATGTTAGTTTGGGTTGTACCAGGTTGGGTTGTTAAATATCCAACATCGTCCATATCAAGCCAGCTTTTGAAAATATCTGTATTGGGTTTATGACCAATAGCAACAAAAAATCCGGTAACCGGAATTACTTCTTCCTCATTGGTTTTATTATTCCGTATCCTGATCCCGGTAACCGTTTGTCCGTTACCTACAATTTCTTCAGTTTCTGTGTTAAAATGAACCTGAATATTTTTTGTGTGGTTCACCCTGTTCACCATGGCCTTCGAAGCACGAAACTCATCCCGTCTAACCAGCATATGAACTTTATTACACAATTTAGCCAGATAAGTAGCTTCCTCTGCGGCAGTATCGCCCGCTCCCACAATGGCTACATCCTGTCCTTTAAAGAAAAAGCCATCGCAAACAGCACAGGCAGAAACGCCAAAGCCATTATATTTCTGTTCACTTTCAAGTCCAAGCCATTTTGCTGAAGCTCCGGTAGCAATGATCACCGTTTCGGCTATGATGGTTTTATTTTCATCGATTACAACTTTATGCGGTGGGCCTGAAAAATCAACAGAAGTAACATATCCAAAACGAATGTCGGTACCAAAGCGTTCTGCTTGTTTTCGAAGGTCTTCCATCATTTCTGGTCCTAATACGCCATTAGGATAGCCCGGAAAGTTTTCTACATCAGTTGTTTGTGTTAATTGCCCACCGGGAACTATTCCGGTGTATAAAACCGGTTTTAGATCAGCTCTTGCAGCATATATTGCGGCGGTATAACCTGCAGGCCCTGAACCTATAATCAGGCATTGAATGTGTTCTGTTTCTTCTGACATTTGATTTATTTGCCTGCAAATTTAATGCATTGCGAGCTGAGTGGCAATATACATTTATCAGGTTAATATCAGGATATTTCAACTACTCTGCAGCGAGATTATTTACATCTAATCCAAAAAGATTTTTCTTATTAAGATTGGCCTGAACCTGCCAGTAATTACTACCCCCGTTTAATACTACAACTGCGCCGTCAAGCCAGCGGGCAGATTTTGCCGGTGTATGATCGTAATTATCTCTTAAGAGGCAACTTATGTATACTACCTTATCGCCTTCATCAGTAAAATATCCAAAATACTGGCGCACAAACCGGCTCAAATTCTCATGAATTACCGGACCTTTGATACCGCCCTGGTTGAGTTTTAACGCATTAACACCCTGAATATCTTTTGATAATAGTATTTCAGCACGTTCAATATCGTCAACCGTTGGTGTAAAACGTTTAGATGCTGTAACATCTGCCAGAAATGGCAACATAAAGTCTTTTGAAAAGATCACTCCTTCAAAGGTTTCAGCCTTTATATAAGTGTGCATAGACGAACGCTTCTCGGTAAAGCTTTTAGACTGGGCAAATGAATTGCCTGCTATAACCATAAATAAAAGAAGAAGAAATACCTGACTGATTTTCATAGGATCAATGTGTCACATAAAAACGCAATCACCTGACTTATAGTATAAAAAAATATCCGGCTAAGTTCACGTTTGAATACCCCCGGTACTGAATTGTTTTTGTATAGGTGCCTGGTTTGCTGCTTCAATACCCATTGAGATCACTTTCCGGGTTTCCAAAGGATCAATTATGGCATCAACCCATAACCTTGCTGCGGCATAATAGGGCGTTGTCTGCATATTATATCTGTCTGTTATTTCCTTAAGGAGTGCATCCTCTTTTTCGGCGGTGATCTCCTCACCCCTGGACTTCATTGATGATTCCTGTATTTGTAAAAGTGTTTTAGCCGCCTGCGAGCCACCCATAACTGCAATTTTAGCGCTGGGCCATGCAACAATCAATCTTGGATCATAGGCCTTACCGCACATCGCATAATTTCCAGCTCCATAGCTGTTGCCAATAATAATGGTAAACTTTGGAACAATTGAATTCGCTACTGCATTTACCATTTTCGCACCATCTTTAATAATACCACCATGTTCAGATCTGCTGCCAACCATAAATCCGGTAACATCCTGCAGAAAAACCAACGGGATCTTTTTTTGATTACAATTCATGATAAACCGGGCCGCCTTATCAGCTGAATCAGAATAGATTACCCCCCCGAATTGCATTTCACCTTTCTTTGTTTTAATGATCTTACGCTGGTTCGCAACGATACCTACTGCCCATCCATCAATCCTGGCCAGACCGCAAATTATACTCTGTCCATAAAGTTCTTTGTACTGATCAAAATCAGAATTATCCACCAGGCGATGAATAATCTCTAACATATCGTATGGACTCTCCCTGGTATCGGGTAACAGTCCATAGATCTCTTCAGGATTTTTTAATGGCGGAACTGATTTAGCCCTGTTAAAACCAGCATTTTGAGGAGCTCCCAGCTTGTTCATTAGATTTTTTATGGCGTCAAGACAGGCAGCATCATCCGGAAATTTATAATCTGTAACCCCGGATATTTCACAGTGCGTACTTGCACCGCCAAGTGTTTCATTATCAACATCTTCCCCGATAGCCGATTTTACCAGGTAGCTTCCTGCCAGAAACACTGATCCTGTGCCCTCAACTATCATAGCTTCGTCGCTCATAACAGGTAAATACGCGCCGCCTGCGACGCATGAACCCATTATTGCAGATATCTGTATAATTCCCATGCTGCTCATGATAGCATTGTTGCGAAATATCCGTCCAAAGTGTTCTTTATCCGGAAATATCTCATCCTGCATGGGCAGATAAACACCTGCAGAATCAACAAGATAGATAACCGGCAGCCGGTTTTCCATTGCTATTTCCTGCATCCGCAAATTCTTCTTAGCCGTCATTGGAAACCATGCCCCGGCCTTAACTGTGGCATCATTCGCAATAATGATGCATTGGCGCCCTGATACATATCCTATTCCGGCAATTACGCCTGCTGAAGGACATCCGCCATGTTCAGAATACATAGCATCAGCAGCGAAGGCGCCAATCTCCAACCAGTCACTATCCTGATCCAGAAGGTATTCAACACGTTCACGGGCAAGAAACTTACCCTTTTCTTTCTGTTTTAATGCTGCTTTTTCTCCACCGCCTTTAAATACCTTTTTCAGCCGGCTTTTTAAGTCGTATACCTGTTGTTTGTTTATATCTTCGTTCTTATTGAATTCAATATCCATACCAGCAATTTAAGTAATTTACAATGAGACATGCAACAACATGTTCTATGAACCTTTAAGTAAATAATTAGTATAAGTGTTTATATTTAAACAGACTTTAAATAATTTAAACTGCTTTCTTTTTGATTAAACATCTCTTAATGACTAAATATCTCTCGTGTATCCTGTTCTTTTTCTATTTAATTTGTTGCTTGTCAATAAGCCCCCCTGTGATGTCTCAGGAAAAACAAACGCCTGATGAACTTTTTAAACTGGCACGGACTACTGCTTTTGATCAAAAAGATTACACCAAAGCACTTGAATTGTTAAACCAGGCACTTGTTATAAACCCCGAATATTTAGAAATACATACTTTTAAAGGAAGATTATATAATTGGAGCAATAAGCCTGATAGCGCCAGAATTGAGTTCAACCATGTGCTTTCTATTGAACCTGGTAATGAAGATGCCATAAGCGCATATTTCGATCTGGAGTTTCAACGAAATAATTTAACAAAAGCATTGGAGCTGGCAGAACACGGAATCACTTCCAATCCGGAATCCGAAGAACTTTTAATAAGGAAAGCAAAAGCTTTAAAAGCACTTGGCCGGTCAATTGATGCATTAAAAATAACTTCAAATTACCTGATAAAACACCCTGACAACAAAGAAGTTATAACATTAAACAAAGAAATAAAGTATACTAACTTTTACAATAGTGTTAGTGCCGGTTATAGTTTCGCTTATTTCGATAAACGCTTTAACGATCCGTGGCATCTGGCGTACCTTTCTGCAGGAACAAGGACCAGATATGGCTCTGTAAATTTTATAATTAATTACGCTAACCGGTTTAATTCCAATGCAACTGAATTTGAACTGGAAGCATATCCCGCTATTACTACCGGGTTGTATGCCTATATAGGAGGTGGCGCTCAGCTCTCTGGCAGTATTTACCCCAAATACAGAGCGGGACTTTCATTATATAAAAGCCTGCCACTTGGTTTTGAGGCAGAAGGTGGAATAAGACATTTAAAATTTGGGACAAATACCAATGTATATATTGCTGGATTGCTGAAATATATAGGCAACAGCTATATCGGAGTTCGATCCTATTTTTCTACAGTTGAAGAAGAATTAAACAAATCAGCTATTGTAACATTCCGATCATTTCTAAGTGATGACCGGAATGATTACATAGGTGGCAGTCTTGGAACAGGCATCTCCCCTGATGAACGGTCTGTTGGAATTTTTGAACCAAATGCTTTACGAAGTATCAGAGCGTCTATTGATTATTCTCGTAATATTAGCCGGCAAGCGTGCCTTGGAATTTCGCTAAACTGGGCAAATGAAGAGTTTCAGGCTAATACATATGGAAATCAATACACAATTAATTGTTCTATATTGCGTAGATTTTAATGTCCCGAAACTCCAGGAATTATTTCCGCTTAAGCGCTGTGCTCTTTTACTTGATATTGTTGCTCCCACTTTGGATGTGGCTGGCATGGTATTTCTCCCCTAAAAGCCCTTTAAACGTTGTTATTGTTGATAAAACTGTATTAACTGAACAGGCCCGCGAACATGCTTCTTTAAACTGGATATTGCGGTATAACAGATATTCAAAAGAAGACGGTAATCTTTACAGAGTTCAGAATGATTATTATGGATTCTTCCCGAAAAAGATCCCCGATTATGAATTACAAGGACTTGAAAAATTTTCAAATACCCAATTAAAGAGCCTGGCGAACCGTTCAGATTTATTATATATTACAGATACCTACGGCATTTATGAGAAAGACCTTCGGCCTGAACAGAAAAGGCCGGTCAGTTCTAAAATTGTTTATGGTGGCCTGTCTCAGCAGGATATGTATATTCTAAAACACTTTAAGAAACAGAAAAAGCTGATAATTACAGAATTCAACACATTTTCAACACCAACGGCACCACCTATTGCAAAAGAATTTGAAGAGACATTTAAAATCAGATGGACCGGATGGGCTGGCCGTCACTTTGAATCACTCGATACCGTTTCAAACAAGGAACTTCCACGTTGGCTGATTGATAATTACCTGATTCAAAATCAAAACAAGTGGCCTTTTAAAAAAAGTGGAATTGTATTTGTTAATAAGAGCAGTAAAATGATCATCTTGGAATATGTAAAGCATCTCCATGCAGAAATGCCATATATTCTTACCGAAAAGTACCAGCGCAAAAAATATAACATTCCCAAATCCATAAAATATTCCTTCTGGTTCGATATTGTTCAGTCTTCAAGAAGCAACCAGATTGTGTCATATTACGATATCAAGGTAAATGAAAGAGGAAAAAGAATTTTAGAACAGAATGGAATAACCCCACAGTTTCCGGCTATTATTGAGCACAACCGTGCGGATTATAAATTTTATTATTTCTGTGGTGATTTTGCAGACAACAATATTTCGCAAAAAGGAGCGCAATTTAAAGGTATTCATTATTTCAGAAGGCTTTTTTACAATAATGACAATGCATCCGACCGGGTAGGTTTTTTCTGGCAATTTTATTCACCGCTGGTAACTTCCATTTTAACTGACTATGCCTCAGAACTTAATAACAAAAAGTCCGAATAACTTTATACTGACATGAGGCAGAAGCCTGTTACTCAGTCGTAATAATTACTCTCATAAATGCCGACTGCGGGCTCGTCATCAATCAGGTAATCCCAGGTATGTTCCGTAAAATATGCGGCCTTATTAATTGATAAAGAATAGGCATGCTCCGTATTGAATTTGTTGTTTGCCGGAACTGCAGAGATACCGGTGAAAAGAATTAACATGCAGGCAAGAAGAATGAAAAGTGATGAGTGCGCTCCAATAAATTGCCGACGGATTGTAAATAGCAAAAGTATCCAGAAGAAAATAAGGGGTACTATAAACAGAGTAATGGTCGATAAATCAATAGCAACACCGTTTTTGTAAAATTGTGTAATTTCGGTGAATGAATATTTGAACAGCTCAGTTCCAAATAAAGTAGATCCTGAGTAATTATATATAATTAAAACGAGTTCTAATACCAGGATCAGTAAACCGCAGATCCCGAAGATTAAATAAACAACTTTTTTGTTTCTGATATTAAAATAAAGCAGAACAAACGGAAAAAATAATAATGCCAAAATTCTGGCGATGAAAATCAGCTCATGCAATAAAGAAACAGAGATCACCCTGCCCAAATCCGAAACTAAGCTGAGATTAGTAAAAATAAAAAGTTCGGCAATTCTAATCAGGAAAAAGGTGATGGTCAAAGCCACCGAGATATTTATAAACTGGACAACACATTTACTTAATTCATTAAGAAATGGATACTCCGGTTCTTCATCATAAATGAACTCCATATTACGCCGGTTTAACTTTGGGGGTAAAGCCGGCACGGGTCATAGTTCCCCACGATTTTTTTCCGGTGATCATATCAATATTACCCCGTATTGCCCAATATACAGTTAAGGGATGATAGACTACCGGTTCGATCAGGGCTATGAGCAACAGACGCGAGAGATCTCTTCCTGAAGTGTATTGCTGATAAGATATCTCCTCAAGTAAAATACCCATTGTAGAAAGTGTTATTCCGAAAAAATAAACCATTCCAATTAGTATCATGGAGAATTCCCAGTTTATATTACCCATTACAGCCAGGGTAATAAAAATAAATAAACCCAGGAACTCTAAAATGGGTGCAAGCCACTCAAAGAAAAACCAATAGGGATAGCTCAATAATCCGAGAATACCATACCGGGGATTAAAAAACAGTTCACGATGCATCCATAACGTTTCCATAGTTCCGCGGGTCCAGCGGTTGCGTTGTCGTGAAAGGATATTAAGATCGGATGGTGATTCTGTCCAGCATAACGGATCAGGAACATACACCACTTTATAACGCATATCATTTTCATGCATATACCTTCGCATACGTACTATCAATTCCATATCCTCCCCCACGGTATTATGATTATAGCCGCCTGCTTTGATCACAATATCTTTATCAAAAATACCCATGGCTCCGGATATCAGTAGCAGGCCGTTTAATCTGCTCCAGGCCATCCGCCCCATCAAAAATGCCCGGATATATTCAAGTACCTGGAATCTGGCAACCAGGTTCTCCGGCATGTGAACTTTAATAAGCCGTCCATCTCTAACTTCACATGAATTAGCGATTCGCACCACTCCACCTGTTGCAATAACCCGTTTACCTTCATCCATAAATGGCTTTACCATGCGTAAAATGGCATCCTGTTCAACAATGCAATCCACATCTATGCATAGAATCAGGTCTTTGGAAGATACATTTATACCGATATTTAACGCATCAGCCTTACCCCCATTTTCCTTATCAACAACCGTTAATTTTGAGTACGCCTTATTTTTGGATTTGTATATACCACGTAAGGGTTTGGTTTTTATCTGTTCATTTAAAGCAAAATTTACTAACTCCAGTTCATAATACTCAATAAGTGTTTGTAGCGATTTATCCTTACTCCCATCGTTAATAATTATCACTTCAAAATTACTGTAATGAAGTGACAGTAAAGATCTTACGTTTTCAACTATGGTAGCTTCCTCATTATATGCAGGAGCCAGAATTGATACAGAAGGAGCATTTGGCGATACCAGTATCTGCCTGTAATCAACATAGCTGTTTTTCCGTAAATAGGCCTTCATCTCTATTGCAGAAAGGAATGCAAGGATCACATAAGATACCATTACAATTAATGCATACGTAAAAATGGCACTATTAAAGAACTGCTCAATAAAATACATTACTGATCCCATTATGCAATTATCCTTTCGTCCAACACATGCTTTATTATCGATTGATTTTTTGAATTAGTGTCGTTATTAATGGCATTAAGTATTTCAATGCCTTTTACACCATGTAACTTAAGGGAATACATAGCCTCCATTCGTATCTTGAACTCGTCAGAAAATGTGCGGCCGGTTAAAAATTCCAGGTAGTTGCCACTGGCAATCTTTCCCATAGTTTTTATAATTTCAAGTCTGATTTCTAATGGTTGTTCAAAATAAATATTGAACAGATCTTCTTCTGCCATTTCTGCCTCCAGGTTTCCCAGAATATTAATTGTCTTTCTTCTGATCTGAAGATTTGGATGGCGGAGCAACTCTATCAGTTCAGGAATAGCATCCAGTTGCTGATAGTGATTGATAAGTTTAAGGCATAGCATAACCACACTTCCGTTTTCAGATGTGAGCCATGGAGAAAAAGGAGGAATTGTAATGTTTTTTGTTTTGGTAATAACTTCAAACAATACCAGTTGATGCCAGTCCAGAATTCGCTCGCGAACATTATCCAGAAACCGGAACGGATTATTTGAGCTTAACTTCACAAACGCTATCTGGGCCTCCATACGTACCTGACTATTTTCATTGTTTGTAAAGGTCAGAATAGTATCTGCCTCTTCCTGCAAATACATCTGGGTAATTTCTCTAATTCCTTCAATTTGAGTTTCCCATCTTCCTTTCAATTTTTTCTTAGCCTGTTTGTTAAGGCCTAATCCAAGATACAATCCTTTTAATACATCAGCAGTTTTCCCGGTAAAATTCAGATGATAGTGTAGCATCTCTTTTACCAGCAGGTTGCGTATGGGAGAGCTTTTCAGCGGCAGCTTTTTAAATTTAGGGATAAAATGATTTACAATTTCCTCTGTTTCTATATCATCATCATATACCACAATATTTGCAAGCATATTGGTGATTTTTTCTCTGAACTTTTTATCGCGTCTGGCTTCAAACCACTGTTTTATACGCCTTGATCCGATATAAATATAGAGCTCAATAAATGCAATAGAACAAAACAGAATAATATACAAGGAAGCTTTAACATTGGATGGAACAAAGGGTAACCGTTGTGTAAATAGCTCCTGGATATAATTATAAATGGTAGACAATGCTGTTAATTGGAAGTGGACACTTTGATGTTTTTTCGTACCCGGATTGATAATTCACTTAAGTTAAAAGGCTTGGTTATAAAATCATCAACCCCCAGACTAAATGCTTCCATGACTGTTTTTTCAAGCCCGACAGCTGACAGTACAATAACCGGGGTATCTTTAGATTCCGGTTCTGACTTTATCTTATTTATTATTTCTAATCCTCCAACAAAGGGCAGCATGATATCCGTTATAACCAGATCAAATACAGTCGCTTTAATCAACGCTAATGCTTGCATACCATCTCTGGCAGTAACTACTTCATAACCATCTTTTATTAGTCTGAATTGTAATGCTTTCAACATCAGCTCCTCATCTTCAATGATCAATATCTTAGACATCATGTTCGATATTACTAAAATATTAACATTGTACCTAATGAGGTTTTAAACATTTTGGCGATAGCGACAATAAAACCAGTTACATCTACGGGAAATAAATGTAAAGGTTGCTAGAAATGTAAAGAAACACAGATAAGGAACTATCTCTAATTTGCTCTGGTCCAGCTTTCGGTACGGCCAAGCATGGAGAAGCCAACATAGCCACGAATATCCAGTTTCTCGCCGTTAATTGTCATTTTACAGCTATAAGTCCTGCCTGATTTGGGATCATAAACAGTACCGTTCTCCCACTCTCCGTTACCAGAATAGGTAAAATTTTTGAGAATCTCCAACCCAACGGCCGGCCTGTTTCTTAAAGCCGGATCAGGGTTTTTTTCATCGGTCTTAGGTTTTCCGGCTTCATTATTAGGCTTTCTTAACCAAATGATCTTTCCAAAATATTTATCGCTTTTTTTAAAAATCTGTATCTGGGCACCGCCACTTGAACTGAACCATTTTCCAATCACATCATCACTGCTCTGTGAAAAAGCCGGCAGAGTAAAAAACAACAAAAGCAGGACACTTAAAAATCTCTTCTCCATACTATAAAAATATCTGATTATATAACTTAACGCAAATAATAAGGTTTTTTTTATGCTAACCGTAATTTTTACGCTAAGGTTATATTCACAAACTTACAATGTTGGATGCGGGGTTGGGAGAGCATGCCTGTTAAAGACGAGCTTTATTTAATTAATAAAACCGGGAACATCTACTACCAACGCCCGATTCGTCTGTTTTAAATACACATATGTTTAAGTGTATGAATGAGTTATAAGAGCTTAAGAGTGAGCACATACAAATAATCAATTAACCATAATAAATCACCCACATGAAACCAACAACAAACCAATTTTCCCTGTCAAAGGTGACCATCATCCCCTTTAGAAAGACGTCTTTAAGTCATGCTGTTCTTATAATTGCAATGTTACTTAATATAGGCGCATGCAAACAAGATGCAGAAAAGACCACCATGCCAACAATGGCTGGCTCCAAAAACACTGCAAATATATCCGTTCAGCCGCTGCCCGGCGGTAAGGCGCGTTTTACTGTAGCTGTAGGTAATCTGGATGCTACCGGTAACAGCTTTGTACGCATTGTGAATATGACATTTAATACAGCAGGAACAGTGAGCGCTACTGTTTATGAATGGATCAGTGATCAGAAAAAGGGTAAAAGTGCTGTTAATTCCCATCTGTGTACTTTTGATGGTGTTTCTAAAACATGTACTGTATATTCTCCAACAGGGTGGATAAGCGGTGGCAGCTCCAATCCGTATAAAAGCTGGAGCGGTACGTATACATACAGCGGCAGTACATTAAGTATCACCTGGACGAGCGGAAAAACGGGATCTGAATCATGGACAATCAGTAACCCAACAACCGCTCTTGCCCGTGCCAGCCTGGCGTCATCAAGTACAGCCATGGGTTACACGCATGGACGTGGATACGGCAGCAATGCATCCTGGAGTACCTTTAAAACAATAAGTCAAATGCAGCCTTTTCCTACATACAGCAGTACAAACAGTCGCAGGGCAATGGCAGCAGTTACCGGAGGTGTATTGGCCCTGGCGCCTTCAACTTATAGTTTTAATACCTGGGCCAGCACCAACACCAATCTTGCTCTTTTTACAACCCCATCCTCACCTACTCCAATCAATTCGGCACACAGGTGGGATTCAGCATCTACAGCCTGTAATCCTAACAGTTGTAATGCTAACCCGCGTCCGGGCGCTACAGGAATAATTTATCACATTGCCAGTATGAATAATAACAGGGCTATAGCATATACCAATCATTGTGCATGTTTGTCTGCAGCAACGGAGTTCCCATGCTATGACCGAAATCTTCATCCTTCCGGATTAATGCAAATTATCGATGATAATAGCAATTTAGTAGCTCTTGTAGGTATAGAAGCTCAGAATCCGGTTTCAGGAGATTCCGGATATCCTAACTATCAATTTCATCTTTGGGACTTCAATAATATCCCATAATGTTTTAAATCATCTTATTAGGGCATAATCTATCGAATTCAACAAGGAAAATATTTCATCCCTTGATATGACAGATTATAGCTATCATTATCTTATTCCTGCACTTTGCTATCTCATTTTCATTATGTCGACCGAGGTAAAGTGCAGGAATTACTTTATCCAGTTTAAGCCAAAGCAATCAGGGGGTATGTATCATCCGTACAGGTGTATATTCTTTAAATTAAAATTTACTGCTTGATGGCTTTTTTTAGCTTAAACATATATATTTGCACCCAATCTTAACACTCTTTATATTGAATACACTA
>DASWTL010000048.1:0-22418 GCA_036402155.1 Sphingobacteriaceae bacterium | reverse complement strand
GATGTACTATCAGCCAAAACCAAATACTATACCAGGGCTTTTGCAATCAATAAAACGGATACGACATGGAGTGATGAAGTAAGTTTCGAAACACCCATGAAGGTTGGCTATCTGCATGCCGGCGGGATCATCCTCACACTTAATGATGCAAAAACAGCTGGAACGGTGGTGAGCCGGTATACGCTTGATTATCCTCTGCCCTGGGCTCCGGACAATATGATCAACATAGTTACAGGTGCTAACAGCCAGGTTGATGGAGCATCGAATACTGCCCAAATAACGACTGCCTATGGAGCCGATAAACCTTATGCCGCAAAAGCTTGCCGTGAATACCGCGGGGGAGGATTTTCAGACTGGTATCTGCCATCAAAACAGGAACTGGAAGTACTCAGAACTGAAATTAGCAGACTCAATATTGGCTCGGACTTTTTACGGCCCTCCCGGACGAATTATTGGAGCTCTACCGAATCAAGCAGTACAATTGCATTGCATCAAGATTTTGAAGTCCCGCCAAAAAATCAGCCGGAGCAGGTAAAATCTGCTATGAATCGTGTTATTCCTGTTCGGGCATTTAAAGATTAACGAAGAAACCATTACCCTGGAATTCCCAAGCACTATAGAACAATCAAAACCAATTGCTGATAAATAGGAACGAGCTTAAGGCAAGACAATCATAAAATGCGAAGCAAAGAGTGAATATGGTGAAGGCGGCTTCGCTGAGGCGATACAATCGTCATTCTCAGTCATCCGCGTTACAAACGCGGATCGCTAAGGGGTGAACTATGCACCAACATTAAATAGAAAAAGGACATTTAGTGATCGAAGATTTTCTTAAGTGGGAGTTACCGGGTTCGAACCGATGACCCTTACCTTGTCGAGGTAATGCTCTAAACCAGCTGAGCTAAACTCCCGGGTACAAAAAAACCTCCGGGGTTATCCGGAGGTTGTGGGAGATACTGGGTTCGAACCAGTGACCCTCTGCTGGTAAGGCAGATGCTCTGAACCAGCTGAGCTAATCTCCCTTTTGGGATTGCAAATATAGCCGCTCTGATCCATTCTTCAAAAAAAAATTAGAATAAATGTCAATTGGCTTATTTACAGATATTTAGTTATTTCCGGAGATAGAGGTTGTACCTTCGATCTGAAGCGGTGTATTAATTTTCCGTTTTCATCAATCAGAAATTTCTCAAAGTTCCATTTGATCTCTCCGGTAAAATCCGGGTTTTCTGCCGTGGTTAAATATTTAAATAAAGGATCAATATCGTCACCTTTAACACTCACTTTACCCGCCATAGGGAACGTAACACCATAGGTTTTTGAACAAAACTCTCTGATTTCAAGGTTGCTGCCTGGTTCCTGTCCGCCGAAATTATTTGCCGGAAACCCGATAACTACCAGCTTGTCTTTATACTGTTTTGCAAGTTTTTCCAAAGCCTCATATTGCGGGGTATTACCACATTTGGAGGCTGTATTTACAATAAGTATTTTTTTTCCTTTGTACTTTGAAAGATTTAAAGTCTTGCCATCAAGTGATTTTATCTTTTTAAAATCATAAACCGAAGCTGGTGCAGACACCAGTAAAGCAATTAGAATAGCCAGTATTTTCATGTTAATTCTTTTTATAAAGATACGTAATGAGGGGTTTTATTCACTGATGTTTGAAAATTATTACTCAAAACAGATATTTATGTCAGAATGTAAAACATCTGATAATGAATATGTTTTAAACTACTAAGCATATTATTCAAAAACAGGTTATATTAGATCAGATAAATTCACTATGACTGATAGCATAAATATTCCACGCCTTGACCTTAATGATTACATAAATGGCACTCCGGAGCAAAAGAAAAAATTTTCGGATGAAATCGGTAAAGCATATAATGATACAGGCTTTGTAACTATTGCCAATCATGGCATGACCAGGGAGGTGATGGATAAATTATATGCAGAAGTGAAAGAATTTTTCAGTCTGCCTGAAGAAATTAAAAAGAAATATGAAAAGGCTGAACTTGCCGGGCAACGCGGTTATACCAGCAAGGGAAGAGAAAAAGCAAAGGATTCAAAAACTCCCGATCTGAAAGAATTCTGGCAACGCGGACAGGAAGTTACCGATGGCGATCCGGTAAAAAGTGAATATCCGGATAACCTGATCGTTGAAGAACTGCCTCAATTCAACCAAATTACCCGCGAGGTCTATGAACGTCTTGAGTATGCCGGCAAGCATCTGCTTAGGGCCATTGCCGTCTATCTTGAACTTCCCGAAAACTATTTTGATGATAAAGTTCACAATGGCAATTCCATAATAAGAGCAATACATTACTTCCCCATAGAAGATCCTGATAACTTGCCCGCAGATGCCGTACGGGCAGGGGCTCATGAAGATATTAATCTGATCACATTGCTGATTGGCGCCAGTGCAGATGGCCTGGAAGTATTAACAAGGGATGGCCAATGGTTTCCTGTGAAGGCGAATGTGGACGATATTGTTGTAAATGTAGGCGATATGCTTCAGCGGCTGACGAATAATAAGTTGAAATCCACCACACATCGGGTTGTCAATCCTCCGCGTGAATTGATGAAAACGTCACGCTATTCAGTTCCATTCTTTCTGCATCCAAAATCAAATATGGACCTTACCTGCCTGGAGTCGTGTATTGATGAAAATTCACCAAAGGCATATACAAATATGACAGCAGGTGAGTATTTGGATGAAAGATTACGTGAAATTGGATTGAAGATGTGACCGGGAAAGTTATTTCCTCATCTCTTCCTTTATTTTCTGCTCAAGCTCTGCAGGACTCTGAGTTCCTATGATATAAACCAGGCCGCCACGATCTGTCAACCTTACTGCGTCTTTTCCTCCGGCATAAAAACGGACCGCTCCTTTTTTATGCAGGTTATAGACCGGGTTATTGATCATAAATGAACTGTATGGAGCACGTTCAACTTTAACGATGCTATTGAGGTCTATCTTCACCAACCTTGTGGTCCACAATCCATTTAAAATGACACTTTTATTTTGAACTGTAGTTTGAAAGTGAAGCATAAACATCATAATTACCGATACTATAAGGATGGCACATCCTACAACGAGAAAAAGATCTGCATTTTCTTCCCGGCGTTCAGTAATAAAATAGGCGGCGAAGCAGAATAAAGCCATTACCAGCCTAACGCTTATCCGGGTATAATCACGGCCCAGGTACTGTTTTTCAACAAAAGTCGGCGTACTTTCCATTCGGTTTAATCAGTTCGAAGATAAAAACTTTTTTAGTGTTTGCTGTAATCTTGTAACGGTCGTCAATACGTATCCCCGGAATACATATAATTTCGCCGTTTCCGTTTTCAAGTATGGGGGTGGATGTTTTTGTGGTTACCGGAATTTTAAGACTTATAAAAAAGTCGCTCAGCTTCTTTTCGCCATAGAAGCCGAATGGCTTAAACCGGTCGCCGGCTCGCCATGTGCGAAGTTTTAAGGGAAACTGTAAGCTATCTGCATCAAGCTGCGATAGATAGGGATCTTTGATTAACCGATATTTCTCAGCATCACAGGTTTTAATAGTAAAGTGCATATCTCCCCATAAAACACTTTTTAAATCCGTACTTATTTCCTGAGTATGAAGTTCAGCCTGTTGCCGGGGCATAAGAAGCAATTCATCACGATCAATTAAAATAATATGTGTTAGAGATTCAAACTGCTTTCCGGGTTGCGTTTTTAACGACCTTATCAGATCATCAACCACCGGCTGTTTAAAATGATAGGGGCGTAATAATTCATACAGGATCGTGTGAAGTGCAGGTAGTTGTTCCAGTTTTTTGATATCAAGCCGTATGGTACTATCTGACTGGGTTGAAAAAAGCATATCCCGAACTTCTTTAACACGCTGATTTAAAATGGTTTCTAAATCGATGAAACGTAAACGGTTTGACTCAAAAGTTGCCTCCAGATTAGGATTAAGCTCCTTTAGCCTGGGGATTACCTCAATGCGCAGTTTGTTACGTGCATATTTTGATGAAAGATTGGAACTGTCTTCCCTGAAAATAATTTTTTCAGTCTGAATGATCTCGTCTACTTCATCACGGGTAAGAAATAGAAGCGGTCTGATTATATTTCCACGTTTTGGAGCAATTCCATGGAGCCCTGCAATCCCCGTACCCCTGACTAAATTTAACAGGATGGTTTCTATGCTATCATTCTGATGGTGTGCAACTGCGATGAAGTCATATCCGTTTTGGTGCCTGGTAGTTTCTAACCATTCGTACCGCAGATCCCGGGCTGCCATCTGGATGGAGATGGAATGTTTCTCTGCATAGTCCAAAGTTTCAAACCGGGTACTGTAAAACGGTACATTAAAATATGTGGCGAGTTGTTTAGAGAATTGTTCATCTGCAGCAGATTCTTCCTCTCTCAACATAAAATTGCAGTGGGCAATACCGAAATTATACTGGGCTGCGTTAAAGAGATGAGCCAGTAAAACAGAATCTCTGCCCCCGCTAAGAGCAATAAGAATGCGCTCATTAGGGTTAAACAGCATGTTTTCGGTTATATACCGGCGGAAATTATCCAGTGGCAGCATGGTCAAATTTATCATTTTACTATCCTTAGGCAAAGAACTACTTTTGTAGCGTGAAAAAGTTGCTCGTGTTCATACTTTTTGTAGTCGCCTTTGGCTCTACCGGCTTTGCCCAGCAAATAAAAAAGGTACAGCTTATATCGTCACAACAACTGCGTGGGTTTCCCGAATTAAATATGATTCGTGTTATCAAACCCGTATTTTCACATGAAAATTCAACTCTTGCTGCCGATAGCGCTAATTTCAATCAGAACCAAAATACGTTTGAAGCTTTTGGAAATGTAGTGATAACGCAAACCAATGGTACCAATGTGTATTCTGATCATCTAAACTATGATGGAAATACCCGGTTAGCCCTGCTTACAGGCAACGTGCGGCTGGTGGACGGGAATGCAACTTTAACTACTGATTATCTTACCTATAATATGGGAACCCGCATTGGTACATACACCGGGGGCGGTAAAATTGTAAGTGGTGAAGATGTTTTAACAAGTACCAACGGATATTATTTTGCTGCCTCTAATGACGCTTATTTCCGGCATAATGTGGTGGTGAACACACCGAATGCTCTGATTAAAACAGATACTTTACGATATAATTCTGTATCTAAAATCGCTTATTTTTATGGGCCAACGGATATTTTCGGTAAAAAGGACAGCTCGAATCTGTATACTGAGAATGGAACTTATAATACCATAACAGAACAAGCCAGGTTTGGAAAGAAGAATTTATACACCCAGGGTAGTAAATCGCTTAAAGGCGACAGTCTTTATTATGATGGAAAAGCCGGTTTCGGCAGAGCGATTAACCGGATAACGTTTATTGATACGACCCAAAAAGTAACCTTAAAAGGAGATCTCGGCTTATATAAAAAGATAGATGAAAGCGCACTGGTTACTAAGAATGCGTATGTTATTTTCACTACGGAGGATAAAGGCAAAGTCGATTCGATTTATATGGCTGCAGATACATTGTATACGAGGTTAATAATGATGAAGGATTTCAAACCTATAGTATACCCGGTATTTGGAAAAGAGGCGGCGGAACAAGATTCTGTCGGGGTACAGGATAGTTTAAAGAATGATTCAATACCAAGCGGGAAAGTAGATCAGGATTTGCCGGGAGCAGAGCAGCCAGTATCTGCAACGCAAACAAATCAGAAAAAAGAACGGAAAGGAATCAGAGGCGTGCTGTCTAAAAAGGCTTCAAAAAAGGATAAAGCCAAAGATAGAATTGCTCCCCCTGCTACAGATAGAAATAAGGCAATTCCCGCAGATACGTTGTTATCAGACACGGTAAAGGTTAAGAATAAAGATGCGTTAGTTGCTAACAAGATCTCGGGTCAAAAACCTGATTCCGCAAAGGCTCTATCCGCAGAAAATCAGAAACAGGATACGGTAAAAACACCCGGATTAGATTCAGCAGCTAAAAAGCCGTCTTTAGGAAAGGATACGGTTAAAGTAGTACTTTCTAAAGCAGATAGTCTTCGTTTACAGGATACAACCAAAACCAGGATTGTGCTGGCCTACCGGAAAGTAAAAATATTTAAGTCGGACCTTCAGGGTAAGGCAGATTCCATATTTTACAGTTATGCGGATTCTACCATGCGGTGCTATGTTAATCCGATGATCTGGGCAGATGGCTCGCAGCTTTCGGCAGATACGATTTATATGCAGCTTAAAAATAAAACTGTTGACAATATTCTGCTCCGGCAAAAGGGATTTATTGTGAATACGGAAGCTGATTCTGCCAGGTTTAACCAGGTGAAGGGAAAAACAATTACGGGTGTTTTCAAAGAAGGTAAAATGAATCAGCTATTTGTAGATGGTAATGCAGAAAGTATTTATTTCACCCGGGAAGACTCTGCTTACTCCGGAATGAACCACCTGATCAGCAGCCGGATGCGGATGGTTTTTGAAGACAATAAAATCCAGGATATTTTCCCCATAAAAAAGCCTGAAGGACAGTACTATCCGATGGAAAAGATACCAAAAGACAAAGATATTCTGGAGGGCTTTATATGGAAACCCAAAGACCGGCCTCGGTCTAAAGAAGAAATTATCCCTTCATTAATAAAACCTGTAGCTAAGAAACCGGAAAAACCGGTTGCTAAACCGGCTGGGGGAAAAAGCAACAATAAGACTAAGAAACCTGTTCCAGGGACTTCAAAAAAGTTACCAGTGCGTTAATGGCTTTGGCCCGGTGACTAATGCGGTTTTTTTCAGCCATATCCATTTCTGCAAAGGTGATGTCATAACCTTCGGGCTGGAAAATAGGATCATATCCAAAACCTTTTTTTCCGGCCTTTGAACGGATTATAGTCCCTTCGGCCACACCTTTAAAAAAATGTTCTTTCCCATCCAGGATTAATGAAATTACCGTGATAAACCGGGCGCTTCTACCCGAAGCATCCTTCATCCTGTCAAGCACCAGTTGCATATTTCGCTCCATATCACGTGTTCCACCATAATGAGCAGAATAAACACCAGGCTCACCATTTAAAGCATCTATTTCAAGACCCGAGTCATCTGCAAAACAGTTAATATGATACCGGTTGAAAATATATTGGCTTTTTTGAGATGCATTAGCCTTAAACGTAGTCCCCGTTTCCGGGATATCCTCATCGCATCCAATATCATGAAGACTTTTAAGCAGAAATATGGGGCCCACCATCTGCTGAACCTCCTCTAACTTATGCTTATTGTTTGTCGCAAAGACCAAGCTTTGTGTAGTCATTAAAACGATTTTAAAACATTCCAGAAAGCTCGCTTTTTATCCACATCATTTTTCATTTCTTCAAAATTATAGGTAGCAAGCGTTTTTACGTCATTTATTTTTTGCGGGTCGTTTGATCCCATGACGGGAAGACCTATGGTTTGCGGGTCGACACCAAATAGCACCACACGTGACGGTGCGAAAAATTCTTTAAGCGAATTAAACAGTATGCCGGGATAACGATTCAGATTCAGGATGGCGACGTCTCGCAGCTCCATTGTTTTTGCCTGCAGTATCTTAACGAGAATTTCCTGGTGCTCCTTATTAAGATGTATATGTTTCTGATCATTTACCAGGATCAGAAAATATTTATTGTTTTCGCCCAAATAAGAAAAATCTATGGATAGGTCTGGCTGAATTACGGCTGAATCTGGCTTTGGTTCCGACAGGTTAGTGGAGCTATTATCCTGGATAACAGGCTGTTCTTCTCTAATGCGAAAGAGGTCTTCCGTCATAAGTAAACGTAAAGCACCGGGATCAGTAGTTTGAAGTTGACTCATATACAAAGGTAGAGTTGATTTTTGTTAAAAATAGTTAAATGAATTCTCTCACGAAACCAAAAGACTAATTTAGCGCCAGATACGTTTATATTTTGCTGTATTTACAGGATGATACAGGTCCTTTTTTTAAATCGTAAGCAGAATCACAAATTAATCGATATTTTTGAAGAATCTCTGTCTGTTTAATAACAGATGGCAACAATAAATGAAACCATCATGAGTGCTGGCTGATTTCACAAAAAATGGTTAGTGCGCTCATAAAAGGTTCATACATTAAAACAATAAATACTGATGAATAGAATTTCGGGGCTGATATTTGCAGCGCTTTTATGTATTATAGTACAGGTACAGGCTCAAACAACATCGCAGGCACAATCGCCAAAAAAATCACTTGATAAAATAGCAGCAGTTGTTGGAAGTACTATTATCCTTCAATCTGATCTGGAGATGCAGTACGCGCAGTATTTGGCGCAGGGTAATCCGGAGAATGCCGAAGCAAGATGTTCTTTTCTGCAGCAAATACTGGCTCAAAAGCTGTTATCGCAGCAAGCTGTAATTGACTCAGTAAGCGTCACTGATGACCAGGTTGATTCTGAGATAGATCGCAGGTTGCGGACAATGATCTCCCGTGCCGGGGGTCAGGAGCGGCTCGAACAATTTTTAAACCGTTCAGTTCTTCAATATAAGGATGAGATCCGTCCTGATATCAGGGAGCAACTGGTTGCAAACAAAATGCAGGGTACAATTACAGAAAATGTAGGCATTACGCCTCTTGAGGTCCGCAGGTTTTATGAGTCGATCCCAACCGATAGCTTGCCTTATTATAATACTGAAGTAGAAGTGGGTGAGATTGTTGTTTACCCAAAACTTACCAAGGAAGAAAAACAAACTTTCCATGATAAAGCTGAAGCCATGCGTCTGAGAATAAAGGGTGGTGAGAGCTTTGAAACTCTTGCACGATTATATTCTCAGGATCCGGGATCGGCGGCAGAAGGTGGCGACCTTGGCTTTTTTGATCGTACAGTTATGGCGAAGGAATTTACAGCAATGGCCTTTAAATTAAAGGAGGGTGATCTTTCCCCGGTTTTTGAAACTGAATTCGGATTTCACATTTTGCAGATAATTGAACGCAGAGGCGAGCAGGTGCGTGTGAGACATATCCTGGTTAAAACAGATCCGCCACCCGCCAGTCTTGAAAGAGCAAAAGCACATATTGACAGTATTTATACTGACGTGGTTGCTAAAAAGATAGATTTTGCAACTGCGGCTGCATTATTATCAGATAACAATGATACCAAGTACAACGGTGGAATGATGCTGAATGCTGAAAACGTTCAGAACAGAAGTACTTATATACCATCTGATAAATTGGAACCACAGGTATTCCTAACCATTGATACAATGAAGGTTGGAGGGTTTTCCAAACCGGACCTATTTACCTCCCCAAGCGGTAAACAGGGATACCGTTTCTTGTACCTGAAATCAAAAACGCCACCTCATCGTGCAAATCTGGACCAGGATTTTCCGAAAATTAAAGATGCTGCTTTTGAGGATAAGATTAGCCGGACAGTTAGCGAATGGTTCGAGAAAAAACGTAAGGAGACATATATCCGGATCGACGAAGAATATTTGAGTTGCCCATCCCTGGGATCATGGATGACGGCCAAAGCAGACTAGATACACTATGCACAAGTCTTTTAACTCCGAGGTAGAAGCAGTTGACGCTTTAAGCAGTAGCTATAAAGACATCCGTAAGGAGATCAGCAAAGTAATTATTGGGCAGGATGATGTCGTAAAGGCTGTGTTGATTTCCATATTCAGCAATGGACATTGCCTTTTGGTTGGTGTGCCCGGACTTGCTAAAACGTTATTGGTTCAAACAGTTGCCCGGGTATTAGACCTGAGTTATAATCGTATTCAGTTTACACCTGATCTTATGCCTTCAGATATTGTTGGCTCCGAGATATTTGGTGAAGATCGGACGTTTAAATTTATCAGAGGCCCGGTATTCTCTAATATTATTCTTGCTGATGAGATAAACCGTACACCTCCGAAAACCCAGGCCGCCCTGCTTGAGGCAATGCAGGAGAAAATTGTTACTGTAGGCGGACAGGCACACCCTTTGCCAAAACCCTTCTTTGTTCTGGCAACACAGAATCCGATTGAGCAGGAAGGTACTTACCCGCTTCCAGAGGCCCAGTTAGACCGATTTATGTTTAATATATCATTAACGTATCCTTCTTTTAAAGAGGAACTGGAGGTAGTAAAAAATACCACATCAAATACACATCCGGAACTGGCCAAAATGCTTAATGCAGATCAGATTATGTATTTTCAGTCCCTTATCCGCAATATCCCAATAACAGATAATGTGCTTGAGTATGCTGTATCGTTGGCAGCTAAAACCCGGCCGGGTACCGAAGCCGCAACTGATGAGGTGAACCGGTTTTTAAGTTGGGGAGCAGGGCCGCGAGCATCACAATTCCTGGTTTTAGGCGCTAAGTGCCATGCAGCCATCAGCGGTAAATACTCTCCTGACCGTGAAGATGTTCAGGCAGTGGCTGCAGCAATATTACGACACCGTATTGTTAGGAATTATAAAGCTGAGGCCGAGGGGATAAGCACAGAAAAGATCATCGAAAATCTGTTCTGATCATTAACTGCCCGATGGTGAAAATAGTTCAAACAGTACATTCCAGTTATGATCTTCTGAGACCTGCCACACTCGCACATAACTAAATTCATTAACCTTACCATTCTGAGTTACAGAAGCTTTACCGTAGGTATAGGCATAATCACCGCCAAAGGCACGGTCTGTTTCTATATTTTCTGAAATGATCCTTATTTTGTGTTTATTAAAAAATGAAATGACATTCTTTTTTCCAATCACCGGATATGAGCCCGGAAATAAAACATGAATATCTTGATGCCCAAATTCTTTATAAGCATCCGTACCAAGTGCTTTAAGAGAGAGGCTGAAAAGTTTGTCGGTACTTAATACTATATCTTCTCGCTGTTGTTGCCGTATAGTTGAATGCTGCCTGAAGAATTTACCGGTATTGGTGAGGAAGTCAAGTTTGGGTTCTCCTTTGGGTTCAGGATGCGTAATACCACCATCAAGAGCAAGTTTCCATACACCACTTGAATTTCTTTTCCATACCGAAAGATATTGCCCGTGGGTAGTATGCGGACTATCTTTAGTTTGTTTTGAGATAAATGGACCTGATGTAAATCCCCAGTCGCCGCTTTTTGAAATACGTGCAAAGCTGGGAAACCAGCTAAGATAAGTGCTGTCCTTTTTAAGTTTCCGGTAGAATTTTTTTGCCGGTACAGCAGATGGACGAAAAACAATTGTTTCTTTATTACTTACCTCTAAAAAAGCTTTTCTTACTCCTTTTTCTATAGACAGGCTTGAAAAATAATTCTCTGCTGCTAATAAAGATTGTATATTATTTTCGGCATTCTGCCCATATGAAGAGATTGAATTTATTAGAAGTATAAGTATCAATAATTTTTTCATCAGGATGTACTTTGTTTTTTAATTGTTCCAGAGGAACGCTATCAGATCTATCAAGTTTGTATGAGCTTATATTCATTTCTTTTGGGAGTGCTTATAGTGTCATTAACTAGAAAATGAATAAGTTAAATATGAATATTTGGTAAATTTCAGGTGGTAAGATCAGCTAATTAACTATAATTTAGACCAGGTAGTTCCTTCTTTACCATCTTTTAATTGAATGCCAAGTTCCTGTAATCCGATACGGATTTTATCGGAAGTAGCGTAATCTTTATTTGCCTTGGCATCAGTCCGTAATTTAATAATAAATTCCAGGAGGTCATTTAAGTTGTCAGTATTGTCCAGATCTGTTTTAAGACCAAGAACATCAAAGACAAAAGTATTCATCATATCCTTGAGCATTTCAAGGTTCTGTTCTTTGATTGAACCTTTGCCATCATAAACGGTATTAATTATACGTGCTGCTTCAAAAAGTTCTGCAATAAGCACCGGACTGTTAAAATCATCGTCCATTGCAGCATAACAACGGGCTTTAAGATCAGGAATATCAAAATCATCGGAGTTTCCTGCTTTAAGCTTATCAAGGAGATTTATTGCGTTTATTAAACGTCTGAATCCTTTTTCTGAAGCTTCCAACGCATCATTAGAAAAGTCGAGTGTGCTTCTGTAATGAGCCTGCAGCATAAAAAACCGGATAACCATAGGCGAGTGACCTCTGGTTAATAACGGATGATCGCCGGTAAACAATTCGTGTGGAAGGAAACCGTTACCTGCTGATTTTGACATCCGAGCTCCGTTTACAGTTAACATATTGGTGTGTACCCAATATTTCACCGGATTAGTGTGGCTGCATGCCTGAGACTGGGCTATTTCATTGGTATGGTGAGTAGCAGCCAGGTCCATGCCCCCGCCGTGGATATCAAAAGTATCGCCAAGATATTTTCTGCTCATTGCAGAGCATTCAATATGCCACCCGGGGAATCCTAAACCCCATGGAGAAGGCCATTGCATAATATGTTCAGGCTTTGCTTTTATCCAGAGCGCAAAATCCAGCCGGCCTCTTTTCTCACTTTGTCCTCCAAGCTCACGGGTATTGGCAAGCATTTCTTCCAATTGACGATTCGTTAAAACTGTATAATCGTGCTGTTTGCTGTATTTTTCAACATCAAAGTAAATGGTTCCATTGCTTTCGTATGCAAAACCATTTGCTATGATTTGCTTTATCATTTCAATCTGCTCTGAAATATGCCCTGTTGCTGTTGGTTCTATTCTCGGCGGCAGGGTATTAAATAAGCGCATTACATCATGAAATCCGGTGGTGTATCGTTGTACAATCTCCATCGGTTCAACCTGCTCAAGGCGTGCTTTTTTTGAGAATTTATCATCTCCTTCATCCTGATCTCCTTCCAGGTGGCCGGCATCTGTAATATTGCGCACATATCTCACCTTGTATTCCAGATGTGTAAGATACCGGTATATCAGATCAAATGATACAAAAGTTCTGCAGTTGCCTAAATGAACATCGCTGTAAACGGTTGGACCGCAAACATACATCCCGACAAATGGCGGAGTTATAGGCTCGAATTTTTCTTTTTTTCTGGAGATAGTATTATAAATAACCAGGTTGTTATCCATGCTGCAAACTTACTAAATGAAGCCGATTTTTACATTGATGTTAAGGCGTATATTCCAGGTCGCTTCGTATTGCGAAATGATCTGATAATTTTTTTCGTATGATGTGGTAGTTTTTGATTGAGAAATCAGGTGAAGTGAGGATATAATCGATCTGAAAGTTAGGGAAGTCACCATTGTAGGTTATCCCTAATCCACTGCCTTTTTCTTTAAAACTGTTCTTCAATCCTTTACTCATGTAACTTACTGCGTATGAAATGGGTGTGTCATTAAAATCTCCAGCGATTACGTAAGGATACTTGCATTCTGAAGCATGCTCTTTTATGATTTTGATCTGATCGGCGCGTTTTTGGAAAGCATCCTTTAACCGGCCGCCAATGCGCTTAGATGATGCTACATCCGGGTCGATCTTCTTAGTTGCTTTCTTAAAATCAGAATAATCTTCAGGCTGGAAATTTATTGACTGGAAATGTACATTATAAATCCGGAAACGCTTTTTCTGAAATTCAATATCGGTAAAAATTGCTTCATTTCCGCGTGTTACGCTATCAAAACGGATATTCCCTTTTTCCTTGATGGGCAATTTTGAAAATACAGCCAAACCCATAGCTTCGTAATTGTTATCGATGCTTGGAACGAAATAAAAATTCTCTGTATTTAAAACGTCTTTGATCAGTTTTTTAAAATTATAATCCCCGGTTTGTCGTGAGAAGAATTCCTGGAAGCAAATAACATCAGGTTGTTCATTTCTGATAATGTTTAGCATCTGCTCTTTTACGAAATCATTGTTCTTATTTCCGAACTGCTTGAAAAAGTGAACATTATAACTCATCACCCGAATAAAATTCTTCGAAGATTTAGGTACTTCAATAGCAGTTGTCTCCCGGAAGCCGATATAGCTGGTTACAAATTCGAATCCTGCCAGTATGGGTACGATGGATATCAGCGAAAAAACAGGTTTTCGGAATAGCCAGTAGATGATGAATAATGCATTTAAAAGTAAAATGAATGGATAAGCTAATCCAAAAAACGAGATAGGCCAAAAGGTATTAGGATCGGTTACGGAGGCCAGGTAGCTAAGCAATAGAAGAATTACGGCTACGATATTTGCAGCAAAAACAAGCTTGCTTATGATCCCTATCCGTCTTTTTTTTGCACGTTTCATTTCTTGCTTGCATTAAAAAGCTGCTGCTTTTCTTCTTTGGTCAGGCTTTCATATCCCGATTTGGAGATCTTATCAAGAATGCGATCAATAGCATCCTGATCTGGTAGTCTGGTGCTGGTTGATTTAGGCCTGGGGGATTTATTCGGGATAGGTTTCAGCTTGGGTTTTCGCATAAATAATTTACTCCAGTCATTGCCTTTCCGCAATTGAATGATGAAAATATACCCTAAAGCTGCACCGCCAAGGTGTGCTATACTTCCACCTGCATTGGCCCCGGGAATGGCAATAAGGTCCAGAATCACATACACAATAGCCAGGTATTTTAAGCGTACCGGACCAAATAAAAGTAATGGTATCGTATACTCTGGTAATAAGGTAGCGGTAGCAACTACAATGGCCATTACACTTGCAGAGGCACCAATTAATAGTGCAAATTGCAGATTATCATTAAATGCCGGGAAGATATTATAAAACAGGATAAACAGGAGTGCGCCGGCAAACCCGCCTGCGAAATAAGCAAAGGTAAATTGCCGGTTATTCAGGTATTCCTCAAATATTCTTCCCATCCAATACAGCCAAAGCATATTAAAGAAAATATGAAAAAGCCCTTTATGGCTAAACATATACGTGATGATGGTCCAGGGTTTATATGCTAATGCCGGTAAGTATGCAGGCATTGATAATTGTTCCTGGATCCAGGAGGAAATACTGTTCGATTTTGAAAATAAAAACTCAGGAATTGCTACCAGGTTTAGTACCAGAAATATAAGTACGTTAATTCCTATAAACAGGTACAACCTGCTACCTGACCGGAGCATTTTATATTGAAGTTCTTTAATTATACTCATAAATAACCTCCCGGGCGTCGTACGCCCCAAATTTTAATCAGGATAAAGCCAAAAAGCGCTCCGCCTAAATGGGCAAAATGTGCGACAGAATCGCCAGAGAACTGTGCTACCCCCAAAAATAATTCTATAACGATATAAATTGGAATAATATATTTTGCCTTAACCGGAACCGGGATAAACAGGATAAATAATTCGGCATTCGGAAAGATCATGCCAAATGCAATCAGCAGTCCGAAAATGGCGCCTGATGCCCCCAGCATCGGGCCCATGTATATTTCCCTTACCAGGTCAATTTGATGTTGATCAGTAACAGATATATTATGGGTAAGCGGCATAACAGACCCGGTGGCTGTGTACAATTCTATGGCCTGTACCAGCATTTGCAGCACAAGGGCTCCAAGTCCGGTAATCAGGTAAAAGTTAAGAAAGCGCTTTGATCCCATCACATATTCAAGTGTTGATCCAAACGTGTACAGCGCAAACATGTTAAACAGGATGTGCGCATAGCTTACCGGGCTATGCATAAACATATAAGTAATGATTTGCCAAACTTTAAACATTGGCGAATCAAAGTAAAAGACAGCAAACCATTGTACCATCTGTTCAGCAAACATTAATGTTGCTATAAAGAAGATGATATTAATGATTAGCAGGTTTTTTACAACCGGAGAAATATTTGAAAATGGGGAGGATGCATTCATATTAAGGGCGGGACTTAAAGCTTCCCGAATTTCTGTAAGAGTTCGTCAATGGTAAAAGTGATTACGACCGGCTTACCGGCAAGGGATACATTGGGCATCTCACAGGCAAACAATTCATCTACCATTTGGTTCATTTCTTCCGCTGATAATGATGTGCCTGGTTTTATCGAAGCATTCTTCGCGAGCGTTCTTGCCAGTATATCCCGTTTATTAAGCCGGAGCATTGCATGATTGTTTTTGAAACCTTCTATCAAATGTTCCAGTATCTCTGCTTCAGTCATACTGATTGTTATATCAGCAGGTATCCCTTCAACAATTAAGGTATTCTTCCCAAATTCCCTAACCTGGAACCCCAACGCCTGAATATCAGGCAATAAGTCTTTTGCTAACTCAAAATCTGCAGCGTTTAAGGTTACCGTTTGCGGGAAAAGACTTGACTGACTGGCCCCCTTATGACTATCCAGCTGATTTAGGAAGCGCTCATACAGAATACGTTCATGCGCACATTGCTGATCGATGAGCATAAACCCCGATTTGATCTGAGAGACAATAAATCGATTATGTAACTGGAAAATTTGTTTTTCAGATTTTCGGGGACTTTCCGCTGAACCCTTTTCTTCTAATTGTATCTCCTGCTGTCTGGCTGGTTGACTATCTGTTATTTCGTACAGTGAGCCCCAGTTTTTAGCTATTTCCTTTCGTTCTTCCCCCATATTTCTCAGGAAAGGAAGTTCACGTTCTGATTTTTCGCCGCCCTGAAATGGGTTAAAGTCGGGATTGAAACTGATCCTCGGCTGAACAATATCTTCATGTGCCTTTGGAGTGATCATATTATTGAAGCCCGTTTCCTGATTGAAATCAAGGGTAGGGGTAATATTGTATTTCCCCAGCGCCCTTTTTACCGAGGACCGGATAATGGCGTAAATTGCCTTTTCATCCTGATATTTAATTTCTGTTTTTGTAGGATGTACATTAATGTCAATACGTGAAGGATCAATATCTATAAAAAGTACATACAGAGGATAATTATCATCTGTCAGCAGATCTTCAAAAGCATTTAATACCGCATGGTTCAAATAAGGATCTTTTATAAACCGGTTATTGACAAAAAAGAACTGTTCGCCGCGGGTTTTCTTGGCAAACTCCGGTTTTCCGATATATCCTTTTAGCTGAATAATGGTGGTTTCTTCTTCTACAGGAACCAGCTTTTGATTATAGGCATTGCCGAACAAGTGAACAATCCGCTGTTTTAAGCTGCTTTGCGGAAGATGAAAAACCTCATTCCCGTCATGATGCAGGGTAAAAAATATTTCCGGATGAGCTAAAGCCACGCGCTGAAACTCATCAATAATATGACGCATTTCTACCGGATTGCCTTTTAAAAAATTTCTGCGGGCCGGAGTGTTATAGAACAGGTTTTTTACGCAAATACTCGTTCCTGCAGGGCATGAAGCAGGCTCCTGGTTCGTTACTTCTGAGCCCTCAATATGGATTATCGTACCCAACTCATCCTCATAGCGCCTGGTTCGAAGTTCTACCTGCGAAATAGCGGCGATTGAAGCCATTGCTTCGCCGCGGAAACCCATGGTACGTATGGCAAAGAGGTCTTCGGCTTTACGGATCTTTGATGTTGCATGACGCTCAAAACACATGCGGGCATCGGTAATGCTCATTCCGCAGCCATTATCAATCACCTGAATTAACGTTTTTCCGGCATCCTTAACGATAAGCTGGATCTTATCCGCACCTGAATCTATCGCATTTTCAATCAGTTCCTTTACAGCCGAGGCGGGTCTTTGGACCACTTCACCGGCAGCTATCTGGTTAGCAACGGAATCAGGTAAGAGCTGTATAATGTCAGACAAAGTTGTGTTGTATGTTAATTTATTGATAGAAAGCAAATTAAATGAAATGTGCAGGCAGATAGTAAAGACATCCCGATGAATTTCATTTCCCCAAAGATAACTGTTTTTGTTCCGGCTCACAGAATTGTGCAAAATTCTTGAAGATGTATGATATGCAGGTTGGTTATTATGAAATGGAATGAAAAGAGCAAAGGGTCAGGTTTGTAAGAAAGTAAGTATCTTAGAAAAACATTATATGAAATTTTAAGCCAAAACTCACGTGTAATTATGCAATACTTAGCAAGCAAAATAAAACCTACCAATCCTGTTCTTATAGGGATTATCTTAACAGCGGCAATTTTTGGAGTTTATGCCACCACGCTTAATAAAAGAGATAACAGCAAGTTATTGTATGAGCAGAAGGATGCTGAAAAATCTATCGTGTTATTAAATAACCGGTCAGCAATGATCCCGCTGCAATCATTAGATACACGTAAGATAGCGAGTGTAAATATGGGTTCGGCGTATGCGGGTGTGTTTGATAGCCTGTTGAGTAAATATGCTTTTATAAAGAGTTTTTCTGCTGAGTCATACAAGTTACAATCCCTTACCTTGGATGATCTAACAGATGATCTGAAGTTTTATAATACAATTATAATCCAGGTGATTGATGAATCATTTAATGACCCGGAAGTGCTGCGGTTTATTCTCGAAAATCAGAAAAATAAAAAAATTATTCTTGCAGGATTTGGCGACTTTTCGGTGTTAAAAAAGCTGAATCAAGTCGTGGCTCCCATAGTATGGAGTCCGGATTATAATACTGTAACGTCTTGGTATTCAGCTCAATTAATATTTGGTGGGACAGAAGCAAAAGGTAAACTAAGCAAAACAATAAGTTCAAAATATAAAGCCGGATCCGGATATAGAACAAAAAAGATCAGGTTAAAATATACTATTCCTGAAGAAGCAGGTATCCATTCGTCTGATCTTTCTGAAATTGATTCAATTGCTGCGGAAGCTATCCGGGAAAAAGCGACTCCAAGCGTGGTGGTCATGGCAATAAAAGATGGCAGGGTGATTTTCAATAAAGCCTATGGTTCACACACGTATGAAGGAAAGCAGCCTACCAAAGTGAGTGATATCTATGACCTTGCTTCAATTACCAAGATTTCTGCAACTACTATGGCCGTAATGCGGTTATATGAACAGAAAAAGTTAAAGCTGGATACAAACGTAGGTGCTTATATTCCAAAAGCCAGAAAGACCGACAAAAATAATATTTCAGTGCGTGAGGTTATGCTTCATCAGGCTGGGTTTGTTTCATACATTCCATTTTATAAGAAGCTTACACCGGATGTATTCAGAACAGATTCTTCCTATGCTTTTCCGGTAAAAGCTGCCGATGGATACTTTATAAGAAGGGATTATTTTAAAGATGTTATGTGGCCTGAAATGCTTAATTCGGAGGTGAAGACCCGTGGGAAATATGTTTACAGTGATCTGAGCATGTATTTTATGAAGGAAATGGTAGAACGGCAAGCAGGTGTTCCTCTTAATAAATATGTAGTGGACCAGTTTTATAACCCGCTGGGAATGTACACTGCCGGATTTAATCCACGCTATCGGTTTGAAAAAGAACAAATTGTACCTACTGAACTGGATACATCATTTCGTAAGGTGCTGCTTCACGGATATGTTCACGATCAGGGTGCGGCTATGGTAAACGGTGTTTCCGGTCATGCCGGGTTGTTTGCCAGCGCTAACGATCTGGGTATCTTATATCAGATGGTATTGAACCATGGAACCTACGGAGGTGTTAAGTACTTTAAGCCTCAAACAGTAGATATGTTCACTTCAAAACAGTCAGATGTTAGCCGCCGCGGTCTGGGCTTCGATCGCTGGGATCCAAAACCCGGAAGTGATTATCCTTCTAAACTAGCTTCTGCCCAAACCTTCGGACATACAGGTTATACCGGCACATGTGTGTGGGTTGATCCCAAATATAATCTGATCTATATTTTTCTGTCAAACCGTGTTCATCCTGCCGTGGATACCAAATTATATACCTTAAATATAAGATCCCGTATTCAGGATGTGATTTACAAGGCGATCATGAACGGAGATAAATCTCTGTATAGTTCACAAAGCCAATGAACAGTATGAGGTAGCCTGACTGGGATTGCAGGGATTTTAATTTTAATATGCTTAAAGTCAATAATTTAGGGTATGGAGCTATTGTAAATCAGCCTTATCTAAATTGACGGTATGCAAACAATAATTTCACAGATTAGTACTTAATTTGTGGTCATGAAGATAGGTATTGTTTGTTATCCGACTTTTGGAGGAAGCGGAGTGGTAGCTACAGAGCTTGGGAAAGCATTAGCTGATAAAGGACATCAGGTACACTTCATAACATATAGTCAACCGGCAAGGCTTGATTTTTTCTCCGAAAACCTATTCTATCATGAGGTAACAATCTCTAAGTATCCATTATTTGATTATCCTCCTTACGAATTAGCCCTGGCCAGTAAGCTGGTTGATGTGGTCAGATTTGAAAAACTTGACCTGCTGCATGTTCATTATGCTATACCGCATGCCTCGGCAGCATTTATGGCCAAACAAATACTTGCAACTTATGGCATTCAGATACCGGTAATTACCACCCTGCATGGTACAGATATTACACTGGTAGGTAAAGATCCAACCTACAAACCGGTGGTAACTTTTTCCATTAACAAGTCTGATGGTGTAACGGCTGTTTCCAATCACTTAAGAGATGATACCTTTCAGCACTTTGATATTCAGAATGAGATCAGGGTGATCCAGAATTTTGTGGACATGGACAGGTTTAAACTTCAGCCCAAACTGCATTTTAAATTAGCTATTGCACCTAATAACGAACGTATTATCAGCCATACCTCTAACTTCAGGAAGGTTAAAAGAACGCAGGATGTGGTAAAAATCTTTGAAAAGGTTCAAAAAGTAGTACCATCAAAATTATTGATGGTGGGAGATGGGCCTGATCGGGTTTACAGCGAACAGTTATGCCGTGAGCTAGGTATTTGTGAACATGTGCGTTTTCTTGGTAAGCAAGATGCGGTGGAAGAAATCCTTTCAGTATCAGACCTGTTTATTATGCCTTCAGAATCAGAAAGCTTTGGCTTGGCAGCTTTAGAGGCGATGGCTTGCAAAGTACCTGTAATTACGTCAAATGCTGGCGGGTTGCCGGAATTAAATTTGAATGGACTTACCGGATATATGGATAATGTTGGTGATGTTGATGGAATGGCTGCACATGCAATTGAGATATTAAAGGATGATGCAACGCTGAATCTTTTTAAAGAAAATGCTTTGAAAAGAGCTAAGGAATTTGACCTTAGTCTTATCCTACCTATATATGAAAATTATTACAAAGAGGTAATGGACAGATCACATTCTGTTGTCTGATGTGTTGCTCCTGAGTTAATTAAAATATAGCTTCTGCAATACGCCTGGTTGGCATGGGGTTGCTCATGGTATAAAAATGCAATACCGGGGCTCCGAATTCCATAAGTTCCTTACATTGTTGGATCATATGTTCAATGCCGACCTCCTTTACATCTTTTTCAGAGTTGCATTTGGTTACCGCATCGCTTAGGTCTTCAGGAATGTCGATATGAAATATTTTCGGAAGACTTATCAGTTGTTTGGATGAGGTTATCGGTTTCAATCCAGGAATGATAGGTACATTGATCCCGTTTTCGCGACATAACTTCACAAAATCGAAATACTTCTGATTATCAAAAAACATCTGGGTAACTATAAAGTCTGCCCCCATGTCAATTTTCTTTTTCAGGAACTTAAAATCAGTCTTAAGATTCGGAGCTTCAAAATGCTTTTCTGGATAGGCTGCAACGCCTATGCAAAAATCTGAATTATGAGAATCGCTATGTTCATGTAAGTATTTACCCTTATTTAAGTTTACAACCTGTTCTAACAGGTCAGTAGCATAGGCATGACCACCGGGCGTTGGAATAAAGCCTGCATCAGCTTTACGGGCATCGCCTCTGAGCACCAGCACATTATCAATCCCCAGGAATTGCAGGTCAATTAACGCATTCTCAGTTTCTTCTTTTGTAAACCCCCCACAAATTAAATGCGGAACCGCATCTACCTTATAACGGTTTATTATCGCCGCGCAAATGGCTACAGTTCCCGGTCGCTTACGATAAGAAACCTGCTCAAGCAATCCATTGGCGTGTTGTTTATAAATATAATCTTCACGATGATAGGTAACATCAATAAACGGGGGCTTAAACTCCATTAACGGGTCTATGGCGTCGTAAATATTTTGTATACGTTGCCCTTTAACCGGCGGAAGCAGTTCAAAAGAAAACAGGGTTTTTCCGTTAGCGTTTTTAATGTGTTCGGTGATTTTCATTTAGGTTGTAAGTTGTGGGTTGTGAGTTGTAGGACCGGAATCAGCGCTATAATACCTGATCAGCCCATTCAATAATTTTCGGACTGTTTCCAGTTGAATCAGAATAAGATTTAAATCAGCCTCAGATATATAGTGCAAGTCATGGCAAAGGTAAAGTTGTGTTTCTACTTCATATAATGAACCTCTCCCAATATAAAAAAACTGGATACTGTCTTTCTTATGATTTCTTCCGGATCCTTCAGCAATATTTGATGGAACAGAAACGGCACATCTTCGAATTTGATTAGTTAAGCCAAACAATTCTTCTTTTGGAAATGATTGGGTAGCATTATATATGGCGTTTACGAGCTTACGTGCTTCCTTCCAAACTTCGAGATCGGTGTATTTTTTGTAGCCCGTCACTTCTTACAACTTACAACACAGAACTTACAACTTAATATCC
>DASWTL010000047.1:0-5886 GCA_036402155.1 Sphingobacteriaceae bacterium | reverse complement strand
CCTTGAAGTTTCTAAAACGTTCGCTTTATCTACGCAGCATAATTTTTTACTACGGGTCATTGCCATTTCGAAACCCAGCTTTGCTAAACGCTGCACTTCTTCTCTGGTGTAAGTACACGTGTCAAAAGCGGTGTTTCCATCATCTTTCCGGCCTCTTTCACCAAAGTAGATACCGCCGGTTAGTTCGCGAAGAATGATCAGGTCTGTACCTTCAATCCGTTCCCTTTTTAGGGGAGAGTTATCAATTAAGGAAGGAAAAGTAAATGTGGGACGCACATTTGCAAATAATCCCAGTTTTTTGCGCATTTTTAACAGGCCTTGCTCCGGACGTACAGTAGCTTTAGGGTCGTTATCATAACGGGGATGGCCGATTGCACCAAACAGAACTGCATCTGCAGCCATACAAACCTCATGTGTTTCATCAGGATATGGCTCACCAACTGCATCAATTGCACTTGCACCGGTTAATGCCGATGTCCACTTTATTTCATGATTAAACTTCTTTGCTACGGCGTTTGATACCTTTACTGCCTGATCTATAACTTCAGGTCCGATTCCATCTCCTGCTAAAAGGGCGATATTTAATTTCATATTTATTTTAGTTGTAGTTCTTTAAAGATGATAAGCACTAATTATGACGTGCTTCAGGTTGAAGTGTCAATATTGACGTTACTTGTTCAGCGACAGATGCTTCGTGACAAATAATATTTAACATTTTTTGGGTGGACTTGATAGCACAAACAGTCTGGTCTGAATCTAATCCGCGCGTAATAAAGGTTTTAGTATCAGTTTCCCATGTGATAATAGTTTCGCATAAAGCATCAGAGTTGCTGCCTGGTGCTATTCTAACTGCATAATCAATTAAATTCGGCAGTCTCAATTGCTTACGGGCATAAACTTTATTGAGTGCATTCATAAAGGCATCAAATTGTCCGTCGCCCTGGGCATGTTCTTCAAAAACTTCGCCATCTATCCTTACTGATATGGTAGCAGACGGGCGAAGACCTTTAGAATGTGTTAATACATAAGACTCAACAATAACCTTGTCTTCATACAAATTACTATCAAGAACATCTGAAATAATATAAGGCAAGTCGTCTATCGTAACCGTTTCTTTTTTATCCCCTAATTCGATAACACGTTGGGTTACTTTTTTCAGATCTTCTTCTGTTAACTTTAAGCCTAATTCCTGAAGATTCTTTTCAATATTAGCTTTGCCTGAGGTTTTACCTAAAGCATATTTGCGTTTTCGTCCAAACCGCTCAGGAAGCAGATCGTTAAAATACAGGTTCTTCTTATTGTCGCCATCAGCGTGTATGCCTGCTGTTTGGGTAAAGACATTATCACCTACAATGGGCTTGTTTGCAGGAATTCTTACACCAGAGAACGTTTCAACCAGTTTACTTATAGTATAGATATATGATTCCTTGATCGGGATTTCAATATCAGGTAAAAAGTCGTTAATAAGGGCCACGGCACTAGCCATAGAGGCATTCCCGGCTCTTTCACCCATTCCATTTATGGTTAGATGCAAACCGTTTGCGCCTGCTTTAACTGCTTCCAGTACATTAGCATTTCCCAGATCATAATCATTGTGAGCATGGAAATCAAAATGGATCTGCGGATATTTTGATGTAATATCAGAGATGTATTTAAAAGTCTCTGTCGGGGTTAGAACACCAAGAGTATCGGGTAAAAGAATTCTTTCAATGGCTTGTGCTGATAAAAAATCCAGTAGCTGATACACATACTCCGGAGAGTTGCGCATTCCATTACTCCAGTCTTCCAGGTATACATTGGTTGCGATGTTCTTGCTGCGTGCCAGTTCAATAACATTGCTGATTTCTGAAAAGTGCTGTTCAGGTGTTTTTTTTAACTGATGTACGAGGTGGTTTAAAGATCCTTTGGTTAACAGGTTCTGAACTTTAACACCTGCTTTAAGCATCCAGTCGACAGAAACTCCGTTATCTACAAATGAAAGCACTTCAATACGGTTGGTAAACCCATTGATATTTGCCCAGTTCATTATCGTCTTTACAGCCTCAAACTCTCCGTCTGATACCCGTGCAGATGCTACTTCAACCCGGTCTACCCGAAGCTCTTCCAGTAACAACTGTGTAATTGTTAGCTTTTCTGAAATGGAAAAAGAAACTCCTGATGTTTGCTCACCATCACGAAGAGTTGTATCCATTATTTCTATTTTCCTTTTTTTCATCAGCATTCTTTTATTAATAAAACTTACGAAGTTGTAGAACTTCGTAAGTCTGATAGGTTATTAGATTAAAACGGCAGATGCTGAGCAAAGCTCTCGATCTCACCTTTCATATTCTGTAAATAATCGATATCATCGAATCCATTCATCATATTATCTTTCTTGTACGGGCTGATATCGAATTTCTCCTGTTCTCCAGTAGCTAAAATAGTGATGGTTTGCTCCGGAAGGTTTACTTCAAGCTCTGTTTTTGGATCTGCAGCTATTGCTTCGAATATTTTATCGGCAAATTCAGGGCTAACCTGAACAGGTAATACACCTATATTCAGGCAATTATTCTTGAAAATATCGGCAAAAAAGCTCGATACAACACATCTGAATCCGTAATCATATACCGCCCATGCAGCATGTTCTCTTGAAGACCCTGAGCCAAAGTTCTTACCTCCAACCAATATTTTCCCGCTGTAAAGAGGGTTGTTAAGTATAAAATCAGGTTTTGGAGTATTATCCGGATTATATCTCCAGTCGCGGAACAGGTTATCTCCAAATCCTACACGTTCTGTCGCTTTCAAAAAGCGGGCTGGTATTAGCTGATCTGTATCCACATTCTCAATAGGAAGCGGAACTGCGGTACTTCTTAGTATGTTAAATTTATCGTATGCCATTTTTTTTATCTAGTATTTAGTAGCTAGTATTTAGTATCAAGTATCACAAGCGTGATGTCAAGCCTTTATCCTTTCAACTCCTTCTAAACTAATTCTTCAATAAGTGTTCTCGGATCTGTTACTACTCCGGTTACAGCAGCAGCTGCTGCAACTAAGGGGCTTGCCAGCATGGTTCTTGAACCGGGGCCCTGACGTCCTTCAAAGTTTCTGTTCGAAGTACTTACAGCATATTTCCCTGCCGGTATCTTGTCGTCGTTCATGGCCAGACAAGCTGAACAGCCTGGCTGACGTAGAGTAAATCCGGCCTCCGTAAGGATATCTAATATTCCTTCTTCTTTTATCTGTGCTTCCACAATATGCGATCCGGGAACCAGCCAAACGGTTACTCCATCTGCTTTTTTCCTGCCTTTTACGATAGATGCGAATGCCCTGAAATCTTCAATCCTGCCATTTGTACAACTTCCCACAAAAACGAAATCAACTTTCTTGCCGATCATTGATTCTCCTTCATGAAAGCCCATATAGTTTAGAGATTTTGCATAGGTTGCTTCACCTCCTTCAACTTCTGCAGCAGCTGGAATATCATTTGAAATACCCATACCCATACCCGGATTGGTTCCATAGGTGATCATAGGCTCAATTGCCGATCCGTCAAACGTAAATTCTTTATCAAATACTGCATCCGGATCTGTTTTCAGCGTTTTCCACCATGTCATCGCTTTATCCCAGGCTTCGCCTTTAGGACTAAACTCACGACCTTTTACATATTCGAAAGTGGTTTCATCCGGTGCTATCATACCTCCGCGGGCGCCCATCTCAATGCTCAGGTTACACACGGTCATGCGGCCCTCCATGGTCATGTTTTCAAAAACCTCACCTGCATACTCTACAAAATAACCGGTGGCTCCGGATGTAGATAGCTGTGAAATGATGAACAAAGCAACGTCTTTTGGAGTTACTCCTTTGCTTAACTGACCATTAACATTGATCCGCATCTTCTTTGGCTTCGGCTGCATGATACATTGGGTAGAAAGAACCATTTCAACTTCCGATGTTCCAATTCCAAATGCAATAGCACCAAAAGCGCCATGGGTAGATGTGTGCGAGTCGCCGCAAACAATAGTTGCTCCCGGCTGAGTAATTCCGTACTCAGGACCAACAACGTGAACGATGCCATTCTTTTGATGACCTAATCCCCAGTGGCTGATACCATATTCGTTTGAATTTGATTCCAAAGCCTTTAACTGGTTAGCGGAAAGCGGGTCTGCTACAGGCAGATGTTGATTTATTGTCGGCGTATTATGGTCAGCCGTTGCGAATGTACGCTCAGGGTATAAAACCTTAATTCCTCTGCTTTTTAATCCTAAAAATGCTACCGGACTGGTAACCTCATGGATTAAATGGCGGTCAATAAATAATACATCCGGCCCGTCTTCTATTTTGCGTACCACGTGCGTATCCCACACCTTGTCAAATAACGTTTTGCTCATTTTATGTTAGTATCTAGTATTTAGTATCAAGTATTTAGTAATTAGTATCAAGTATTTAGTATCTAGTACATGGATCGTCTAGTGCCATTTACACGTATAATTTTATACAAATTTATTTAACGCATCCAGATAAGCATTCGCTGAGGCTCGTACGATATCTGTACTGAAACCATATCCCATGTATGACTGATCCTCATGAAAAACACGCATATCAACCTTACTTACATCATCACTTCCTCCATGGATAGCATGGATATTAAACTCTTTGATCTCCACCGACTTGCCAACGATGCTTTCAATTGCTTTAATTGTGGCATCCACAGGTCCGTTTCCGGATGCTTTTGCTTCTCGCTCCGTACCCTTGTAATTAAGCTTTATCATAGCCTCGGGTTTTGAATGGTCACCGCAGGTTACGTGTAAAGCATTGATTTTCAATCCGTTCTTATAGGTTTTTTCAGTTTCATCACCCATCAGCTCAAGTATGTCATCATCTTTGATCTCTTTTTTTGAATCTGCAAGCGTTAAAAACTGTTGATAAACCTGGTCAAGATCAATGCGGTCGATCACATATCCTAAACGCTCTAAATGATGTTTTAGGGCATGACGGCCGCTGCGGGCAGTTAAAATGATTTCCGATTGATCAATCCCCACATCTTCAGGGTTAATAATTTCATAGGTTTCACGGTGTTTAAGAACTCCATCCTGATGTATTCCTGAACTATGTGCAAAAGCATTTTTACCGACGATAGCTTTATTCGGTTGAACAGGCATTCGCATCATTCTACTCACCATGCCACTTAGTTTGTAAAGATGTTTGGTGTTTATATTTATTTTATCATGATATCCAAGCGTTTTGTGGGTGTTTAAAATCATCACTACCTCTTCAAGTGAAGTATTTCCAGCCCGTTCACCAATACCATTGATGGTACATTCTACCTGGCGGGCGCCGTTTTGAAGTCCGGCGATGCTGTTAGCAGTAGCCAGACCTAAATCGTTATGGCAATGCACAGAAATAATGGCCTGGTCAATGTTTTTTACGTTCTCTTTAAGAAAGCGGATTTTAGCTCCATATTGTTCGGGCAGGCAATATCCGTTTGTATCCGGAATATTAACTACGGTTGCACCGGCTGCAATTACTGCTTCAATCATTTGAGCCAGATATACGTTATCTGCTCTGCCTGCATCTTCAGCGTAAAATTCAATATCCTCTACAAATTGTTTTGCGTACTTAACAGCTTCAACAGCGCGATCAAGAATTTTTTCACGGGTACTGTTAAATTTGTGCTGTATATGCATGTCTGATGAACCGATACCGGTATGGATACGCGGTCGTTTTGCATATTTCAGAGCTTCAGCAGCACAGTCAATATCTCCTTTATTTGCACGGGTCAGGGCACAAATAATGGGTTCACGAATAGATTTTGAAAGTTCAACCACGCTTTGAAAATCACCAGGGCTTGAGATAGGGAAGCCAGCTTCAATAATATCAACGCCAAGCGATTGCAGCGCCTCTGCAATA
>DASWTL010000046.1:0-1817 GCA_036402155.1 Sphingobacteriaceae bacterium | reverse complement strand
TTTTTTTAGCAGGATATTTTCTGAATAAACTGTTGAGCTTCATTTGTATCACCCCCAGAAAAGCCTCCCTGAAAATTTTTGTGCTCATTTTTGATGTTCCTTCTGTTCTGTCAGTGAATATAATCGGAACTTCTACTACCTTAAATCCATGCTTCAGTGCGGTGAATTTCATCTCGATCTGGAAGGCGTAGCCTATAAATCTGATCTTGTGTAAAGAAATTGTTTCTAAAACAATCCTTCTGTAGCATTTAAATCCGGCAGTGGCATCCTGAATAGGCATGCCGGTTATAAACTGAACATATTTCGATGCGAAGTATGACATCAGCACACGACTCATTGGCCAGTTCACCACATTAACTCCTTTTACATACCTCGATCCAATTGCAAGGTCAGCACCATCTACACAAGCCTGCCGCAAACGGATAAGATCGTCGGGGTTATGTGAAAAGTCTGCATCCATCTCAAAAATATACTCATAAGAACGGGCTAATGCCCATTTAAATCCATGTATATACGCAGTGCCTAATCCTTGTTTTCCTTTACGTTCTTCAAGAAATAGTTTTCCAGGAAACTCTGTTTGAAGGGATTTTATTATCTCTGCAGTCCCATCCGGCGATCCATCGTCAATAATTAATAGATGAAATGGATGAGATAAAGAGAATATTTTTCGAATTATTTTCTCGATATTCTCTTTTTCATTGTAAGTAGGTATAAGGACAATACTGTCTGACAAATCGGTTTTTTTTACGAAGGTAAGTTTTTAACTAAAAGGGGACAACATTTGTCCCCTTTTAGTTAATAGATCACTACTCAATGCCATGCATCTTCTTCTTAAGAAGATTATTTATAGCAACCATTATAACCCCTGCAATACCTGTTGCAATAACAAAAATCAGGAAGAAACTTGATAATGAGGATTCTTCTGAAATCCTATCCATAAAACTTGCCATAAATCCACCGATGTAATTGGCCAGAGCAGTTGCTCCAAACCAAATTCCAAACATCATACCCACATATTTTTTAGGAGATAATTTACTGATGTATGAAAGCCCGACAGGCGATACGCAAAGTTCTCCCATAGTATGGAACAGGTAAGCCAGACACAGCCAGATAATACTAACCTGTGCCACTTTAGCTCCTGCAGGTATTGCCATAGAACCAATTACCAGGGCGCCAAATCCTACTGCCACTAAAATGAGTCCTAAAGCAAACTTAATGGGACCCGAAACATGCAGGTTGCTTTTTGCAAACCAGATCCAGATAGATGAAAATAAAGGAGCCAGTAAAATAATGAACAAGGAATTTAACGTTTGAAACCAGGATGCAGGTATTTCCAGAGTATCTGCATAATATTGTCTTTGTAACATCCAAATTGCCAATGCCCAAACTACTACCACACTTATGCCCATGCTGGCAACGGTAAGAGGATATTCTTTATTTACCTTCCGTGCCATATTTACCCAAAGCCAGGTAAGCACACCTAATGGTATGATGGTAATTATGGTATTAACTATCCGGAATGCATTTGCAGCAAATCCCTGGCTTAATGTGCGATCTGTATAATCTCTTGCATAAAGGTTCATAGATGAGCCGGCCTGCTCAAAGGCGAGCCAGAAAAATATAGTAAAAAATGAAAATACACCAATAACAATCAGCCTGTCACGGTCTGTCTTGGATAAAGGTTCTTTTTGAATGCTGATATCTGTCGCTTCACTTCTTTTCTCAGGCATTTCGCCAATCTGACCAAAGTATTTTCTGGCAAACCAGAATTGTAATAAACCAAAGAACATAAAAATACCTGCCAGACCGAATCCATA
>DASWTL010000045.1:0-14766 GCA_036402155.1 Sphingobacteriaceae bacterium | reverse complement strand
GTTCCCCAATGCCAGAACCAATGCCAGTTGTAATGAAGGATATTATCTTTATAGGCTACCCTTGGTGCCGGGCCCTGCCACAGATCGAAGTTTAACCACTCCGGAACAGGCGCAGGCTTTCCAACTCCTATCGACGGACGGTTATTGGTATACCAGGTTTTTGCAAAATAGGGCCGGCCAATTATGCCTCCCTGCAATTCTTTAATTCCCGCCTGAACATTGGGCCATGACCGGCGCTGGTTACCCATCTGGATAACATTCTTGTACTTCTTTGCTGCAGCAACCAGGATCTCCCCTTCATTAGGGTTATGACTGGCCGGTTTTTCAAGGTATACATGCTTACCCGCCTGTGAGGCCAGGATGGCTGCCGGTGCATGCCAGTGATCCGGTGCGGCAACAACTAATGCGTCCACATCCTTATATTCAAGGGCCTTTCTAAAATCCGGCTGCGCTTTAGGACGCTTTTTCTGGTTCTTTTCTACACGATCTATACATTTAGCAGCTGCACGGCTATCAACATCGCAGACATAGGTGATCTCACAATTGGGCTGAAGCGAAAAGTTGGTTGCCAGTGCCAGTCCGCGTGCATTTACACCCATCATAGCAACTTTAACCCGATCATTAGAACCCATAATACTGGCGTAACTCTTGGCGCTAAAACCAGGCAGGATACCACCGAACGATACCGCCGCAGCTCCTGTTAATGCAGTCTTTATAAAATCTCTGCGTGTTTTCTCTGACTCTTTCATCATCTTATAATATTTCTCTAAAAATCTGTTAATGTTAATATTCAATTTCTAAATATACTGACGCCCAAGCTTTGGCTTTATTGGCATAGTCGTTTACAAAGCAAGTTTCACTGTCCCCTGGCTCTTCTCTATTTCAGAAAATATTCCAGGAACAAAAAGGCAGCCTCGTTTGATTCAGCATTTGGTGAGTGTTCGGGTCGGTTGGTCATTGCCACCCTGTTTTCATAACCTAATAACTTATTTACAGCTATAGTATGGTTGAGTGGCACCCATCGATGTGGCGGATCCTCAGAGCCAGCTGAAACCAAAAATGGTCGTGGTGCCATCAAAGCATGTAACTCGTGAAGGTCGTACCCGGAGGCTACCATTTCTGAATAAGGCCCACCCTTTACCGGATTATCCTCGGTGATCATCCCTCTTTTACGCCATGGTTTTGGATGAAAGCCTAGATACCATGGTTCCCAATAATTTACGGCACCCCGGGATTCGTCAAACACAATACCCGGATCAGACCACACAGCGCAGGCAAACTTGTCGAATAATGTGGAAGCAAACATGGCCCACTTTCCACCGAAGGAATGACCCATGATGCCAATTCTTTTTGGATCTACTTCGGGCAATTTCGAAAGCACATACCATGAATTGGCAGCTGCATAGCCAAGCATTGATAAAGGCTGAACCTGAACATTTTTTATAGATGGATAATAAATGGAATAGGTACGCGCCTCAGACGCTTCTGAAGTGCCGATAGATAATGTTACAAAACCGCGTCTGGTAAGTTGAATTGCAAAATCACGGCCTGCTTTGCCTAAGCCTAATGCTGTTTCAGGCTCATAAAAGGTGGTGATCACAGCCGGCTTTTTCCCTTTTCCATCCGGTATCAAAAGGTATCCCGTTGTTTTCTCTGCGGGAGTCCAGTTAAAACGAATCCGGTGCTGCGTATAACCATCCTTACGGGTGGTTTCCAGTATTTCGGGTTTCTGATTTTTAATTAATGGCGGCCACTTTCCCATCATTTCAGTCCATCGGTTAAGAATCTCTTTCCTCCTCTTCTGCCAATCATTGGGTGTTCTCACTTCGCGCCCATCATAAAACTTTAAAGGAGAACGATATTTTCCAAGATCATTCCGAAACTCGTCCGGAGGTGAAAAAAACGGAGAAATTTTAGCCCATTGCTCTTCACGGGATAGCGTGGCATTTTTCGAAGTATGTTGTGCATTTACATAAATGGATAAAAGTATTGCGGTAAGAAATAAAGTGAAGGTTTTAAATACATTCATTGGCAATAGTTGTTTTTCAAGCTCCGCTTAAGGACTTTAACGTAAAGAGTCTGAAATATAAGAAAGGTAGTAGACAGAAAATAAAAATATCCTGCATTAAGTCCCATCGCGATAACGGGACAGTAAATAATTACTTAAATAGAAAAAACAGTATGATACCTGAGAGGTACTCATTCCCGAGTTTCAGTTTTAAATATTTGATAGAATTACTTATTTGTTTTTTAACTGTCAGATGAGATATATCCAACTGACGGGCAATCTCCTTATGAGACAGGCTCTCTTTACGACTGAGAATAAATATTTCCTGCATTTTCGACGGCAACAAAGAAATTTCTGCGTCAATTAGAGAAGAAAGCTCATTCGAGCTTATTGCCTGTTCGGTCGTATTTTCATGGCTTTCTAAAAAGCTGGCAAAAGAATCCATATATGATTGCTTATTTCTACAATCAAGTATATGTTTTAAAGCCCTGTTCCGTGCAATAATTATCAGGTAGGCTTTTAAAGAATTTACATGGTCTAACTTTTCTCTTATCCTCCATAAGGTAACAAACACCTCCTGAGCGATATCTTCGGCATCAGTATCATTCCCAACAATACGGGCTACGTAGATATACAAATGTTCCCAGTAGTAATCATACAGTTTATTAAAAGCTTTCTCATCTCCCCTGCATAATTCTGATAAAAGCTCTTTGTCTCTGTTTGATTCCATAGAAGATGTAGCTGCAGTTTTCTAATCGCAATTTATAAATTTTAATGAAAGCTTACCAATTAAATAATTCTGAACTCATTTACTTGAGAAATTGAACCGGGCCAAAAACTGGATAAATCTTTATCCTGTATCCGGCTCTTTTTTGCGTTTACCTACACGATCACCTTTACTGCGGCATCTTGAAACGTAAATTTCACAGAATAATATTAATTATTATGGATAGAATGTTTTCTGTTCCTATATTAGAAGCTTCATAAACATTTAACTGATATTTAATTTTATCAAGATGGTAAACACTACAGAGGACACCAATAAATTATCTTCAGGGCAGGTAAAAGTTGCTGCAACCGGTTTTTTGAGTTTGTTCTCTCTCATTGGTATCATGTTTTATGGCCTTCCGTTCTTTTACGACTTTTGGGTCCAGGAATTTGGATGGAATCGTGCCACAGTAACATCAGGAAACGCTTTTGCCAAAATAGCTGTTGGTTTTTTAGGCTTTGGCGCCGGATGGATGATTGACCGTTTCGGTCCGCGGATATTAATGCTGATCGGAATTTCATTGGGCGGCATTGCATTAATCGGCTTAGGATCAATGACTTCTTTATGGCAATTTTATTTATTTTATACATTTAGTGCTTTAGGATATATGTGTGGCGGGCCGTTGCCCAACCAGGTACTAACAGCCCGCTGGTTCGATAAAGCCCGTGGAAAAGCAATGGGATTTGCTTATTTAGGTATTGGTGTGGGTGGCATGCTTGCACCGCAAATTGCAAAGAGGCTTAATGTAGAATTTGGATGGCACCAGGCACTTGTAATTTTAGGAGTAGCTATGATTGCTATAGCATTTCCAATGGCCTGGTTTGTAAAAGATAATCCCACAGGTACAAATGCTCCGGCAATAAAAGCAGAAGGTCCGATAGTAGAGGTCCCAAAAGTTGAACTAAAAAGTGTTCTTAAAAGCAGGGCATTTTATCTGCTTCTTATTGGTAGTATGTGTTCAATAGGTGCTGTAAGCGCTACAAGTCAGAATCTTAAATTATTTTTTAGTCTTGATCTTCAGTATTCTCAACAGCATGCGGCAAACGTCATTTCTTTAATTCTTGCTTCGAGCATTATAGGTCGGTTATCAATGGGTTGGTTAGCAGACCGTATTGAAAAGAAATATGTAATGACTTTGATCTACTGTTTAGTTGCACTTTCTATTCCATTACTATTTTTCGCCACCACACCCGGAGTTATTTATGTATTTGCCGTAGTTTTTGGTATTGCGCTTGGAGGTGATTATATGATTATCCCTCTCATGGCAGCAGAATTATTCGGGGTACGCGTTATGGGACGTGTAATGGGAATTATACTAACTGGTGACGGTTTGGGAGAAGCGCTTGCACCGTTAATGGTCGGATGGCTGCGGGATGAAACCGGAAGTTATGCTAAAGGATTTTCAGCTTTAATTGTATTGGCTGTAATAGGTATTATAGCTGTTCTGTTTACTCCGAAAAGGGTCGATCTGTCAAAAAAATAATCTGGTGCCTCTCCACAAAGAGGTTGTATGCTTGAACCTCTCTATGTTCTTGAGGGTTTAAGAAAACTTTAATAAGAGGTTGTGCCGGCTTACGGACGACCTCTCGTTGATTATCCGGTCACAAATTTTCGTTAACGTTTAACAATCTCAAGCTTCCTAAATCCGGGATTGAACAAGAAGTGGCATCATAAAGTCTCCATACGAGCGGGATGCCCTTTAATTTGTGATTTTTTTCATTTTGGTTAGTTAGTTAATATATTTAAATTAGTTTCATCGCGGTAACGTACCCGATGACTTATTAAATGTAAGTATTTGAATGTCAACTATTTGAAATAGCCTAAAAAAAACACATTAACTACTTATCACTCCTATAAAGAAGTGATTGCTGTACATATAGATAGAATATCTTATGAAAAAAATAGTTCTGACATTATTAGTAAGCGGATCTTTATCAACATTAGCGCAAATAAAGAATGAAAATCCTATGATTAAGCAAATTCAACCTTCCTCCACAACGGGAAGTTCAAAAGCAGTAATTGTTGATCATGTTCCATTAGCACACACCATACAAATTCTGCCATTAAATAAAAATGGTAAAGTGATCGGCGAGGGTAACATTCATAAACAGGTTAACCAGATCTTTAAACACATAGGGTCTGTATTGAAAGAAGCTGGCTCAGGGGTAGATAATATTGTAAAAATAAATGTTTACACTTCCAGGAACGGACTTATCCCGGAAATTGAAAAAAGACTCAGCAGTAAATTCAGAAATGAGACCAAACCTGCAGTAAGTTTTGTTACCGGCGATCTGGGACATCGGGAAGCTGATGTTGCAATGGATGTAATCGCTATTTCCAACCTCAGGTCAGATAAAGTACACTATTTTAATGCACCTGATTTGTATCCAGGATCATCAGCGCATGTTGCAGTATTACCAGAAGCTGGAGTAACATATGTTTCCGGTCAGGCAGATGATGGTGACCTGATTCAGGCTACCCGCGGAACAATAAAACAATTAGAGGCTACAATAAAGCATCTTGGCATAACCAAAGACCAGGTTATCCAGATCAAATCATTTATGCAGCCTATGACTGATATCAATATGGTAGAAAAGGAGTTTGCCAAATTTTTTGAAGGCCATACAGTGCCACCACTGGTGTTTGTTAACTGGGTTAGTAAAAATCCTATTATTGAAATCGAACTTATAGCTGCATCATCTGAGAACACGTCTAAAGCTGCTAACCAATTGAGTTATATAACCCCTCCGGGAATGACTGCATCGCCCATTTACAGCAAGGTAGTGCAAATCAACCGTGGCAAAAAAATTTACATTTCATCCATTTTCGGAAATTCATTGGATGAGCCTGGTAAACAAACAGCTGAAATTTTCAAATCACTAAAAGAAATTTTAAATGAAGCAGGGAGCGATTTTATGCACCTGGCAAAAGCTACATACTACGTTTCTGATAATGAAGCCAGTGTTTCACTTAATGAGATCAGACCAGGTTTTTATGATTCTAAACGTCCTCCTGCTGCATCAAAGGCAATGGTAAAAGGAGTTGGGGTTAATAATCTGAGTATCAATATTGATATGATTGGTGTTGTTAAAGAATAAGCAAAACCACTTCTATCGCTTGTGCATCACCGTTAATATCTAATATTCTCCGGAATATTAATTTCATCTACTACCAGGGTATCCTTCAACTGTTTAATAGATGCTAGCACTACCTGATTATGAAAAAAAAATATTCCATCTCCTATTGTATTAAAAAGATCTTTTTAGTTAGTACAGTTATATTAACTGGTGACTATATTTTTGCGCAGAATACTTCAAATGCTCAAAATGGAGAATTAATTATCCCGCCGTTTAAACAGGTAGCTGAACGTACAATTCAAAATCCGTTAAAATCCAGGAGGATGCTTTACACTGAGGCAGATATTGCTACTGCACAAAGTAATATATCAACCTATCCTGAAGCAAAAGACGTAAAGGACAGAATTCTGAAAGCAGCCGAAGTATGGCTTGAATGGAGCGATTTAGATTTACGCAACTTATTGCCTGATGCCCGGGTTCCTCGTGCTTTTGACCTCAGCGTTAAAGGCTGCCCCGTTCATGGTGATGCTGTATTTAAAAGTGGCCGTTATTCATGGGTTATAGATCCGAAAGAGCCTTTTAAAGTAAAATGCCCGGTGGGAGGAGAAAAGTACCCTGACAATGATTATGAGACCTACTATCATAGTGATTTCATTAAAAAGAACGGGTGGAATAAAAAGTATGTTGATGATGGCTGGGGTTGGAAAGGACCGGATGGGGAGCGCTACTGGTTTGTTGCCTATGCTAATCATTGGATGTGGTACCGGATTAATTCTGCTATCGCTAATTTAAGCCAGGCATATTTGTTAACTGATGATAAACGATACGCGCATAAAGCGGCAGTCATGCTTTATCGGTTAGCAGAGATCTATCCATCAATGGATCATGCAAAACAGTCAAGATATGGATTAATGTCTGCTGCGACAGGCGTTGTATATAATGGCAAAATAGTAAACTCAATCTGGGAAACAGGGCTTTCAGAACAAACGGTTAAAGCATACGACATGATCTGGAATAGTATTGATTCAAATCATGCACTTCAAAAATTCTATAAAAAGGACGGTCAGCAAATTCGTTCATTTATTGAGGCAAATCTTCTGGAAGATATAATCGATGCATATTTTCAAAGAAAGATCAGCGGCAATTTCGGGATGCATCAAAGCACGTTATTACACACGATCCTTGTGCGGGAGAATTTGGACCGCGAGAAATATTTACGCATGATCATAGATGAGCCTAACAAAACCGCACAACATTCAGGTATACGCTATGCCTTATATAACTCAGTATTCAGGGATGGACTACCCTATGAATCCCCGCATTATAATTCACTATGGATTAACTCAATATCTGAGATAGCAGAACTGGTTAATAAGGGCGGCTTAAGCTTGTATGATGAACCACGGATGCGTAGGCTGTATAATGGTGAAATAAACAACGTTGCAATTGGAAAATTTACACCTGCAACAGGCGACAGCGGTTCAACCTTAGGCGAGTTTATCGGTGCGCGCAATGGTTATAAAGTGGCTTACAATGCTTACAAAGATCCGCGATATCTGACGTGGTTGTCATTGATCAACAGGAACCGGATCAGGAAATTTTCCGATTTCAACTCATTATTCCATTCTCCACAACCGCAGGCATCCTTATTGACTTTAGCGCCTCAACCTTCACGCTTGTTTGCAGGTTACGGCTTAGGAATGCTCAATAATAAAAAAGATAACTCCGGACTTGCCTTAACCTATGGCTATCATGGAAGTCATTATCACTGGGATTTTCTGAACTTTGAGTTATTTGCCAACGGACAAAAGATGATGCCTGACCTGGGTTATCCGGATCAGATGAATAACTATGTATCAGGCATTTACACCTGGTCAAATAATACCATCTCACATAATACGGTTGTGGTGGATGCCATGAAACAATCCCAAAATAAACCCGGAAAATTGCATGGCTTTTTTAATTCACCATTTGCGCGAAGTGTTGATGCATCCTCCCCTGCTTATCCGCAAACCAGTCAGTACCGTCGTAATTTAATTATGGTTGATATTGATGAAAACCAGAGTTACACAGTAGATTTTTTCCGTGTTGAAGGTGGTAAACAGCATGATTATTCGTTACATGGTCCTCCGGGAGTTGTAGCTACGCTTAATGGTACCTGGACCCAAAAACAACAGGGAACTTTAGCGGGTCCGGAGGTTCCAACAGGCCATATCTATGATAATGCAATGATGAGTGTCAAGGGCTATTCAGGAAAGTTCAGTAGCTACCAGGGATCCGGGTTTCAGCATCTTTTTAATGTTCAGCGCCTGGAAAAAGGCGAAGGTTTGATTCAATATCAGCATATTCTTGATAAAAATGCCCAGTTACGCATTCATGTACTACCGGTTAATCAACAAGAAGTATATATTGCTGATGCCTTTGATCTGCCAGTTAAAAAAACGCATGTTTTGAAATATCTGGTTGCCAGACGAAAATCCACAAGTGGTGAGGAATTAAAAAGCACTTTTGTAAGTGTACTCGAGCCATATACCTCTGCTGCTTATATTCAATCTGCACAGCTACTAACATTAATCACTGGCAGCGGTACCGCTGTAGAAGTAAAAAGAAGCAACGCAACAGATGTCATTATCAGCGACACCTCAAATACGATAAAGAAATTAAATAGTTATGATATTGAAACAAATGCGGCAAATGCTGTATTAACTTTTGGGGTGAATGGACAATTAGAGCGGGTGTTTTTCAGCGATGGAACTTTTCTGAAATATAAAAAACACTATTTTAAATCGCAATCTATCAAAGGTACTGTGACATCTATTAACCCAGGGCAGCATAGTTTAAGCGTGAAGCTTGAAAATAACACCTCAGTGGACCCCATAAATTTATCAGGACAAATTGCATATTTTTCTAATAATTACCGGACTACGGCACACCCTCTGGCAGAAATTACCATTCAGGAAAATCACTTGAATATGAAGACCCAGGATGACTTGCTGGTGGGCCGGTTCAGAACTAAAGCTGTTACTCCAGGTACTATCACTACAGATACTAACCTTCCATTTTACCGGTTGTATAACGGAGTTACTATGCTGGATAAAAATTCCGAAAAAGCAACATTGGTAAAAGAAGTACGACCAGGAGAGATCATTCTAGCGGAATCAGCTTCGAATTCATTCAAACCCGATGAAGATGTTTGGCTAAGTAATTTAGGCGTTGGAGACAGGATGGAAATTAAATCTAATTTTTCATGGTCAATAATCAAACAGTAAAATTACAGCTGTAGTATCGCTTTTTCCACAAAAAACTTCCAAACTTCAGCTTAGTTTCGGATATTAGCTTTTAATGGTTGTTTCTGAACGGACCCTTAAATGGGCCATGCGATTATATCCACCTCTATTCTTTCAGCGGATCTGGGTTAAAAAGTTTGATAAAAATTTCAGGGGCGTGGAGGTAAAGATCAGTAAGAGCATTTTCAATAGAAATTATAACAGTTCCATTTTCGGTGGTACAATATTCAGCGCCGCCGATCCCTTTTATGCAGTTCTTTTTGATCAGGTACTGCAACGCAAAGGTTACAGGGTTCGGGTATGGCTGAAAGGAGCGTCAATTAGTTATTTAAAACCAGGACACACCAATTTATATTTTAAGATTAATTTATCTGAATCAGATATTGAAGAAGCAGAGCATGCGTTAATAACTGTTGGTAAATTTATTAAATCATACCCTATGGCGATAACTGATGTAAACGGAACAGTATGCGCAAGTTTAACTAACGAAGTTTATATAAGAAATCTTCATAAGGGTGAGGAAAAAAGCGTTTCGTACTAATCTGGGGGTACCATATGAATATAAGAAAGATCATTTTAGAGGGTGAAGGTGCTACGCTGGATTTTAAAAATCGAATTACAAGTCAGGAAAAAATAGCCAAAACACTGGTTGCTTTTGCAAATAATAAAGGCGGTCGGCTACTTGTTGGCGTGGCTGATGATGGTACTGTTCGGGGAGTAAAATCTGAAGATGAAGAGAAATATATGCTCACCCAGGCCGGAAATTTATTTTGCAAACCTGCAATAGAACTTTCATTTGAAGAAGTTTATATCGACGACCGCATTGTATTGATTGCAGAAGTCCCAGAAAGTAAGACAAAACCACATTACGCGTTGGGGGATGATAACAGATGGTGGGTTTATATCCGAATAAAGGATAAAAGCGTACTGGCAAGTAAAATCGTAGTAGACGTTTTAAAACGTGAAACCAGGGATGAAGGAGCTTATATTGAGTATTCCTCAAAAGAAAAGGGACTGCTTGAATACCTGGAGAACAACGATCGTATTACTGCAAAAGAATACAGTCAGTTGTTAAATCTGAGCCGCAGACGGGCACAACGGATATTAGTAAACATGGTTCTTGCCGGAGTGGTGAGAGTTCATACAACAGAGAAAGAAGAGTTTTACACTTCATCTTAACCACCTGCATTCCCTGGAAATTATATGCGCTTTTATCCGCTTAAAAATGTTCAGGTGTAAAATTTACAATAAGGAAACTTTCAACATCATACCTTTGCCCGGGTTTCCTTATGAGACGTATTTACAAAAAATATAAACCACATTATCAAACCAATTTAAAACTTGCTATCCCGGTAGTGATTTCTCAACTGGGCCATACCGTTGTGCATACCGCCGACAGTATTATTGTAGGTCATTTTGCCGGTACCGTTCAGCTGGCAGCAGTATCGCTGGTTAACAGTATTTTCATGGTTATCATGGTGGTCGGGATTGGCATTTCATATGGCATTACACCTCTAATCGCCCAGGAAAACGGAAGAAAAAACTATAATGAGTGCGGCAAACTACTAATAAACAGCCTGATAATTAACACCTTAACCGGAATTCTTCTTTTTGCATTGATCTACTTCGGTTCACTGGCATTTATTGACCGCCTGAATCAAAATCCGGAAGTAGTGGTGTATGCCAAATCATACCTCATTTTATTAAGTATTTCCATTATTCCATTAATGTTATTTAACACGTTCAAGCAATTTGCGGAAGGTCTTGGTTTTACAAAGCAAGCCATGGCCATTTCCATTTGGGGTAATGTGCTGAATATCTGTCTTGGGGTTATCTTTGTTAAAGGATTATTCGGAATTGAGCCAATGGGTGTGCGGGGGGTTGGTTGGAGCACACTTATTGACCGCATTGTAATGAGTATGGCCATGATGTTTTATGTATTCCGCTCTAAACATTTTACAAAATATCTGAGATCTTTCCTGCTATCTCAATTTAACAAAGCACGAGCTGCCTCAATATTTAAAATTGGAGGCCCCGTTGCTTTGCAGTATGCCTTTGAAGTTAGCGCCTTTAGTGGGGCCGCTATTTTAATGGGGACATTAGGAGCTGTAGAACAAGCAGCCCACCAGGTTGCAATTGCTATGGCAGCAATGACTTATATGATGGCCAGTGGGATATCTGCTGCTGCTACTATTAAAACCGGCAATAACTATGGTATAAAGAATTTTATTGAATTACGACTTTCTGCAATTTCAAGCTATCATATTGTACTAGTGTTTATGACCGTGACGGCAATTTTATTTATTGCGCTTCACCAGGTACTGCCATGGATGTATACCACAGATCTGGCGGTAATTACAGTTGCCTCTCAATTGCTTATCATAGCAGGAATTTTTCAACTTTTTGATGGCACACAGGTTGTGGGATTGGGCGTATTGAGAGGAATCGGGGATGTTAATATCCCAACAGCAATCACCTTTGTTGCCTACTGGGTGATAGGTTTGCCTGTTGCTTACATTCTGGGGATTGTTATGGGGCTTGGCGCCAATGGAATTTGGTATGGATTAACACTGGGTTTGCTGGTCTCTGCCGCATTACTATTTATCCGGTTTCATTTCATCACGAAGAAATTAGAGTTGGTCAGATCACATTCATGAAAGGTTTCATTAAACTATATCTGGATTCCTACCGGGGGTTATCAAACGCTACCTGGATGCTTACCATTATAATGCTCATCAACAGGAGCGGCGCCATGGTCATTCCATTCCTTGGAGTATACATGATGCAGGTTCTGAATTTTAGTATAACAGATACTGGCACCGTTCTCAGTTGTTTTGGGTTTGGCGCTGTTGCCGGCTCCATTCTGGGTGGATGGCTTACTGATAAAGCAGGACATTTTAAAGTACAACTAATCACGTTGTTTTTATCTGTACCTGTATTTTTTATACTTCCGGTTCTTAAAACCCCTCTTAGCCTGTCAATTGGTGTATTTATACTGAGTTTAATCACCGAAACATTCCGGCCTGCTAATTCAGTTTCAATAGCCTCCTATGCCCGCCCTGAAAATTTAACCAAGGCATTTTCCCTTAACAGGATGGCAATGAACCTTGGTTTTTCCATTGGACCTGCATTAGGTGGTTTTTTAGCTTCTATCTCATATAATTGGCTATTTTATGGCAACAGTATTTCAGTTGCACTGGCCGGACTGATCTTTTTATTTTACTTCTGGTCCAGAACTAACAACACGAGTTCCGGTAATCAGACCGACGAATCTGTTGCTGATACCAGCCCGGTAATTTCACCATGGAAAGACTATACATTTTTAATTTTCAGCTTACTTTGCAGTATCTATTGTATTTGTTTCTTCCAGTTTCTCAGCACACTGCCCCTCTTCTATCGCGAAGTTCATCATCTCAATGAATGGAACATCGGCTTAATACTTGCTTTCAGCGGTCTCGTTGTTTTTTCTCTGGAAATGCTGTTAATACATATTGCCCAAAGAAAAATGAGCCCGGCCCATGCAATTATCCTGGGCACCCTGCTTTGCGGCCTCGCTTTCATGCTGCTTATCTTCAAAGGCGGATACTTTTTGTTGTATTCCGGAATGTTTATTCTTTGCATTTCCGAAATACTGGCTATTCCCTTTATGGCTTCTGTAAGCTTGAAACGTGCTTCGAAACAAAAGCAGGGCGCATACATGGGAATAAATGCCCTGTGTTTTTCTATAGCTCACATTTTGTCTCCTTTTCTTGGAACCAGGGTGGTTAACTCCTTCGGCTATTCAACACTATGGTTGGCTATAGGAGTTGTCACAATTATCACTTCTATTGGATTCTGGCAGATCATGAAAAAAATGTAGTTTTTAACTGTGGTAACAATTAATCATATATGTATATTTTAATATTCAATCAGTATTAAAACGCTTCCTTAAAACATTATTCAAGCCCAATTTTTGATTTTGGCAGAATTTTTTCAACAGTCTCTGTAAAAGGTTTCCTGTCATGAAAAGTTACAATAAAATAAAAGGAAAATTTTGGAGAGTAGCGGGTGGCGTTCAGCAACTTATGCAGGTTTATTTTAGATTGTAATTTTAAACCATCACGCATTTTTTGGTGTAAAACCACCCATTCCATATAGATGATCTTTTATATAAAAAGATGTCGGATACTTGCGCACTTATTCTAAATCTTAGTATGTTTGGTTGATAAAACAACCATAATATGAAGTTTCTGTTCCGATCCATACTCCTTTTACTACCATTATTTGCATCAAAAAATAGTCTTGCAGCAAAAGTTGATACCGTTGAAACCTTCAGTGCAGCAATGAACAAAAAGATCAAGGCTGTTATTATTACACCAGATAGTTATGCAAAAGGCAAGGAATTTCCAGTGGTTTATCTGTTACATGGAGCAGGCGGAAATTATTCAAGCTGGCTGAAAGTAACATCAAAGCTGACTGATTATGCCGACCAATATAATCTCATCATCGCTTGTCCGGATGGAAGCAAAACCAGCTGGTACCTTGACAGCCCGATTGATAAAACGTATAAATATGAAACCTACGTTTCTGATGAACTGGTTAAATGGATGGACAGTAATTACAAAACTATTAAAAACCGGACGGGCCGCGCAATTACCGGATTGAGTATGGGTGGGCATGGTGGATTATATCTATCATTTAAGCATCAGGATGTTTTCGGAGCGGCTGGAAGCATGAGCGGCGGCGTTGATTTCAGACCCTTTCCTAATAACTGGGATATTGCAAAACGGTTAGGCGTATACGCATCCAACCAGCAGAACTGGGAGCAAAACACGGTTATTAATCTAATCCATCTTCTTACACCAAAATCACTAGCCTTAATTATTGATTGCGGCACTGAGGATTTCTTTTTCAGAGTTAATGAAAATTTACATCAAAAGCTTATGGAACGGAACATTCCTCATGATTATATCACCCGGCCGGGGGCGCATAATGGTGATTATTGGGCAAATGCGGTAAATTATCAGTTATTGTTTATGAGTAATTACTTTAACCGTAAGCCCTGATTATTAAAGACTCTTATTCTCCGGATCAGTTATTTCCTCCAATTCGGTAGAAGAAAGCGATCTAATCTGTGGATTGGGATAATCCTTTTCAATCAACCCATCACGCATCCGCACAATTCGGTGTGCATGCATGGCAATATCCTCTTCATGAGTAACTAAAATAATCGTATTTCCTTTTAAATGGATCTCCTCGAGCAGGGCCATAATTTCATCTGAGGTTTTAGAATCCAGGTTTCCTGTTGGCTCGTCAGCTAAAATTATAGATGGATTATTTATGAGCGCTCTTGCAACTGCAACGCGCTGACGCTGACCACCGGATAATTCATTTGGTTTATGTCCTATCCGATCTGCCAGTCCAACATTTTCAAGCGCTTTTTTTGCACGTGAAATGCGTTGCTCCTTACTTACTCCGGCATAAACCAGCGGTAATGCCACATTTTCAAGCGAGGATGCTCTGGGCAATAAATTAAAGGTTTGAAACACAAAGCCTATTTCCTTATTACGGACTTCAGCAAGTTCATTATCAGACATCTCACTTACCCTGATACCATTCAGAATGTATTCCCCTTTGGTAGGCGTA
>DASWTL010000044.1:0-3640 GCA_036402155.1 Sphingobacteriaceae bacterium | reverse complement strand
CTTGCAGTACTGGCATTTGAACGGAGTTTATTTGAGGTGACTATAAAGTCTGTTGATGTATTACTGCCAATCCATACCGGATCAGAGTTAAAATTCCCATCGGTAAAATCTTCTGTTAATTGAGAAAATACCACCTTCCATGAGAACAAAAAGATTACAAATAAATATCTTTTCACGACATAAGATTAATATATAACAAAATAATAAGGAAAATTTCACATTTTTACCCCCTAAAAAGGGGGTATTTCATTAAGGCCCAGTGGAGTTAAAAGATGGCCAGAATGTAAAATTATAGGGCGAAATGAATATAATAAGCAAATATTTCCCCATATTTGCGGCTCAAATAATTTTTTTCACTTAAAAATAAATTTAAAATGAAAGTCGCAGTTGTAGGCGCTACGGGCCTTGTAGGTTCGGTGATGTTAAAAGTTTTAGCAGAGCGCAATTTCCCGGTTACAGAATTGATTCCAGTTGCTTCAGCAAAGAGCGCAGGTAAGGAAATCGAATTCAAGGGAAAGAAGTACAAGGTTGTGACTGTAGATGAGGCTATTGCTTTAAAACCTGATGTTGCATTATTTTCTGCCGGTGGCAGTACTTCATTAGAGCAGGCTCCACGTTTTGCCGCAGCAGGTGTAACAGTTATTGATAATTCAAGCGCATGGCGAATGGATCCTTCAAAAAAACTGGTAGTACCGGAGGTGAATGCCAGCGTATTAAGCGCTGAAGATAAGATCATTGCCAATCCTAATTGCTCAACAATACAAATGGTTGTGGTTTTAAAGCCGCTACATGAGAAATATAAAATTAAACGAGTAGTTGTTTCTACTTACCAATCGGTAACAGGAACCGGCGTTAAAGCCGTTGATCAGTTGATGAACGAGCGCAAAGGCATTCTTGACGGACCAATGGCGTATGCTTATCCTATCGATCTGAACGTAATTCCACAAATTGATGTTTTCCAGGATAATGGTTACACCAAGGAAGAGATGAAAATGATCCTGGAGACTAAAAAGATCATGGGTGATGACAGCATACGTGTTACCGCAACTACGGTACGTATTCCGGTAATGGGCGGACACTCAGAATCTGTAAATATCGAATTTGAGAATGATTTCGATCTTCAGGAAGTGCGGAACCTGCTTGAGCAGGAAGAAGGACTTATTGTGGTGGATGATCCTGCCAATGCAAAATACCCGATGCCTAAAGATGCTCATGAAAAGGATGAGGTATTTGTTGGACGCATCCGCAGGGATGAATCACAGCCAAATACTTTAAATTTATGGATTGTTGCTGATAACCTGCGCAAGGGTGCAGCAACTAATGCAGTACAAATTGCAGAGCATTTGTTAAAGCAGAATCTGCTGGGATAATTTCCGGTTGTATAAATAAAAAAGAGAGGCTGACATTCACAAATGGGCAGCCTCTCTTTATTTGGGATATTCCGACATAAAATATATTCGCTATTTTAGATTATGAAACTTCGTCTCACCTTACTTCTCTGTTTTCTGACATTCGTTTGTTCTGCACAGTCATTAAAGCAAAAAATCGAGTCGGCATATTCCAGGTTTGAGAATGATCCGCAATTAAAATATGCTATAAGTTCGTTAACTGTACTGCATGCAGTAACCGGTGAAGTACTTTTCTCAAAAAATGGATCTGTAGGTTTAGCATCGGCTTCAACCTTAAAAACAGTTACAGCAGCAACTGCTTATCATATGCTGGGGCCTGATTATACCTGGCAAACCACCCTTGGTTATACCGGAACTATTTCAAAATCAGGAACATTAAATGGAGATGTGATCATTACCGGGGGAGGCGATCCCACCCTTGGAAGCTGGCGGTATGACAAAACCAAATCCCATGAAATATTTAATGTATTTGTTGATGCTATCAGGAAGGCAGGGATCAGGCAAATTAAAGGCAGGATCATAGCCGATGATCGTCTTTTCGGCACGCAGACCCTACCAGTTGGATGGATCTGGCAGGATATTGGGAATTATTATGGTGCCGGGCCAAATGCATTAAGCTGGCGAGAAAATCAGTTCGATATGATATTTAAACCTGGTGATCAAGCAGGTAGTCCAACTACACTCGCGAATATTAAACCAGCATTAAGTTATCTAAAAATCATAAATGAAGTAAAAACCGGAAGTCCAGGGAGTGGAGATAACGTCTATGCCTATTCGGCACCATATTCTGAGATAATTTATTTACGCGGCACTCATGGAATTGACCTGAAAAAAACTATCAGTGGATCTATCCCCGATCCGGCATTCGAAATAGCATTTAGCTTGCGGGATACCCTGAATAAAATTGGAATAAAAGTAGCTATACCGGCAACTACAACCCGGAGGCTTGCTTTCGACCACCCTTTCGAGGCTATAAACCCGGCACCGCTCGTTACTATCACATCGCCGCCATTAGACCAGGTGGTTCACTGGTTTAACCGAAAAAGCATCAATTTATATGGTGAGCATCTGATCAAGACCCTGGCATGGAAATTCGGCAAGGAACCAACAACACCTGAAGGGGTAAAAATAATGCAGAACTTCTGGAAAGAAAAACTGGGTATTGATCCTGATGAAATGAATGTTTCAGATGGCAGTGGTCTTTCTCCTCAAAATAGGATTACCACCTCTGCCATGGCAAGCATACTTCAATCTATAAAAAAAGAGCCCTGGTTTAATACTTACTATGAAAGTTTGCCAATCTATAATGATATGCGGATGAAAAGCGGAAGCATTAGTGATGTTCTGGGATATACAGGTTATGAAGATAGTTCTTCCGGCATTCCTGTTGTTTTTTCTTTTCTGATTAATAACTACAATGGGAGTTCTTCTGCGGCGAAACAGAAAATGTTTAAAGTATTAGATACCTTGAAGTAATTACCGGCAACTAAATAACATCATCATGAGTCAGCACTTTTAACACCGTGGTTATTATGGTGGATCCAATAGTTATAATTCCCGAGAACGGAGATCTGGTTGCCATACTCATCCTGATAAGTAACATAACAAATGCAGGTACATTGTATTTGATAAAAACGTGTTTTGAGGTTGTGGCTGCTGTTCTCTTTTTCAAGTTGTAAATCCGTTTACCGGAAGTATGATTTCTTTCATAAACGATCCAAACATTTTTTGTAAATTCCTTAATTATCCGGATACACCCCAAAAACCTACTTTTAACACAACTCAAGGATATATAACACTGATTTAAAAATCATTTTATGAAGGAAGCTAAAAATAATCGCCGTGATTTTCTTCAAAAATTCGGAGTCCTATCGCTTTCCGCAAGTGCTGGCACACTATTACAGGTAAAATCATTTGCCGGTCAAAAGCAGATAATTGATGACAAAGTTCGTCTGCTGTCGTTATCGCCATCATCTGTATTTTCAGTGCTGGATCTGAACATTCCTGAGCTGGCTTCGGTGCGGAATGTACTGGAAAGAAAAGGTAACGACGAGGCACTCAAGGTCCTTCTTAAATATTACCGAATGCGTTTTCCTAAACCAGACAAACCCACAGGCCGTGAACCTTCAGAAAACGAAAAGAGATCCATTTCACGCGCTGAGGATTTGGTCAAACATATTTTTCAGTGGGGACCCTATCCTTCAGCAGGATATGGTAATAACATTAACTGG
>DASWTL010000043.1:0-3065 GCA_036402155.1 Sphingobacteriaceae bacterium | reverse complement strand
AACGCGACTTTATAATATAACTTTGGTCTTAATATTTACTTAAAATTATTTTTTTTCTTAAGTTTGAGTAAGAAAAGGTACTTTACTAATCATTTTGATTCATACGGATTAATACAATTAGGGTATTTTATAATAAAATTTATAACTGATAATATCCTAATGGTAACATCGAGTTAACAAGATAGAAAACTAACTTTTAATTTCAGCTTTGATAGCTATATATCAATTATCTGGATTTTTATTAGGAGTATATGTGGAGCGAACCAGATAAAAACTTAATACATGGCTTACATGAGGATGACGTTTCAGCATTTGATGCTCTCTACTGGAAATATCATCAGCCGGTATTCAGAAACATTATTAGATTAACCCGGGATGCGGAAGCTGCCCGGGATATTTTGCAGGAAGTATATTCAAAGCTTTGGGAAAAACGGTACGAAATAAATGAACATCAATCTGTAAGTGGCTGGCTCTTCGTGCTAAGCTATAACCAATCAATTACTTATCTGCGTAAAACATTAAGAGAATCGGTAGCCCGAAATAAAATCGAAATCTTACCCGCGGATAGTGATGACTTAGAAAATCTTAATTTACTTGAGAGTCAACATCAATTACTGCAACTTGCAATAGAAAAACTATCGCCGCAGAAGCGTAAAGTCTTTACATTATGTAAGATTGAGGGTAAGAGCTATGAGCAGGCAGCGCAGGAATTAAACATTTCAAAACATACAGTAAAGGAATACCTTTCTCTTTCCCTAATTTCCATCAGGGAATATGTAAATAACCACCCTGAAGTGTGGAGAACAGCTATTGCAGTAATTTTGTCGGATCTTTTTAACTAAAATCTTAAAAAAAAGAAATTTTAGTCCCCCCCGTTTGACCTTCACTGGCGTATTTAGGTAAAATATCAACGTGGAGGATAACAAGAATCGTTTACAAAGGCTACTTACTTCTCAAGAATGGAATGATGAAGACAGGCTGTGGTTACTGAATTATCTAGACAATTCAGATAATAACGAGCTTCATACCTTGGCTCTTGAACAATATGGATCTGACCTTTCAGAGCTGGAAAATTCGGAACTTCAAAACCTTCTTGACCGGAAGGCATCAGAAGAGATCCTCGCACACCTTCATGAGAAGTTTAACGATCAGCCAGCTAAAAAGCTATTCCGTCTAAATAGATGGGCTGTTGCTGCAACAGTAGTTTTAGCAGTACTTTCTCTGAGCTTATTGTATTACTCAAACCAATCAGTAGAAACAAAAATCGCCCGAAATACTCCTGTACATAGTGTAGATATCGCTCCAGGGAGCAATAAAGCATTGCTTACATTGGCAGACGGCTCAACAATTGTGTTAGATAATATAAGCGACGGTGAGATTACAAAGCAAGGCAATACTTCAGTAATTAAATCGAATGATATGCTTGCATATAATAATGCAAAAAGCCTTGCTCTTAATACCAATATACAACCAACTTATAACACCATAACTACCCCTCGCGGTGGTCAGTACAAAGTTATATTACCAGACAATACAATTGTGTGGCTTAATGCGGCTTCATCACTACGATTTCCTACAAAATTTTCTGGAAAAGAAAGAAAAGTTGATTTAACAGGTGAGGCCTATTTCGAAGTGGCGAAAAACAAAGCAATGCCATTTAAAGTGAGCGCAAATAACACACAAGTGGAAGTTCTTGGAACGCATTTCAATGTGATGGCTTATACGGATGAGAACAGTATCAATACAACTTTACTTGAGGGATCGGTAAAAATTGTGAAAAACAATGACCATGTTTTACTTGTACCCGGCCAGCAAGCACAAGTAAAAAATGATATTAAAGTGTTAGATGCAGATGTTCAGGAAGCTATAGCCTGGAAAAATGGATTATTTCTATTTAAAGAAGCCCAACTGGAAACTATTCTTAAACAAATAGCACGTTGGTACGACGTAGAGATAGAATTTGAAGGAAATCTTCCGGATGAAAAATTCAGGGCGGAGGTATCCAGAAATGTAAATCTCTCCCAGGTATTAAAAATATTGGAATTAAGCGGTGTGAACTTTACTTTGAAGGAAGGGAGGAAAATTATAGTAAAACCTTGACCAAATTTTCAGTTCCTTGCTAGGCAAGCTGATAAACTTTGAGCAAGAAACCGGAAGTGGGCAAACACTCCCGGTTAGCAGCTTGAGTAAAAGAGCCGGAAACCCCGGCAATCAAATTCTATTCGGATAAATAAAATATAAACCTCAAACCAAACAAAAGTATGAATTTTTATACTCCCTGTAATTCTGGATGTAAAAAATATGGATTAAAAAAAATTTTAATGGTTATGAAACTGACCTCCATTTTACTCTTTGTTGCTTGTTTTCAGCTAAGTGCTGCAGGATATAGCCAGAGCATATCCCTTTCAGAGAAAAATGCAACGATAGAAACCATATTTGAAAAAATAAAAGAACAAAGCGGTTACCTCTTTTGGTATAGACTTGATCTGTTGAAAGAAACTTCTAAGATAAATATTAATATAAAAAGTGCCAGTATAGAGCAAGCTCTTAATCAAGTGCTTAAGAACCAACCGCTGACATTTGAAATAATTGATAAAACAATTGTTGTAAAGTCAAATACCGAAACTGCAAGTGCTGAAAAAACCATTAATATCAGAGGAAAAGTTACGGATGATAAAGGGGGGGCACTTCCCGGAGCATCTGTAAAAGTGAAAGGAAGCACAGTTGCAACTTCAACAAATTTGAATGGAGAATTTGAATTGAGAGGCATTGACGAAGATGCTGTGCTTGTTGTCTCTTATCTTGGTTTCACTACTCAGGAGATCAAAATTACTACTCAGCCCGTCATTAATATCATTCTAAAGGAAGATACCCAGGGTCTGAATGAGGTTGTGGTTGTGGGCTACGGCGAGGTGAGAAGAAGAGATATAACCGGATCGGTGGGTTCAGTCAAAATGGCCGACATGGAAAAGGCACCTGTAAGATCATTTGAGGAAGCGTTAGCGGGCCGGGTAGCAGGTGTTACCGCGAGTTCAGACGACGGGCAGCCCGGAGCTTCAGTAAAT
>DASWTL010000042.1:0-10132 GCA_036402155.1 Sphingobacteriaceae bacterium | reverse complement strand
CCACCGGTGGTTAACGACTCTTCTATATTAGTCGCAGGTATAGAATTGGGGATTTCTCCGGGATATAAGGGTATGACCGTTTGTGAATATACAAGCGAATTTAACATAAAGAAACAGACGAGAAGGTAAACAAATTTTTTAATCATATTATTCCTGGTCAAGGTTCAAAGCTCTAAATTTATCTATTTTAAACGTTATTTTTGTAAAATGAATTTTTCTTCGAGATTGCTGGAAAACGCAGTGAATGAATTTGCAAAACTTCCCGGAATAGGCCATAAAACAGCGTTAAGGCTGGTGCTGCACCTGCTGAACCAACCTGAAGCTGATGTAGAAAAATTCAGTTCATCTTTAACCAATTTAAAGAGGAATATCCGGTTTTGTCAAATCTGCCATAATATCTCTGATCTGCCTGTATGTGAGATATGCTCAGGTCAGAAACGCGAAAGAACAACGGTTTGTGTTGTTGAGGATACCCGTGATGTTATGGCAATAGAAAATACCAGCCAATTTTCAGGGGTGTACCATGTTCTTGGGGGATTAATATCTCCAATGGATGGTGTGGGCCCATCTGATTTAAAAATTGAATCTCTGATTGAGCGGGTTAAAGCCGGAGAGATAACCGAGGTTATTCTTGCTTTAAGTGCAACGATGGAAGGTGATACCACTATTTTTTATTTGTATAAAAAACTTAAAGAATATCCGGTTCAGATAACAACTATCGCCCGTGGAATTGCTTTTGGGGGCGAAATTGAATATGTTGATGAGATTACACTTGGGCGTTCCATAGTTACAAGGGTGCCTTATGAGAACTCGTTGCTTAAGTAATGTGGTTTTGGTTATTGAGGTTATTTTAAGTTATTAGTGATCAGTCCATAGTCTATGGTCCATCGTCAATGGTCTAATGACTTATTTATATAGTTAAATTATGTTTAATATTTCGCAGTACACTTTTTTTAAGAATAAGACGGTAATAATTACCGGTGCATCATCCGGAATTGGGAAAGCTTGTGCAGAAGAGTTTGCTTCCAGAGGCGCTAATCTCGTATTGGCAGCAAGGCAATATGTAACTCTTTGCGAAATCACTCACGATCTGGAAACCAGATTTAAGATAAAAGCTGTAGCCGTTCAGTGTGATGTTGCCATTGAAAAGGATTGCGAAAACCTGATAAAGCAGGCCATGCTCACTTTTAACCGAATCGATATTCTAATAAACAATGCAGGTATATCCATGCGGGCGCTTTTTAAAGATCTGGACCTGGTTGTACTGCGCAGCTTAATGGATGTTAATTTCTGGGGTGCAGTTTATTGTACCAAATATGCCCTTCCTGAACTTCTTAAACATAAAGGATCTGTGGTGGGAGTATCCTCTATTGCAGGGTACCGCGGTTTGCCGGGCCGTACCGGTTATTCTGCCTCTAAGTTTGCACTGAATGGCTTTCTGGAAGCGCTGCGTGTGGAAAATTTGAAAACCGGTTTACATGTTATGGTAGCTGCCCCGGGATTTACAGCATCCAATATCAGATCAGTGGCATTGGTTAAGGATGGATCTTCTCAGGGTGAGACCAGCATGGATGAGGAGAAGATGATGACTGCTGAACAGGTGGCCGTTATCATTGCGGATGGCATTGAAAAGCGCAAACGGACCTTGATTATGACAGGCCAGGGTAAAATGGCTGTCCTGATGAACAAATTGTTCCCTTCGTGGGTTGATAAGAAGGTCTACGACTTGTTTGCCAAAGAAAAAGATCCGCTAATTAAATGATATGCCGCACTCTTTTCATATTCATTTTTAATATATTATGGGTTCTTCCTTCATTTGGGTCTGTAATCCGGGAGAAAAACATCTCGTATGTTAACCCCTCAACCAACGAGCGGAATTTACTGGATATTTACTATGGTGAAAGTTTATCGGGAAATAAAGATGTAATCGTTTTTATTCATGGTGGATCGTGGAAAAGTGGGAAGAAGGATATCTATTTCTGGCTGGGCCGTAATTTTGCAAGAAAAAACGTTGTGGCGGTAATTGTAAATTATCGTTTATCACCTGATCATCAATATGAAGAAATGGCTGATGATTGTGCAGCCGCTCTTGCATGGACAAAAAATAATATAAATCGATATGGTGGCAATCCGAGAAGAATTTTTGTGATGGGGCATTCTGCCGGTGGTCATCTGGCCTCACTTATCGATCTTGATCCGCGTTATTTTGAGAGGCAAGGAATTGTTAACCCGATAAGTGGCGTGATCTTAAACGACGCATTTGGCCTGGATATGTTTGAATACATGACTAATGCTGCCCAGGACAATTATTACCAGTCATTCATAAAAACATTTACTGCAGAGGAGGCGGTATGGAAGAAAGGCTCTCCGTTAACCTATTTGTCAAATATTAAAAGTCCTTATCTGATATTTACCGGAGAGCGAACTTACCCAGCCATCCAATTACAATCACGTCGTCTGGCTGATTCATTAAAAGCAACCAGTCATCCCGTTACCTACTATGAGATAAGGAGAAAGAAACACAAAGCGATGATCACCCAAATGATTCCTGGCGGCAACGGGTTGTACAGGCAGGTTTTGGAATTTATGACGGGTGTTTAATTTCCCTCTTAATACTGTCAGATTTCCGAAGTTTTAAAACTTCGGAAATCTGAATAGAATAAAACCGAACTCAAAAGATACAACATGCCAGTTTTCGAAATAATCTCATCTATGTAAGTGGGAAAATTAGATGCGTGCATTAATTTAATTTATGCGTATATTTGATTTATGAAGACGAGACTTAACTTAACAATTGAAGAGAATTTACTTCATAAAATTAAATCCTATGCTGCTAAGCATAAAAAAAGTGTTTCAGAATTAGTTGAAGAATACTTCGAAAAACTTTCCAATTCCTCAACGGGTGAAAATATTGTCGATTTTATGCAGGGATTCAAGAAATCAGATATACCGGAGGATTGGGATTTAACTGAAAAATATTACGAAGAAAAAGGAAAGAAATATGGTTTCTAGAATTTTTCTTGACGCGAATTTTATACTTGAATTCCTTTTAAAAAGAAAAAATCTTCAGTATACGCAGAAGATATTTCTCGAAATTACAAATGGCCGGTATCAGGCATTTATTACACCTTCAGTTTTGCATATTGTGGCTCATTGGATAACTAAAGAATTTGGCAGCAGGAATGCAAAAAAAATTTTACTGATCTTGCTTAAGGATTTACAGGTAATTGATTGTACGCATGATACAGCCTTAAACGCTTTAAATTCAAGGTTTGATGATATTGAGGATGCTCTGCAGTACTATACCGCATTGGACTACAAAATAGATGTATTTTTATCTTTTGATAAAAAACTGGCGAAAGATGCAATTCCCCAGTTGCCTGTTTTAAATCCAATAGATTTTTTAACGAATTCACCGGGTAGTGAAGTTTAAAAAACTTCGGAAGTATTGTCTTGTGTGGCCTAAAGATATCTGAAAATAACCTACACAAAACACATCCTATTTTGTCTTTAGAAAAGAGTTATCTAATTTTCGAAGAATTTGAAATTTTATTAAAGAAATATGGATTTCGGAAAAGTTCCATTAAACCAACTACTTGATGTTGATTTTACATTACCACCTGATCCAGAGCTTACCCGGTTGGTGTTGAATAAAAAATCGCCGGGAAACCCTGAAATTTATGTAGGGTGTGCAAAATGGGGGCGTAAGGAATGGGTTGGTATGATCTATCCGGAAAAAACGAAGGAAGCCAATTTTCTGGATGAATATGTGAAGCATTTTAACAGCATTGAACTTAATGCGGTTTTCTACCAGATGCCCAAAAAGGAGCAGCTGATATCGTGGAAGGAAAAGGCAGAGAAGGTTCGAAGTGATTTTAAGTTTTTTCCAAAGATCGCGAGATCAATAAGCCATATCAGAAGGTTGAAAAATGCTGAGGAGGATACCTCAACCTATCTTCGGAATATATCAGAATTCGGAGATACCCTGGGGCCGTGCTTTTTGCAATTAAGCGATAACTTCGGGCCTAAGAATTTTGAAATACTAAAATCCTACCTGGAAGCGCTTCCAGAGGACTTCGATCTTTATGTAGAAGTGAGACATCCTGAATGGTATACCAATGAAACATCAAGAAAGGAGTTGTTTGATCTTCTTTTTAAATTAAAAAAAGGGTCTGTTATTACCGATGCTTCAGGACGGAGAGATTGCGTGCACATGGAACTTCCCACACCACATGCTTTTATCCGGTTTGTTGGCAATGGCTTGCATCCTACAGACTTTCAGCGTATTGATGCCTGGGTAGATCGGTTGAAACATTGGCAGGATAAAGGATTACAATCTATTTACTTCTTCCTCCATCAGCATGATGAAAAAGATACCCCAATACTTGCTGATTACACGATAAGGAAAATGAATGATGTTTTGGGGTCAACTATCACGCCACCGCAATTTTTAAAAAAACCAGGACTCTTTTGAATAGTAACCGATTAACTTAGCAAACAACAAAAAAATATCATTATGAGCTTACGTTTAGGAGATATTGCTCCGAATTTTAAGGCCCAGACTTCACAAGGTGAACTGGATTTTTATGAATATGCCGGCGATAGCTGGGTTGTATTGTTCTCGCATCCGGCTGATTATACGCCTGTTTGTACTACCGAATTAGGCAGAACGGCTTCCTTAAAAGAGGAATTCGAGAAACGAAATGTAAAGGTTATTGCACTGAGCGTTGACCCCGTTGAGCAGCATCATGGCTGGATTAAGGATATTAATGAAACTCAGAATGTTGAAGTTAATTTCCCCATTATTGCTGATGAAGATCGAAAGATTTCTGAAGCGTATGATATGATCCATCCCAATGCATCAATGACTGCGACCGTACGTTCGTTGTTTATTATCGCTCCGGATAAAACCATTAAACTGATCATTACTTACCCGGCTTCAACGGGACGGAATTTCCAGGAAATTTTACGGGTTATCGATTCATTACAACTTACTGCTGATTACAGTGTAGCCACACCTGCTGATTGGAAGGAAGGCGAAGATGTTGTGGTGGTTCCATCCATTAAAACGGAAGATATTCCCGCAAAATTCCCTAAAGGATTCCGTGAAATTAAACCCTATTTACGCTTAACACCGCAACCAAATAAATAAGTTACTGTGAAACTTAGTGTGTTTTAAATTTACTTTTATTAACCATTTTTTTAATTTTTTTCCTATATATTTGATATAGGCTTATTTTTCAAAAGCTTATAATACCGGAGCGAGAGCTTCAAACTAATACTATAATAATTATGAAAACTGGAAAAGTAAAATGGTTTAACACACAAAAAGGTTATGGTTTTATTGTACAAGAGGATGGTCAGGACATCTTTGTACATTTTAAAGACGTTGAAGGTGGCGTAAATGGCTTACGTGATAATGACGATGTTGAGTATGAAGTAGAAGAAGGCCGTAAAGGTCTACAAGCTATACAGGTGAGAAAAGTTTAAGTTATCGAACCATAGATTCAGCTCTCTGTTAACAGCAGAGAGCTTTTTTTATTAAAGGCGTTCACAGTTTAATACCAGCAGCTCATCTGAAGGACCGGTTGTGAAAATCAGATATTCCTCCCCGCCGTCGTTAAGCTTGCTTTTTCGTTTAACTTCATCAACACTTAAAGGAAAATTACGGCAAATGATATTGGCCTTTAATACCGGAATCAGGGAGCGAAATTCTTTATATAACCATTGTGCTTTTAACCTGAACCTTCTCCCCATAAATTCATCAAACAAAACTTCAGAGGTATATAAATGCGTATTTTTATGCAATTTCTGGACATTGAAATCCCTTGTTATCAGCTTAAAACATCCAGATTTAAGTAAGGCAACGTCAGGCTCATAAATATAGTTGAGCGGGGCTGAATAAGAGTTGATTTTGAAATTCCGTTCTTCGTTTAGAGAAAAAGTATATTGCTTTTCCGGATCCAGTGTAATACATGTTATTTGTACGTCATCATCAGCAGCTGTATCGCGTTCAAGAATCCATAATAACTCTTTACAATCATTTCTAAAACTGATAACCTGGATATTCCCCACCTGCCTTAACTCAATTAATCCCGCCTGAATATCCAAAAGAGGGGAAGTTTTTATCACTATCCGCGGAGATTTTTCAAGCAGAAGATCCAGGTTCGAAACCACATCGGGTTCACAATCTATCAGCTTAAATACTTTCTGTGAATTTACCCGTCGGGAAGGGTCGATATAAATGGTATCGAACTCCTCGTCCGTTCGTTTTAAATAGCTTATTCCGTCCTGTTGGATAAATCTGATATTCGTTAAGCCCAGAACGTCAGCGTTGTGCTTGGCAATTTTTGAAAGCTCCGGATTTTGTTCGCAATGAATCACTTCACGGGCAGTTTTCGAGAACGAGAAACTATCAACACCAAATCCTCCGGTAATATCCAGAATCTTATTTCCCTTAATTAATCGGGATTTATACCTCGCCGCAATTTCTGAAGATGCCTGCTCTATAGAAACTTTGGGCGGATAATATATCCCGGGTGTGTTAAACCATGTCGGGAGCTTTTTCTCTGATTTGCTCTTGCTTTCAATTTGTCCCGCCAGCTCCTGCGGGGAAACGTCATTAAACGGACTTTTTCTAAATAGGATCTTACTTATGTCATTACGCAGGTTTTGATTGATAAACTCCTGGACTTCCGGAAAAAGTAATGCAGGATTCAATTTATCTTAACTACAAGCTGCGCTGTATTGCGACTAAACTGTTCTATAAGTACGGTCCTGTTTCTTACAAAAGTATCTACCAAATCCCTTTTATAATGACGAATCGTAATAAGTTCGAGATCTGTATTATATCTGAGCTTAAAATCCTGTTCAAGTATGCCGGAAAGCTTATGAAAGCGTCTTTCATCCCAGTCAAAGCATAGTGAGAAGCTTAATGCAGAAACCTGCATCATATTTATTTTTAATTGATTTTCAGCAAAAGCTTTAAAGATCTGGCTTAGGTGATGTTCTGATATAAACGAAAAATCTTTTGAAGAAACGGAAATAAGCGCCTGGTTACACTTCACAATAATTGCCGGATTGTCACTATCGGTTACGGCAGATCCGTTGATGATTGTCCCTGGTTCCAGGGGAGAAGTGAATGGCCGCACAAACAATGGTATATTAACGTTTTGTAAAGGTTTTATTGTTTTAGGATGTATTACACAGGCGCCATAATAGGTCATTTCTAATGCCTCCAAATAAGGCAGTTCCTCGTATTTACGGGCATCAGGAAATAGTTTCGGATCGGCATTTAAAACCCCGGGTACATCTTTCCAGATGGTTAAATTTTCGGCAGTTAAACAGGACGCAAAAATTGCGGCAGTATAGTCTGAACCCTCACGACCTAAGGTGGTAGTGTAATTTTCTGATGTTCCTCCAATAAATCCCTGTGTGATTATAAACTGCTGATTCAAAACTTGGGGAAGCCGGCTGCGAATAGCTTCGCAGGTTTTATCCCATAGTACGGTTCCTTCACGATACGTATTATCCGTATGGATATATCCCCGGGCATCTATCCATTTATTTTTAAGTTGCCTGCTATTCAGGTAAGCGCTTACGATTTTAGTAGATATTATTTCACCGATGGAAACGATCTGATCGTAATTAAAGTCGTAATCTGCATGAGGTTCATCTTCCAGTATCCAGTCTATCTCAACAAAAGCATTGGCCACATCATCATATACAGGATTGGATTGGTCGGGAAATAATTCTTCAATAATCTGCTGATGATACACTTTAATTTCCTCAAATAGCTCGTGGGCCCGGCCATCTGATCGAACATACGATTCGGTAAGCTTTTCAAGCGCATTCGTCGTTTTACCCATGGCCGAAACCACAATTAAAAGTTCCTTATCCTTGTTCAGCTCAATAATACTGGCCAGGTTTTTTACACCTGCTGAATCTTTAACAGAAGCGCCCCCAAACTTAAAAACCTGCATGCTTATAGATATAAGTTGTGATAACGCTGTTTTTTGTTCAGTAAATCTTCCAATCCCAGGGTTATCATTTATTAATCTGTTCTTTACTTAATGAAACATTCAGCCACCCATCTTCCAGAGTAGCATTATACTTTTTATAAAATTTTATGGCAGGCTCATTCCAGTCTAAAACCTGGAATGTCATTCCGTTATAGCCAAATTCTTTAGCCTCGGCAATTATACGTTCAAATAATAGTTTGCCGATTCCCTTATTGCGCATGTGTTCAGTGATAAGGAAATCCTCCAGGTAGAGCCGGCAACCTTTCCACGTGGAATACCGTGTGTAATATAATGCGAAACCATGAATTATACCCTCTGTTTCACCTACAAATGCTTTCCATACGGCATTTTTACCAAATCCTGCTTCTTCAAACTCTGTAAGTGTTACAGTAACTTCGTGCGGGGCCCTTTCAAATACTGCAAGCTCGTTGATCAGCTCAAGTAACCTGGGGCAATCGGCTTTAACTGCGCGGCGAATAGCAATGTTCATTTGATTAGAGTATTAAGTATTGAGTATTGAGACAGCATGACGGAATAGGAACAATTCTTAATTTGCTGACCAGTGCTTAATAACCCGTTTGCCGAAAATGGTGCTTCCAAGACGAACCATGGTGCTACCTTTCTCAATAGCAATTTTGTAATCATCAGACATGCCCATGGATATTTCTTTAAAATATTCTTCTTTCCTGAAAAAACTCACCTTAAGTCCTTCGAAAAAGGTTTTTAATTCATGGAATTCATCATTTATCTGTTTAATGCTTTCTGTATTGGTAGCTATCCCCATCACACCAACAATACGTACGTTCTTTAATTCTTTGAATTCTTCAGAACGAAGAAGCTCAATGGCTTCATCAAAACCTAAACCATACTTAGTTTCTTCATCAGCTATATAGATCTGTAAAAGACAATCGATAATACGGTTATTCTTAAGAGCTTGCTTGTTTATCTCCTGAAGAAGCTTTAAACTGTCAACAGAATGAATCAGGCTGATGAACGGGGCAATATATTTTACCTTATTGGTTTGAAGGTGTCCAACCAGGTGCCACTCAATGTCTTTTGGAAGTTTTTCATGTTTTTCAACCAGCTCCTGAACCATGTTTTCGCCAAAAATTCGTTGTCCGGCATGGTAGGCTTCTAAAACATCTTCAACAGGTTTTGTTTTGGATATTGCAACCAGTTTTACATTAACACGTTCCACTTCTTCTTTAATGGTAGATATATTGGCTGCAATGCTCATTTATTCTGTATTTTTGATGGGATTTTAAAAATGCAAAATTAACAAATGAACCGATTAAAACCCTGTGTTTTACTATTGATTTTTTTCTTTTCGTGCACTAAAACTCCAAAGAATATAATTCCTGAAGATCAGATGATTGCGGTTCTTACTGATGTGCATTTAGCAAATGCATTGGCCTCTAATTATGCTGATCTGGATACGATTAAGCAACGAACCTCAACCTATCTTCATGCAGTTTACCGCAGGTATCACATTGATTCTGCAAAATTCAACCGAAGCCTGAAATACTATAGTGAAAACCCGACGTTATTAAATGAAATGTATGAGCAGGTGGAAAAGGATTTGAAAAAGAAAGAAGATTCCATTATTAAACTGGAAGAAATTGAGCGTAAGAGGATAGCTGACGCCGAAAGAAGAAAGGCTCAATTAATACGGGATAGCTTGATCAGAGTTAGAAATAAGGGGAAAAAGGATACTGTAATCTCATTAAAACCAGAAGTTCCTGCCATATGGCCTTTTAAAGAGTATAATTATTCTGTTAAAAAGGGTTCAGTTAAAGTTAAGAGTATAAAAAAGAAATGATCTACCCGTTAAGTGCTGTTGATAAACTCGGCTTTACCGAAATTAAGGAACTTCTGAAAGGTTACTGCATAAGCCCTATGGGCCAATCGTTGGTTGATAAAATGCAGATGATGACCAGCTATGATCAGATCAATAAGTTTTTAAGACAGGCTTTCGAATTTAAAAACATACTGGAAAATGATTCACCGCTGCCGCTTCAGAATTTTTATGATATGAAGGTACTGGCAGAAAAAGTGCGTATTGAAGGAACTTTTCTATCTGAAGAGGACTTTTTCAGGGTTTTAATATCGCT
>DASWTL010000041.1:0-2674 GCA_036402155.1 Sphingobacteriaceae bacterium | reverse complement strand
ATCATGATGAATACCATAATTTCCAATATGCGCATTGGTAGTTACCATGATCTGTCCGAAATAAGACGGATCTGTAAATATCTCCTGATACCCCGTCATTCCTGTGTTAAAACAGATCTCTCCGGTGGTAGTACCAATCTTTCCGGCAGCTTTACCATGGTAAACTGTACCATCAGCCAGGAGAAGAATTGCAGGTAGTTTGGTGTAATTAGTCATTTATGCAGATGTTTTATTGTATAAACTGAATTGATTATTAATCGATTTTATGTATTGACAAACCCTGTTCAGCCGATCAAAGCCTGTACCAGAAAATAATTGAAAAAGGCCGGTTATTTCGGAATTTTTTCCGCTGGAGGGTTTTATTTTACTGAAGCAGGTTACTTCAAATTTCACGGGAGACAAAGGTACACAAATTTAAGGTTTCTGAAAAGCTTTTATTATCTCCTTTTTTATTGGATGAAAGTTTAGCTTTGCATAGTTTAATTGAAGATATGTCTGTTAATAAAGAAGTTAAGCGGATTACCACCAATACATTGCAGGAAATGAAGCAAAAAGGCGAAAAAATTGCCATGCTTACTGCATATGATTATTCTATGGCCACGATTGTGGATGATGCCGGGATTGATGTTATTCTGGTTGGCGACTCGGCTTCGAACGTCATGGCGGGACATGAAACAACATTACCCATCACATTAGAACAAATGATCTATCATGCCGCTTCGGTAATACGTGCGGTTAAACATGCCCTGGTGGTTGTCGACCTTCCCTTCGGTTCTTACCAGGGTAACTCAAAGGAGGCGCTTCATTCTGCCATCCGTATAATGAAAGAATCCGGTGCGCATGCTGTAAAACTTGAAGGTGGCGCTGAAGTTCGTGAATCTATTGATCGCATCATTACGGCAGGAATTCCGGTAATGGGGCACCTTGGACTTACGCCGCAATCGATCTATAAATTCGGGACATATACTGTAAGGGCAAAAGAAGAGGCTGAAGCTAAAAAACTAAAAGAAGATGTGCTGACACTTGAAGCAGCGGGATGTTTTGCTGTAGTATTAGAAAAAATACCGGCAAAGCTTGCATCTGAAGCTACGGCGTCTTTAAAAATCCCAACCATAGGTATAGGTGCCGGTGCAGGCTGTGATGGCCAGGTGTTGGTAATAAATGATATGCTGGGGCTCACAAAAGGATTTAAACCCCGGTTTCTGCGCCAATACCTAAATTTGTATGATAATATCAATTCCGCTGTCCAGTCATATGTAAAAGATGTTAAATCAAATGATTTCCCTAACAGTTCTGAGCAGTATTAGAGGATAAGACTTCTGAATTCAAAGAAGATTACGCATGCCAAAATTTAAAATACCTGATCTTAAGATTGAAGTTACCGATAAGGACATCCTGTTTGAGGATAATCACCTGATCGCAGTAAATAAGCGCGCAGGAGATATTGTGCAGGTAGACGATACAGGTGATGAATCTTTGGATGAAAAGGTAAAAAAATACATCGCCAAAAAATATAATAAACCCAATGGTGCATTTCTTGGTGTAGTACACCGGCTGGACAGGCCGGTTAGCGGTGTGATCTTATTTGCCAAAACCAGCAAGGCCCTGGATCGCATAAATCTGATGTTTAAAAACCGCGAAATGAAAAAAACCTACTGGGCGGTAGTCAGAAAAATGCCCCACCCTCCGGAAGGCACGCTGATTCATTACCTGGTTAAGAACCCGCAGAAAAATGTCACTAAAGCATATGAAAACCCGGTTGAGGGAAGCCTTCGGGCAGAGCTGAATTACAAACTTATCGGAGAATTGAATGGGTATTATCTTTTGGAAGTAGATCCTCTGACCGGCAGGCCCCATCAGATCCGGGTGCAATTATCAACCCTTGGCTGCCCCATAGTCGGTGATAATAAATACGGTTATCCGCGCGGAAGTCTTAAAAAAAGTATCTGCCTGCATGCGCGGCGGCTGGAATTTATTCATCCGGTAAAAAAAGAACCCGTAAATATCTTTGCCCCCCTTCCCCGTGATGGATTCTGGGATAAGTTCGAGATTTTTGATTAGTTACCAAATTCGATCGAAACCACATTCACATAATAAAGGTTAATAGTAAAAATCTTTACTATGGAACCTAATCATTTAACTCCGGATGAAAAGCATCCTGAAAACTCAGACATCGAAACTTCCGGTAAAAATCAGTCTTTCTGGCTGGATTCTTCAGAACAACTAAAATTTGAAAAACTTTCGCAGGATATAACTGCCGACGTTGCTGTAATTGGCGCTGGAATATCAGGAATTACAACTGCCTATTGTCTGGCAAAAAGTGGCAAGTCTGTAGTAGTGATAGAGGACGGCAATGTGGGTAGCGGCGAAACCGGCAGAACTACAGCGCACATTGTAAATGCATTGGACGATTTTTACCATGAAATTGAAAAATATCATGGAGAAGAAGGTGCAAAATATGCCGCAGAAAGCCATACTGCAGCTATTGATTTTATAGAGCGTGTCGTGTTTGAAGAAAATATCGATTGCGACTTCAGGCGCCTAAACGGTTATTTATTCCTCCATCCTACAGATAAGAAAAAAACACTTGAAGATGAATATGATGCAACCAACCGGTTTGGAATAAAAACAGAAATGCTGGAAGGCACACCTGGTATTCTTCTGGAGGATGGCC
>DASWTL010000040.1:0-11636 GCA_036402155.1 Sphingobacteriaceae bacterium | reverse complement strand
CGGTGTAACCGTAAAACTGGAAGGTACCACACGGGTAACGGTCACTGATGCTAGTGGTAATTATAGTTTTTCTAATCTACCTGCCGGCAAATACGTATTAATTTTTAGTTATATAGGATTTTCGACAACAAGCAAACAAATAACGTTAAGCGAGAGGCAGGAGAATGTAGTGGATGTTACGCTGACCGAGCAAGCCGGTAGCTTGGATGAAGTTGTAGTAGTAGGATATGGAACGCAGAAAAAAGCCAACTTAACCGGGTCGGTTGATGTCGTTTCTGGCGAACAACTTGAAAACAGGCCTGCTACGAAAGTTGCAGATCTTTTAAAGGGTACATCCCCGAATCTTAATATCTCTATGAACTCCAGGGGCGGTGAACCAGGTGCTGCAAGCAGAGTGAATATTAGAGGAATAGGTTCAATTAATGGAAATGCCGCTCCGCTTATCCTGGTTGATGGCGTTGAGATTGATATAAACAATGTAGACCCTGAATCTATTGAAAGTGTTTCTGTTTTAAAAGATGCTTCTGCCTCGGCAATTTATGGTTCAAGAGCACCTTTCGGAGTTATTTTGATCACGACGAAAAAAGGCGCAAAGGGAGAAAAGGTTAATATTCAATATAACAATACACTATCCTCCGCTTCTCCAATAAGACCACCTAGCCAGGTAGATGCCCTAACATGGGCTACCGCTTATAACCAGGCCAACGCAAATGCATCGTTACCGGCGCTGTACAGCGACGAACAAATGGAGCGAATCAAAGGCTATATGGCAGGTACATTTCCCCATGAATATGATCCAAAGAATCCTATAAGCGGGATCTTCCTGGGCAGACGAAATGGAAATGCTAACTACGACTGGGGAAGATTAATGTATAAAGATAACTCCTTCAATCAGAAGCATAATATCAATGTTTCCGGAGGTAGTCAAAATACCCAATACTATATCGCTGGTGGCTTCACAGATCAGGACGGATTGTATAACTTTGGTTATGATTTGTATAAAAGATATAATTTTTTAGCTAACATTTCAACCAGGATAACCAATTGGCTTAGTGTTAACTCCAGTCTGAAATACGCAAAAGGTAATTCTGATTATCCATTGGGTATAACTACAGTTGGAAGAGATTACTCTTTTGGTGAATTTATTACCTGGTCGCCTATGACGCCGATGTACAATATTAACGGTACCATCCAAAACCCGTTAGTCAGGATGATGCAGGATGGTGGCAGAGATAAGCTGGAAAGCAATGACTTTTTAATAGCACTTGGCGCGGAACTTGAACCTGTAAAGGGATGGAAAACAAATATTTCATATAACCATAACGTTCAAACTGAAAAAGGTGCTGTAAATCCGAAACCGGTAATGGTAGAACTTGGGAACGGTGCATTCGGAAATATAGGTAAGCCTACTTCCGGATATCAGTCCATTTTTTCTCAGCCTCTGTATTCCTTGTTTAATGTGGTTTCTTCCTATGAGAAACAGCTTACCAATCATTACTTTAAAGTACTAGGGGGGTATGAACAGGAAGAAAAATCATTTTCCAGCCTTAATGGAACAGGATCAAACTTAATTACTATCGAAGTTCCATCTTTAAGTACTGCACTTGGAAATAAAACGGTTACTGACCAGATGTGGAACTGGGCAACGCTTGGTGTTTTTGGCCGCTTAAACTATAATTTTAAAGAAAAATATCTGCTTGAATTTAGCGCCCGCTACAATGGTTCTTCCAGGTTTGCTGAAGATCTGAGGTGGGGTTTCTTCCCTTCAGCATCCGTGGGTTATAACATTTCCAAAGAAAGCTTTTGGGAACCGATAAAACCTTATGTAAATACGTTGAAATTCAGGGGATCTTACGGAGCACTGGGCAATCAGAACGTTGATAATTATTTGTACCTGGAAAGGATGAACGTTGTAAATGAGTTGAACTGGCTTGTTAACGGTGAACGTCCTCCGTACGCATTTGCGCCTGCGTTAATCAGTGATGATTTAACATGGGAAACAATTACTACCCTTAACTTAGGTTTCGATGCCGAAATGCTCAATAATCGGTTAGGCTTGGTCTTTGACTTGTTCAACCGGGAAACGACTGACATGACAGGCCCTGTAGAAACGCCCACATATCTTCTAGGTACAAGTGCACCATTTCGTAACAATGCTTCCTTATCAACAAAAGGTTTTGAAGTAGCACTTAGCTGGAATGACCGCATTACACCTAGTCTTTCATACAATGCCCGGGTTAGTATGGGGGACAGTAAGTCAACTATATTAGAATATAGGAATGATAAGGGGCTTATTGATACCTGGTATAACGGTAAAGAATATGGTGAGATATGGGGATATATTACCGACGGCTTAATTCAAACAGCGGGGGAAACGATGCCCAACCAGTCATTCTTTGCTACATCCTGGGGGCCTGGTGATATGAAATACAAAGACCTTAACGGAGATGGTGTTATTAACCCCGGCTCAAGAACATTGGATGATCATGGGGACCTAACAGTCATTGGTAATAGCTTACCACGGTTTAATTATAGTATGACAGCGGGGATCAACTGGAAGGGATTTGATTTTAGTATGTTTTGGCAGGGCTTAGGCAAGCATGATTATTATCCTCATAGTAATGCGAGTATGTTTTGGGGGATGAACACCTCTTTTGGATCGTCCACCATCCTAAAAGATTCTCCCGCACTGGATTACTGGCGTCCGGCTACTGAAACGAATATGTTCGGCCCGAATACAGATGCTTACTTTGCGAAGCCTTATTTCAACGCTCAAACTACTAAAAATCGCCAAACCCAATCCAGATATTTACTTAATGGAGCATACTTACGATTGAAGAATATGCATGTAGGGTATACTTTGCCTCAGAAGCTTTCGAGTAAAATGTTTTTACAAAAAGCCAGAATTTATGTGGCTGGGGAAAATCTTTTGACCTTTTCTGATCTCCCGAAAGTTTATGATCCTGAAACCGTATTTGCAGGAAATACAGGCAATGTTCCCCAGGCAACATACCCGGCTTCACGCTATCTGACAATGGGACTTAATTTAACCTTTTAACTAAGTATTTATGAAAACTCTAAAAATATTTATCAGTTTCATAGCATGGGCTTTGCTCTTAACCGGATGCAAAAAAGATTTTTTGGATCGCTCTCCTCAGGATGAAGTTGCTGCCGTAGACTATTTTAAGAATCCAGACGACCTTAAGACATATGTAAATCAATTTTATAACGCAACAATTTTTCCAAGATATGCTAATCATGGAAGCGATTTTGATAGCGATAACGAGATCAGAATTAATATTGATCAGCGCTTAGAAGGATCCCGGACAATTTCCACCAGCGGATCTATAGGTTTTGGGAGTGTTAGAAATATCAATTACTTTTTTGATAATTATAAAAGAGTTGAAGAAAGGTATGCTTTTAATACCTATAAACAATATCTAGGTGAGGCTTATTTTTTCAGAGCTGTAGTTTACTTTAACCTTTTAGAAAGCTACGGAGATATTCCATGGATTACCACCGAGCTTAAGCCACTTGATCCGGATCTTTTCAAGCCGAGAGATCCCAGAAATGTTATAGCAGATAATATCATAGCATCTCTTGATTCAGCTGCGAAATACCTTACAGAAGATAAGACCAACGGTGCCGGTCGTGTAAATAAATGGATGGCCTTATTGATGCAGAGCAGAGTTGCATTATATGAAGGTACATGGGAAAAATACCATGCCGGTGGGCCTTTTGGTGTTACAAACCCACAGCCTAATAAGTATTTTAATAAGGCTGTTGAGGCTGCCGAAAAGGTTATGGCGTCCGGAAAATATGAAATTTATAAAACCGGTAAGCCATTGTCTGATTATAAAGACTTGTTCGCATTACAAGACTATTCCTCAAATAAAGAGGTGATGTTCTGGAAGCAATATGACAACGACTTAACCAGGGGAAGTTCTGCGTTCGTAAATGATAGAAATTTCCGTATGGAAACCCCCGCTGGTAACACGATCACTAAACAGTTAGCTGATTCGTATTTGGTTATTGATGGAAAGCCTATTTCTAATAACCCCAACTTTAAAGGATATGCCACAGTAAAGCTTGAAGGTGAGAATCGTGATCCACGATTTTTTCAAACCATTGCATCACCGGATGATGTGTGGAAAATCACTGCCGGTTCACCAAATAAATTGTGGAAAGAAGTTTATGATAAGCTCAATACAAACGGAGATCATAATGCACCGACCGGGTACCTGGTTTTAAAAGGATATAATCCTAACATGATTTACCACGTTCAGCAATTTGAAGAAACTCCTTCTATTATCTACAGGTATGCAGAAGTTTTACTCAATTATGCTGAGGCTAAAGCTGAACTGGGAACAATTACCCAGGCTGATATAGATAAAACTATTAAATACCTGAGAGACAGGGTTGGGATGCCTAATTTAATTCTAACCAGCATTACACCGGATCCAGCATGGGATTTTCCAACTCTTTCACCAATAATTAATGAAATAAGACGCGAACGCAGGGTAGAGCTTTCTTTGGAAGGTTTCAGACTTTCAGACATTATGAGATGGGCTGCTGCCGATGAACTGATTGTTGGCAAACGCCCTAAGGGGTTCCTTGCTTCCCAGCTTATAAAAAATACGTTCCCAGTTGATAATAATGGATTTCTTGATCCCTATAAAAATGTGGTTCCAAATGGTTACGGTTTTGTAGTAGGACGTGATTATTTAAACTCAATTCCACTAAGTGAAATAGTGTTAAATCCGGCATTGACACAGAATCCGGGCTGGAAATAAATCCTGAACCACTAACATGTAAGAAGGCATACGACATAGACCGTATGCCCTCTTACATTTATTCCTGCAAGGGTTAGTATCCAAATCATGTTGTTGAAAGCTTTCTCATGTAGAAAATGCACACAACGTCTACTTATTTTTTCATGTGGTTTTGAAGGATACTCCAAAATGTTTGGATCCAGCTAAACTATTATATAGCTATTGGTCATTAGGTAAGCATCAGTAAATCAGCACTTTTCAAAATAGTTTATTACATCCTAAACTTATTTTATTTTACTTTTCTGTTTGATGGTTATTGGATTTAGGTAAGTATTCTGTTGATTTCTGACTTTTTCATCCTAAATGGAGGTAGAATTTTAGGGTTAAAATGATAGGATTTTCCACCTGCATTCAGCTCAATCACCTTAATATTGTGTAATGAAAAGTTTGTATTTACTTTGATTTAGATTATGAAAGAGTCAGATAAAACACGCAGAGATTTTATAAAGACTGCATTAACAGGAGCTGCAGCGGTATCGTTTGGTGGTATCCTGCCTGGTTTTACCGCCAAGAGTTACGCCAGTATCATTGGTTCTAATGATCGGGTTAAAGTTGCTATGATGGGTGTGAATGCACGCGGACTGGCACTGGCAACCAACTTTTCGCTTCAACCCAATTGTGAGATCACCTATGTTTGTGATGTTGATAGCCGTGCTGCTGCTAAATGCATTGATCGTGTAGAAAAGAACCAGAAAAAGCGTCCCAAAGCGCAGCCGGATTTTAGAAAGGCTCTTGAATATAAGGATGTGGACGCATTAGTTGTTGCCGCACCGGATCACTGGCATGCTCCGGCAGCCATCCTGGCCTCACAGGCGGGTAAACATGTATACCTTGAAAAACCGGCCAGTCATAACCCTAATGAAGGGGAGATCCTGGTTGCTGCAGCAAAGAAGTACAAGAATGTTATCCAGATGGGTAACCAGCGCCGGTCATGGCCCAATGTTCAGGTGGGAATTAAAGAATTGCAGGGAGGCATAATTGGCCGGCCCTATTTTGCAAAAACCTGGTATACTAATAACCGTCCGTCGATAGGAGTTGGAAAGCCTGCGCCTGTTCCGGAGTGGTTAAACTTTGATCTGTGGCAGGGACCGGCTCCAAGGGTAGCCTATAAAGATAATATCCTTCATTACAACTGGCATTGGTTCTGGCATTGGGGAACGGGGGAGGCTTTGAATAACGGAACCCATTTTGTAGATATTGCCCGGTGGGGTTTAGGAGTAGCGTATCCCAATAAAGTAACATCATCGGGAGGCCGTTACCGTTACCAGGATGACTGGGAAACACCAGATACTCAGGTTATCAGCATGGAATTTGATAACAATACAGCGCTGACCTGGGAAGGAAGGAGCTGTAATGCAGCGCCAATTGAAGGATCTACCGTTGGAGTAATATTTTATGGTGAAACCGGTACCTTATATATTGGCGGCAAAAATGAATATGTTGTCCGTGATCTGAAGAATAAGGTAATCAAAGAATCAAGGGATGACACGAAAGTGGAAGCTACCAGTCTTACAAATCCGTCGCAAGTTCTGGATGCATTGCATATCCAGAATTTTTTCGATGGCATCCGTAAGGGGACAAAACTGAACGCAGATATTTTAAGTGGGCATCAGAGCACGCTACTGGTTCAGCTGGGCAATATCGCTCAGCGCAGCGGCAGTACTTTAGAAATTGATTCAAAGAACGGACATATATTAAATAATAAAGAAGCTTTGAAATACTGGAGCCGTGAGTACCAGCCGGGCTGGGAACCGAAAGTATAAAATAAACAGGTCAGAACTTCTAACCCTATTGCAGCAATGTATCTAAAAGTATGGGTGATTGAATAAGATAGAGTCTTTGCTATGATTTAATCTTTTTTCTTTCACCTACTACCTAACTGTTATTTGATACTCTTATAAAATATAAGCCATAAAAGTGGAAAAAGAAAAGCCGGAAGAATTACTTAATAAATACTTAAAAGGTACATGCACCCCTTCTGAAAAGGAACTTGTTGAAGCCTGGATAAATAGCCGCTTAATTTCCAGCAAATGGCAGTGGAAGGATGAAAAGCACAAACATGATGTTAAGGCGAGGATACAACAACATCTGGAAAAAGTTAATGTAACTCAAAAAGTATCATCACAGAGCTATGTACACCGGTTTTTGTGGGCTGCATCGTTGGCTTTATTTATTGCTGTGGGCGTTCTCTTATACACTCAACCCTCTACACCGGAAGTTGTGGTTGCCAATCACCCGGCAACGGAATTTGTAAAGCCAGGAACAAAGTCTGCAACACTGACTCTCGAGGATGGGTCAATAATCAGGCTGGACGACAAGATTAACGGGATACTTGCTAAAAGGCAGGAAGTTACTATAAGGAAGTTAAAAGATGGGCAGCTTATTTATGAAGCTGGCAAGGGAAAAGCTGAAAAGCCATTCATGAATAAAATAAATATTCCTTTGGGGGGGCAGTATCAGATCACGTTACCGGACGGTACACAGGTTTGGCTGAATTCTGCCTCGTCATTGACTTATCCATCTTATTTTTCAGGCGAAGAGAGGTTGGTGCAACTTACCGGTGAGGCTTACTTTGAGGTGGCAAAGAATACCGGTATGCCTTTCAGAGTAACAGCAGGTGATACTGATATTAAAGTTACTGGTACGCATTTTAATGTTTCTGCTTATGCAGAGGATCAGCGTATATCAACAACCCTGCTTGAAGGCAGTGTAGATGTGGTTAAAAATTCAAGCATATTACACCTAAAACCCGGGCAACGTGCAGTAAGCGTCCCTCAATCAGATTATTTTGTAAGTCAGGTGGTAGACGCTGAAGCGGCTATCGCATGGAAAAACGGATACTTTGTTTTTGAAGATCAGAATATTGAAACCATTATGAGGGATGTGGCCAGATGGTATAATGTAGATGTATCCTTTGAAAGGAGAAAAGGAATTGAGAAAAAAGTCGGCGGAACATTCTCCCGTTCAAAAAGCCTGGATGAACTGTTAGACTTTTTAGAAAAAATAGAAGTTGCACAATTTAAAAAAGAAGGGAGAAAGATAATAGTTATGATCTAAACTTTACATCAGCTAAAAAGAAGACCAGAAGTGTTTGCCGCACTCCTGGTCCGCAGCTCAAAAAGCTACGTTAGGAATTCAAAGTCTATTAAATTAACCTAATAACCAAATGTACAAAAATTTTACTACGCAAAAATTGGGTATGCTTTGTTGCGTACCGGCTAAGTTAGTTCTTACAATGAAATTATGTTTTATTTTAATGTTTATAGTTACTCTTCAGGCCGGAGCCACTTCAGTTCTGGCCCAGGATGTAACCATACGAACGGAAAATGCAAACCTAAAAGATATTTTCAAAGAATTAAAAAAGCAAACTGGATATGATTTTTTATATGCTTCCGCCGATTTGGAAGAAGCCTCTTCCGTTAGGCTTAATTTTCAGCAACGCCCTCTAAAAGAGGTACTTGATTATGTTTTTCGCGATCAGCCGGTCACTTATTCGATTGAAAATCAGACTGTATTGATCAGGAAAAAAACTGGTCAAATATCACTTCAAAAGATAATTGTAACCGGAAGGATCACCGACTCATTAGGGCTGGGATTGCCGGGAGTGAGCGTGCGGGTTAAAGGGACACAAACTGGTACTGTTTCGGATGCTAAAGGGAATTACAGAATAGATGTTCCTGAATCTGGCTCTGTATTAGTATTTACTTTTTTGGGTTATACTACACAAGAACATCGGGTGTCGGGCAGAAATGTGCTGAATGTAACCTTAAGAGAAGAAATGATAACCCTTGGTAATGTGGTTGTAATTGGTTATGGATCAGTTGATAAAAAGGATTTAACCGGATCTGTGTCACAGGTTGAAATGACTGACTTAATGAAGGCTCCTGTAGCATCTTTTGACCAGGCGCTGGCAGGTAGAATAGCCGGTGTCCAGGTTTCTTCCTCTGACGGTCAGCCTGGCTCAGGTATGGATATTGTTATCCGTGGAGCTAACTCATTAACACAAAGTAATTCTCCATTATATGTTATTGATGGTTTTCCAATTGAAGATCCGGACAACTCTGCATTAAACCCAGATGATATCGCATCAATAAACGTTTTGAAAGATGCATCAGCTACAGCCATTTATGGCTCCAGAGGAGCTAATGGTGTTATAATTATTGAAACTAAGAAAGGAAAGACCGGAAAGCCAGTAATAACTTTTAACAGTTCTGTAGGATTTCAACAAGCACAGAAAAAGATGGAAATGATGTCACCATATGATTTTGTGAGGCATCAATTAGAAGTGAATAAATTAACGGCACAAAGGATGTATACCCCGGCAGAACTGGATCCGCAAATAGATACTTTGTATGATCCCAATGGCCGGACGCTGGAAAGTTATAAAAATATCAGCGGCATTAACTGGCAGGATTTATTACTGCGTGATTCTCCCATGCAAATTCATAGTCTTGCAGTCAGAGGCGGATCGGCAGATACGAAGTATTCCATTTCAGGCTCGTTATTTAACCAGGAAGGCATCGTGTTAAATACAGGTTCAAAGCGGTATCAGGGTAGGGTTTCTGTTGATCAGACATTAAGCAAAAAAATAAGAACTGGTATCACGGCTAACTACAGTAAAAATTTAACATTCGGACAGCAGGTAAACGATGGCGGAGGCGGTAATTTTACATCATATGTTTTATACCGTACATGGGGGTATCGACCGGTATCGGGGAACCCTGATCTGGATCTTGTAGACCTAGAAAGCGACCCGGATAATACAAATCCATCTGATATTAGAATAAACCCGTTAACATCCAGCGAGAACGAATACAATCATAACAATTCAACTAGTTTTCTTTCTAATCTTTATCTGGAGTATGACATTTTGAAGAACCTGCAATTCAGAAGTACAGGGGCTGTAAGAAGCTATAAATCAGATCTTAACCGATTCTATAATTCCAAGACTCCTCAAGGGAGCCCGTTAAACCGTTCCTCTAACAGGGGGGTTAATGGCTCATTCAGATATGCAGAAAGCAGTACCTGGTCAAATGAAAATACGCTAACATATAAGAATACTTTTAAGCGCAATCATAGGATCACTTTGATGGGTGGATTTGCTGTTCAGGATTCAAAAAGTGAAACCCTGGGATTTGCAGTTCAGCAATTGCCTAATGAAGACCTGATGAAGTATGGTTTAGATGAAGGTATTCCATATTTGAGCGAGGCTAGTGGAGGTGAGTATGGATTGATGTCATATTTCGCCAGAACGGACTACAATTTTAAATCAAAATACTTATTTACGGCAACTTTCCGCGCGGATGGTTCATCTAAGTTTCACCCGGGAAACAAATGGGGATATTTTCCTTCTGCGGCATTGGCCTGGAACATGAAGAGAGAAAGTTTTCTAAAAAACAGCCAACTAATATCCGCTTCAAAGTTACGAACCAGCTTTGGAGTGACAGGAAACAACAGAATTGGTAACTATGAATATTTTTCAAACTTGAGCTTACCGCTGTCAGCTTCCTACTCATTCAATAATGCTACACCGTCGCAAGGTATTATTATTTCGGAACTTGGAAATCCAAATCTAAAATGGGAAAGTACTGAACAGCTGGATATCGGTTATGATTTGGGTTTATTCAATAACCGCGTTGAATTTGTTGTCGATTTGTATAGAAAAACCACTAAAGATCTATTATTGAACGCTGAAATGCCAATTACTACCGGGTATCTGAGATCCTACAAAAATATTGGTTCTATTAGAAATACCGGTCTGGAATTAAGCTTAAATACTGTAAATATCAAGTCAAAGGCATTAACATGGCAATCGAGTCTTAATATCAGCTTTAATGAGAATAAGATCCTTGAACTAACAAGGAACCAGGAGTACATGTTTTCAAACATGACCGTAGGACAGAATGTTGCTCCCTTGTATATTTCCAGAATTGGTTATCCAGCCGGAATGTTTTACGGCTATATATTTGATGGCATTTATCAGGAGGAGGATTTTGACAGTCCGGCACCAGGCAGCTATATATTAAAAAGTAACATACCAACAAACGGAAATCAAAGGGGTTTTATCCAACCGGGTCATATCAAATATAAGGATATCAATGACGATGGCAGTATTGACGGAAGTGATATGACAGTTATTGGCCGTGGGCAACCGCTTCACACCGGCGGGTTTTTAAATGATCTTTCATACAAAGGGTTCAATCTGAGTGTCTTCCTGCAATGGTCATATGGAAATGAGATTTTCAATGCCAACCGTATGATATTTGAAGGAAACTACATCAATATGTTTAATGTGAACCAATATGCCACATATAATAGTAGGTGGACTCCGGAGAACAGGTCAAACGAATTATATAAAATTGGTGGTCAGGGCCCTGCTGGCTATATGTCCACAAGGGTATTGGAAGATGGATCCTATCTTCGTCTTAAGACCGTCTCATTAAGTTATTTAATACCGCCAAATCTGATCAAGCCTCTATACCTCAATAGGTTAAGTTTTAATGTCTCTGCGCAGAATCTGCTGACGTTTACAAATTATTCAGGAATGGACCCCGAAACATCTGTAAGACATAGTGTTTTAACTCCCGGTTTTGATTACTCTGCTTATCCGCAGGCACGCACACTTACTTTCGGAATTAGGGCTTCATTCTAAATACGTCAATCTTAAAAAAAATATTATGAAATATAAATATTGTCTCCTGCTTATTTTATTTTTTGTAAGCATTACGTCTTGTAAAAAAATTTTAGATAAAGAGCCGCTGGATTTTTTAACTCCTGCTGATTATTATAATACTGAGGAAAAAT
>DASWTL010000039.1:0-4620 GCA_036402155.1 Sphingobacteriaceae bacterium | reverse complement strand
TAAACGGTTACTGCGGGTATCAATGGTTGAGTTATCAGTGAATGTTTTTGACACAGAAGTATTTTCATTAAACAAATCAAATCCATGAAGCTTTAAACTTCCTCTTTTATCTTTAAAGAACTGTTTTTCCAGGTAGGTATTTAATATCATCGGGTTAGCAGAAACATCGCCGGAATAGCCATTATTGTAATTTTTACTGAAATCAATTCCTAAAACCATTGACTTTAGAAAGAAAAATCTTCCTTCAGCTTCCAATGACCAGGTTGATGCTTCATTATTACTGTTTAACGTTGACAATGAATAGGTATTCTTATTAAACATATACCTGACCGAAGGATTAAATTCTATCCATTTTGCAGGATTTACAATTATTCTTAAACGCTGAAACAGGGTGGTGTTTTTTCCGATATTTTCAAGGCTATTGCTAAACGAAATATTATTGGCATAGCTGGCAGCTCCTATAAAGGAAAAAGTATATTTACGCTCAGCTACCGGAATTGATAAGGCATAGAAGCCCCGGAGCGTATAATACCCATCTGCGTTTAGATACCGGGTTTCCTGGGTAAAGGTCTTATCAGGATTTCTGATCAGCACCGTATTTGAAACAATTTTGTCTTCAGTAAAACTTGCGGTTATATTAGTAAACAATGATTTTCCGGTTTTATAATCGAAATTATTGTAACGGATATTAAACATATGATTAAACTCCGCATTCAGGTCTGGGTTACCAATAATTGGATATTGTGGGTTTGACCGATCGGCAACAGGCTGAATCTGAGAATAGGACGGCTCAGTGTTTCGACCATAATAATTCGCGTTAAATTCTTTCGTGCGTGAGAATTTGTAAACAAATCTTGCAATTGGTACAAAATTAAAGCCTGTACGGCGGGTAGATATATTGCGGCTGATCGATTCACCGGTTAGTAAGGTGGGCTGTCCGCTTAATCCAATTGAATAATTGTAGTTTTTATCAGCAAAACGATAAGTTAAACCAAAGTTATTGGTACTAAAGGTATAATTATACAAATTGCTCAGTTCATTGATCGGAGTATTATTTCCTGATGCATCTATCCCAATGGTTTCCCGATTGTTGTTATACTCTGCACGGGTATGATTCCAGTTCATCTCCAGACTTGATTTCTGGCCTAAGGGCTCGATATAGAGAAGTCTTGAAGCGGCGCTCAAGCTGGTGTTATCTGTTAAAAGTAACTGATGTTGTAAAGAATCTTTGGTTAAAGAACCATTGTTGTCGTAAAAAAGAAGGCGGCTGTTAGCATCCTGATCATTTTCTATATCATTCGAATTTAATGATAGATTCAAAGATATATTTCTGCCCTTTTTAAGAAACCGGTGGTTTAATAAAAGATTACCACCTAAGCTGGGGGTGGATGAGGAGGTATTATTTAATGTAGATTGATTAAGGCTATTCAATAAACCGGCATTCTGCATTTGATTTCGCAGCGCACCTTCGATATTATTAGTTGTTGTAGTGCTATAATTTATTGAGGGTGAGAACTTTATAAAATTTAAACTATCTGCCTGATACTCAAAATTCCAGTTAAAGCGGTGATTATTGGTAATCGTGTTTGAATTTAAATTCTGATCAATAACAATTATGCCGTTGTCAGGGAAAACAGTTTCCTGGAGTATGTTTGAAAGAACATTATTATCACGTTTGAAAAAGCTGTAACTACCGTATGAAACTAATTTTTTACTCCACTGATCACGGTAATTAAAGCCGAGTGATGCGACATCGGTAAGGCCGTCACTACCTCCGAAACTGCTTCCGCCACGGCTACGTCCACTTGATAAACTACTTCCTCCTCCGCCAAAACTGCTTCCGCCACCACTGGAACTACCCCCGCTACGGCTGCTTCCGCCGCGACCTCCGCCACCCGGACCACCGCTGAAAAGCGATGCGTTTGTATTATTCAAATTCCCTAAAACGGATAATTGGCGGGTGTTATTAAAGTAATTGGCATTCAATTGTGCCTGATACCGTTCCTCATCACCCACCCCCACATTTCCGTTTACAAAGTACCCTTTATTTCTATCCGGGCGGATTTGGATATTCAGGATCTGTTCTGATTCGCCGGTTCTGGATCCCGTAACATTTGCCTGATCGCCATAATCATCAATGATCTGGATTCTTTCAATAAGGTCAGCAGGTAGGTTTTGAGTGGCCGTTTTTACATCGCCACCAAAAAAATCTTTGCCGTTTACCCTTACACGTGTCACTTCCTTTCCCTGCGATGTTACATTACCATCTTTGTCAACTTCCAAACCCGGAAGTTTTTTTAGCAGATCTTCGGTAGTAGCATTTTCTCTTAATGCATAATCTGCCGCCTTGAATTCTACAGTATCTTCCTTGATTGTTACAGATGATGTCCCTGAAATTACAACCTCTTTTAGCAGGTTTGATTGCTCCCTTAAGGTAATTGGATCAAGTGTTATAGTGGGCTGGGTATTATTATAAAGATACCGTTTAGTGAAGGTTCCAAATCCCAAACTGGTAATTGTAATGGTAAACTGAGCTGATTTAACGTCTTTAAATGTAAATAAGCCCTCACTGTTTGTCACACTTCTTAGTGTGTCCTGTGCAGAAGTAAGCTTCACTCCTGCGCCAATAACAGACAATCCGGTTGTGTCTTTTACTACTCCTTTGATCTCATGGGAGGTTTGTGCCCATGTATAATTGCTTAACATAGCAAATATAATAGCGATTAGAATTTTCTTCATCCGGGAAGTGTTAAATTAATTATTTGGCAAGTGACGCAGTTGCCAGAGTTCTTTTTATCCAGAAGCCTGCGGGGGCGGTTGTAGAAATTATTGTTCTGCTCTGAGGCGAGCTATAATCGCCTCTGTTTCTTCTCCTTTGCGTTTCGTAAGGGCTTTCATACATCCTTGAAACACGTGGCGGATGGTCGGGGATATTTAATTTTATATTAATACTTAACTCTTTGCCAGATCCGGCAATAAGGTTAAGACGCTCCAGAGGAATAGCAGCTTCATAAATGAATTGACCGCTATCAGTAAGGGCAGCAGCTGCTTTTATTCCAAAATCATTGTTTACCGAAATACTGCCATCAAGAATTTTTTCGAATCCCATCACTTTTATTGCTTTTGCAGAAGCCACAGATTTACGGATAGCTTGTTCCGGGTTAGTTTTTTGCGGTTGCTTATGTGGTGAAAGTACCGGAAAGGTAATTGACTGGCCTTCTTTCTTTTTTCCCTCTGTATTTATAAAAAAAGTAATTCCGCCCGCAATTATATTTTGTATACGCTGTTTATCAGACACTGCTATAGCCAGATAAATATTATCGTTGTCATTTGCGATGCTGTAATGAAATTTGGTGTCGCCATCGAAATTTTTAAGAGAGTCTCCCCATTCTTCCTGTTTGGCGTCAACTATCGCCGTAATCCATTGATTTTGAGCAGGTATATCTGATTTTTTTTGAGCGCTTGCCGGTAATACCAGGAGAATCAGTATTATTATTTTAACTGCTGAAAGAAGGTAATTTTTCATGTTCACAATATCTGATACAATGTGGTTAGACAGAATTAAATACACCGGGTTTAACGGCAGGAAAAAAGTTTTTGAACAGGAATGCTTAAGACTCTTCTTCCCAGATGATGGAGAGATGGATAAGCATATTTACAGCATTATACATATCCTGAACAGAAACCCATTCTGTTTTGCTATGGAAAGCATGCTCACCGGCAAAAAGGTTCGGGCAAGGCAATCCCATAAATGACAATCGCGACCCGTCAGTTCCTCCCCGGATACTGCGTAATTTCGGTTTAAGACCGGTGCGCTCAATCGCCTTTTTGGCAAAATCGATCATTTTTGGTACCGTATCAAGAATCTGTTTCATATTACGGTATTGTGGGGTTATTTTTAAGTTATAGCTGCTGTTTGGATAGCCTGCAATTACCTCCTCACAGATCAATTCTAAAATTCTTCGATTGGTATTTAATCCTTCTTCTGAAAAATCACGTAAAATAAGCTCAGCAGATGCCTGTTCTACAGATCCTTTTATAGAAACCGGGTGGATAAAACCATCCTGCCCGGAAGTAGCTTCAGGGGCCAGCCGGTCTTTTGGTAGTGCAGCAATAATCTCGGAGATGATCTTTATCGCACTTTCCATTTTTCCCATTGCGAAGCCGGGGTGGGCGCTTACTCCATTAACTGTAATAGTGGCTCCATCAGCAGAAAAAGTTTCGTTCTCAATTGAACCCCGGGTTTCCCCATCAACAGTGTATGCGAAATCAGCGCCAAGCTTTATCAGGTCAACTTTATCTACGCCGCGACCTATTTCTTCATCAGGGGTGAATAATAGTTTAATGGGTCCATGTTTAATCTCAGGGTGTGCAACCAGATAATGTGCAAAATCCATGATCTCAGCAACTCCAGCTTTATTATCAGCACCAAGGAGTGTTTCACCGCTTGCGGTAATTATATCATTACCAATCTGTTCTTTCAGGTCCGGGTGATCCTTAATTCTGATAACTTCTTTAGGATTGTCGGGCAGAATAATATCCTCCCCCTGGTAGTTTTTGTGAATGATGGGTTTTACATTTTTACCACTACAATCCGGAGATGTATCCATATGGGAGCAG
>DASWTL010000038.1:0-6223 GCA_036402155.1 Sphingobacteriaceae bacterium | reverse complement strand
CACCGACCGAAGCTTTTTTAAGATCAGGAAACGCTACATATTTCCAGTCTTTAGGTACAGCCCGAACTACAAATCCTTTATCCGGGCTACCCGAATAACCAGCGCCGTCCCATGCAGACAAGTAAAGCCTTCCGGAACCATCGATATCCAAATCAGTTATCTGTGCCAATTTAATAAAGGGTTCATCTTTTTGTTTAAAACTGGCGTGATCAGGAGTTAGCCGGTGAATAAAAAGCTGACTTTTACCCCAGTCTGCCATCATTGGAACATGATTATATTGTTGAGGCCAGTTTGGATCATCCATAAATAATGCCCCTGTCCCCGAGCCACCGCCAAGATCTGCCAGTCCCGGAATGATCTCCTCTGTAAAATGTTTAAACAGAAGCGGATATCCATATTCACCAGATTGTATGTGGTGACTGAAGCGTATGTTCCAGCCGCCGCCATCATTGGTATTTCCACGTGTAAAAATATTCATGTAGGGATCTATCGCAACATCATAAATATTACGCATACCATGGGTGTAAACTTCCATTTCTTCGCCATTTGGCCTTACGCGAACGATTCCCCCGCCTTGCATAGTTAATTTAGTACCATCCCGACCTTCTGCGTTGTAGAAACCAAAATCACCTACAGCTATATATATCCAACCATCAATACCCATCCGTATACCATTGGTAGCATGGTCAGTGCCCCGGCTTTGCAAAAATTTAGGTGAACTGATATTTTTAATTAGCGGTAATGACGGACCATCGGCTATACCGTCCTGATTTTTATCAGCAAAAACTACCAGGTTCATACCACTGGCTAATCCCGTTTCTTTTGAGAAAGTTGTGTGAAGAACAAATACCTGATCTCCCATGGGCAGTATCCCTCTCGGATTATCAACACCGGCAAATTCGGTATACCTGTCTACCTTCCCGTCGTTATTACTGTCTGTAAGTCTGATGATACTGCCCTTCCCCGGATCTTTCCCCAGGGATCCCATTTTATCAACGCCAACAAATACTTCACCACTGGCTGCTACTGCCAGGCATGCCGGACTGGGAGTAAGCTCTGGTCCGGTAAAATGAGTAACCGTAAGTTCATTTGGCCAATCTGAGGCATTGCGGAGAGAATCCACAACGTGCGGGATCTGATGATGGGTACTCCTTTCACTTAGTTTATACCCCATCAGTACAAAGAAAGCATAAATAAGGCTTAACGTAATTTTCAATATAAGTATAGTTAGGTTATGAATTGTCTGACATTTCCATCAGAATGATATGACTAGATCTCCCTGTTCAATGCTGATCCGACAACAACAATCATCATCAGGGTGACTTTCTTTCTCATCTGCTATCTGGAAATCTTGATTAGAATGCAAGATATTTCCATTCTGATGCACGTCCGGTAAATCTAATAAAAATCAGAAGATTTATATAGAGGATATAAACATATGCAGAATGACTGCTAATAATGAGGAATACCTTTAGTGCTACTATACAGTCTTAATATTAACCTTAGAGAACTCCATATAAATAAAAAAACCCGCCTTAAGACGGGTTTTTCTATTTATTATTTGTTTAAGCTAACTGCTTCACCAATTTATCTGCCAGAACAGATTTAGGCACTGCGCCAATCTGTTTGTCTACGATCTCACCATTTTTAAAAAATAACAACGCAGGGATATTGCGTATACCGAACTTCATTGATATTCCGGGATTGTGGTCAACATTTACTTTTCCAACTACAGCTTTCCCTTCATATTCTTTCGACAATTCTTCTACTACCGGGCCTACCATACGGCAAGGACCGCACCATTCAGCCCAAAAATCAACTAATACCGGTTTGTCTGATTTCAATACGAGCTCCTCGAAGTTCGCATCTGTAATTTCTAATGCCATAATAATTTAATTTGTATAAAGATACCAGTCAAAATCTCTGCCACAAATGGTTATTGACAATATGACATTAGAATAACTAGAATAAAAAGTAAACCATGAAGCCCAGATCAGTGATACTTCCGCTGGTGCTGACATTAAAATTAGTCATGGTATTAAAACCGTTGCCATTAGGATATTTACCGCGCGAATAATTAAGACCTCCTGAAAGTAAATTTACTTCAAACGCAAAGTGTTTCGAAACAAACCATGTTACCCCTCCAGAGGCTCCAAGGAAGTATGAATTCTCATTATAGTTATTATTAGAAGGTGTATTACTGGTTTGCTTTGCGTAGGTATAATTTGTATGACCGCCCGCATAAGCATAGAATTTATTAAACAGGGGAAAATACTTCTGAAGGCTGATGCCTCCACCGTATTTGTTTACCTTCGTCGAATCGGTGTTACTGGAATATGTACTTGTGGAATGGGAATAGGTACCATTAACCCCCAATTTAAGATTATCCTTTATAAACCTTCCGTATCCAAGGTTGAAGTGATTACCTTTGCTCTCGCTTTCAAAATTTCCGGATTCTTGTTTATAAGATGTGGCATCAAATCCAGCTCCAAGGGTATTGGTACCCTTAGTTTGGGCATTCGCAGTAAAATAAGCAGCTGTTAAGATAACAGCTGCAACCAACATTGTTTTCATTCATCTTAGTTTAGTTTGTAAGTAATATTACTTAGTTCTCTAAGATGCTCTAAAAATTCATTACTTGGATAAATTTTAACATTTTTTGACAACATCTCTAACGAGACAGTGTCTTCATAATCAAGCACATTGAACTTCAGCTGGCAGTTGCGGCTGGGGTTTTGTTCGGAATTCACCTGGATGATCTCATCCATTTTGGTAATAAAGGTTTCAGAAAGCTCATGCAATGGCAGCTGAATGGTCAGACATTTGGCCATTTTATCGCGAAGTTCTGAAAGCAGCGCGATACCGGTTACTTTAAACTCCCAGTTATCCTTTTGCTTAAACCTTTCGCCCACCGTTCCCCGGATCTGAAGAAAATATCCGTCGGTAAGAAACTGCTTAAACTTTACATAATCTTCGCCGAACAACACTATTTCAGAAGTATCTGTATAATCTTCCAATACAAATGAGCCAAATGGTTTACCTGTTTTTGTTGTACGGTGCTGTACCGCAGAAACAAGTCCGCCTAAACACAGATCCCGGTTACGGATCTTATCAAACTCTGCCTTTTCATCGTCAAACAATTCCCCGCCTTTTACTTTATTGATTAATGCGAGATGCCTTACCTGATGTGTACAAAAGTTATCCATCTCGAACTTGTAATTATCTAACGGGTGGCCTGTTAAATAAATTCCGATGGCTTCTTTTTCATATTTAAGTCGCTCGATCAAACCCCATTCAGGACAGTCGGGCATCGGAGGCTCTGTAATATCTGCATCCGTTGTTCCGCCGAAAAGGGAAACCTGTGATGAATTCTGACTGTACTGGTAATCATTGGTGTATTTGATCAACCGTTCAATTCCGGTTAAATTCGAACCCTCGGGTTTACAGAAGAATTGGGCCCGGTGATATCCAAAACAGTCAAGCGCACCACCATAAACCAGGTTTTCATAAACTTTTTTACTTACGGCACGTGAATTTGTACGGCGGGCAAAATCAAAGACATCTTTATATGGCCCGTTCTCATTGCGTTCATCGATGATACTTTCAACGGCTTTCTCCCCCACTCCCTTCATTCCAGCCATACCAAAGCGCACCTCGCCTTTTTTGTTCACGGCAAAACTCATGTCGGATTCATTAATATCCGGTCCAAGAACAGAAATTCCCATCTTACGGCATTCTTCCATAAAGAAAGAGATCTTTTCAATGCTGTTCTGGTTGTTTAAAACCGCCGCCATGTATTCCGACGGGTAATTTGCTTTTAAGTAAGCTGTTTGGTAGGCAACAAAGGCATAACAGGTAGAATGCGATTTATTAAATGCATACTGGGCGAAAGCTTCCCAGTCTGTCCATACTTTTTCTGCAATTTTGGTATCGTGGCCATTTGTTTTACAGCCTTCCATAAACTGGGCCTTCATTTTATTAAGGACCTCAATCTGCTTCTTACCCATCGCCTTACGCAAAACGTCGGCATCACCTTTACTAAAGTTTGCCAGCTTTTGCGATAAAAGCATCACCTGCTCCTGGTAAACCGTAATACCATAGGTTTCCTCAAGATGTTCCTGCATATCGGCAAGGTCGTAGGTTACTTCTTCACGACCGTGCTTACGCGAAATGAATTTAGGAATATACTCTATCGGACCGGGCCGGTAAAGCGCGTTCATGGCGATGAGATCTTCAAACTTATCGGGTTTTAGCTCACGCAGGTACATCTGCATTCCGTCACTTTCAAACTGGAATGTTCCGTTGGTATCACCGCGCTGGTAAAGTTCAAAGGTTTTCTCGTCTGTTAACGAGATTTCATCGATCTCGATTTCAACACCATGGTTCTGCTTAATCAGACGAAGGGCATCTTTCAGGATGGTCAGGGTTTTTAGGCCCAGAAAGTCCATTTTTATTACACCGGCATCTTCAATTACACGGCCATCAAACTGGGTAACCAAAAGCTCGGAGTCTTTCAGCATGGCCACCGGAATAATATTGGTCAGATCTTCCGGGGCAATAATAATTCCGGCCGCATGGATCCCGGTATTCCGGACAGAGCCTTCCAGCTTTTCTGCTTCACGTAAAACCTTCGCCCTGATATCATTTCCTTTCAGGATGGCTTTTAACTCCGGCACCTGTTCAAATGCATCTTTAAGCGTGATCCCTAAAGTCTCGGGTACCAGTTTCTTCAATGCGCTTACTTCGGGCAGAGGAACATCAAGTACACGAGCCACATCCTGGATACTGGTACGGGCAGCCATTGAGCCATACGTGATGATCTGGGCTACCTGGTTCTTTCCGTATTTATCAACCACATAATCGATCACTTTTTGCCGGCCAGCATCATCAAAATCCGTATCAATATCGGGCATCGACTTACGATCGGGATTAAGAAAACGCTCAAAAAGAAGATTGTACTTTATAGGATCGATATTCGTAATACCAATACAATAGGCTACTGCCGATCCGGCTGCGGATCCACGTCCCGGACCAATAAACACCCCCATATGCCGCCCGGCTTTAATAAAATCCGATACGATGAGAAAGTATCCTGCAAAGCCCATGGTCCTGATGGTGAACAACTCAAAATCAAGCCGTTCCTGGATTTCCGGAGATATATCAATATACCGTTCCTTAGCGCCGGTGTAAGTTAAATCCTTTAAATATTCCCACTGATTCAGAACGTCATCATCATGAATCTTAAATTCAGGTGGGATTGGGAAGTTTGGCAGAAGGATATCGCGTTTAAGCTGCAGCTTTTCTACCTTATCAACTATTTCGTTGGTGTTATCCAGGGCTTCAGGCAGGTCGTGAAACAGCTCAGCCATTTCGGCCTGTGTCTTGAAATAAAACTGGTCGTTCGGGAAGCCGAACCGATAGCCTTTCCCCCCTTCTTCATCGGTTGCAATGGGAGTGCTCTGCATATCGCCCGTATTTACACACAACAGAATATCATGCGCATTTGAATCCTGCTGATCAACATAGTGTGAATCATTAGAGCAGATGATCTTCACATCATATTTCTTAGCATACTTTAACAGCACTTCATTAATGACTGCCTGCTCCGGAATATCGTGACGCTGAAGTTCTATATAATAATCCTCCCCAAACATATCCAGCCACCACTTGAACTCGGTCTCGGCTTCCTGTTCACTTTTTTTCAGGATAGCTTGCGGCACTGAAGCCCCTATACAGCATGTTGTGGCTATCAGTCCTTCATGATATTTTTCGATCAGTTCCTTATCTATCCGCGGCCACTTACTGTACATCCCCTCAATAAATCCAAGGGAACATAGTTTTATCAGGTTCTTATATCCCTGTGCATTTTTTGCCAGAAACAGCTGGTGACAACGAACATCCTTGTTTTCTTTGGTAAATTGCTTTTTATGGCGGTCATCCACCACGTAAAACTCACAGCCCACAATAGGCTTTACCCCGTGTTTTGCTGCCTCGGCAACGAATTTGAAAGCTCCGAACATATTTCCGTGGTCGGTAATTGCCATCGCTTTCATTCCATCAGCAGCAGCTTTTTTAAAAAGCTTGGTAATGTCGGCGGCGCCGTCGAGCAGGGAGAATTGGGTATGTACGTGTAAATGAGAAAATTCCGGCATGGAGCAGCTTCTAAACTTTTATAATAACGAGAAGAATCAAATTTACTGATAATGATGATGCTTTAGAAGCT
>DASWTL010000037.1:0-18378 GCA_036402155.1 Sphingobacteriaceae bacterium | reverse complement strand
ATATCGGTTCCGTAATTAGTATAAGTGGCACCTGCACTTAAATTAATTTGTGCCTTCAATGTGAAAAGTACCACACCTGTTAATATGAGAGTAAGTAAAAGTTTTTTCATGAAAAATAATTTTCTGGAAAGATATAAAAAGCAGTCAGTTTTATCTCGTAAGGAAATAATATTAATGCCATTGAATGTGTTTATAAAATTTCACTATTTCTTCTAAACCAGAATGGAATATTAAAACGGGATTTTTTCTGGCTTATTTAAGGTGTCTTATATTGATATAGATGTACAATTTTGAGGTAATTCAATAAAGTCAGAATACTATTAATCCCGGATACAGCTTGTCCTATTTCGTATATCTGCTATACCACTATACTTTCCTGGTGATCGATATACTGCTCAGGATCTGTCAGGTCTATCACTATTGTATTAGCCCACATATCGCCAATCCGTTGGTGTTTCTCGGAATTTTTGATAGCGATAATCGCAGGTATTCCATAAAAGAAAATATCAATAGGATCAAGTAAGTGTCGTTTTAGAGTCTGACGAAATGAGATCAGCTTCCGGTTAACTGCCACAACTTTTAAGTTAAACGCTTGATACCCTAATGTCGCCCCATAGATACTTTCAACGATTATAAAATAACAAAACCAGGTAATTGGCAGGGGAAGAAATAACAGGCCGTCTACCGTTTTGCCGCCTTCATCGTTGGCGTGTCCCAAGAAATTGACATAAATGTAAAAGACAAGGAAATAAATGCCATAGTCAAGTAAAGTCGCCAAAATTCTTTTCTGAAGATTCGGCTTGAATTTAAAAGAAAGGCTTTCGCTTACCATATCTCAGGGTAGTCAGGGTGTTTTTTCACTGCCGTTGTTAAACTTGCACATAACTTATATATATGTCTTATAAAGCCCCCACAATCTCTACAATTCTGGTAGTATAACGGGGGTTTTTACTGTTGTTTATTTTTTGAAAAATACCACTTTTTTCATCTCCGGGAAACCAGATCGACCGGTAGTACTCCAGCGTTGCTGCGGTTGAAAATCGGGTATCCGAACGCGGCCTTCTCCCACACATGTTCGGGCCATCTTCGCTAATCCTACGTTGGTGAACGTAGGATGGTCGAACCTGGCTGCCGGAAGTCTCCTGTATGTCCCTTCGACTTCCTGCCCGTCCCGTCAGGCGGGCGCTCAGGGAGACTTGCCCTTCCGACTGCGCTCCAAGATGACTACCTCGTTGTCCGCAAAACTCAGCAAAAGGCCGCAACCGGCCTGTTCTGAATGACTAATGACAAGAAAACGGATTATTTTTACATCGATACGCGAAAGTTAAGGGAGCTTATCGTTCAGGCTTTGAATCTATAATGTTTTATAATTATAATAATACACGCTTTTCCCGTAATTTCGCAAATTATTATGTCAAATTGGCTTAATGGCTGTGATGGCGTAATTGTTGAAGAACAGACCTTTTACTATACAACTAAGCATGTTAGGATTTTTAAATAAACTCTTCGGTAGCAAATCAGAACGCGATATAAAAGTTATTCAACCGATTGTTGAACAGATTAAAGCAGAGTACTCAAAACTTTCAGCTCTGTCTCACGATGAATTGCGCCAGAAAACCTTTGATTTTAAAGCAAGAATAAGCGAATATCTTTCAGATACAGATCAGCAGATCAATGAACTTACCACTATTGCTGAAGCCCCGGAAGTTGATATGGGTACAAAGACTGCCCTGTATGAGCAGGTAGACCAACTTCGTAAAGAGCGGGATAAGCAACTTGAAAAAGTACTGCTTGAAATCCTGCCCGAAGCTTTTGCCGTAATGCGCGAAACTGCCCGCCGGTTCACAGAAAATGAAAGCATTGAAGTAACAGCTTCAGAATTCGACCGCGAGCTTGCGGCAAAGAAAACCAATGTAGTTATTAAAGGCGATAAAGCCATTCACCATAATACCTGGCTCGCTGCCGGTGTTCCGGTAACATGGAACATGGTGCATTATGAGGTACAGCTAATCGGAGGTATCGTTTTACACCAGGGTAAAATATCAGAAATGGCTACTGGTGAGGGTAAAACGCTTGTTGGAACTTTACCGGCGTATCTGAATGCGCTTTCTGGTCAGGGTGTCCATATCGTTACGGTAAATGATTACCTGGCACGTCGTGACTCGGAGTGGAACGGGCCGATATTTGAATTTCATGGGTTAAGTGTTGATTGTATTGATAAACATCAGCCAAACTCCGAAGATCGTCGTAAGGCATATCTTGCTGACATCACGTTTGGAACAAACAATGAATTCGGGTTTGATTACCTGCGGGATAACATGACCCAGTCGCCAGAAAGCCTGGTGCAGCGTAAGCTTCATTATGCCATGGTGGATGAGGTCGACTCCGTATTAATTGATGATGCCCGTACTCCGCTGATCATTTCAGGCCCGATACCAAAGGGTGATGAGCATGAATTTCAGGATCTGAAACCGCGTATTGAACGATTGGTTAACCATCAGAAAAGCTTTATAACCGGGGTGTTGAATGAGGCTAAGAAAGCAATAAATAATGGCGACAAAAATGTTGATGGAGGTGGGTTGGCCTTGCTTCGTGCACATCGCGGATTACCAAAGAATAAAGCATTAATTAAGTTTTTAAGTGAAAGCGGCGTTAAGCAGGTTCTGACAAAGGCCGAGAATTATTATATGCAGGATCAGAACAAAGAAATGCCTAAGGTAGATTCTGAACTGTTCTTCGTTATTGATGAAAAAAATAACCAGGTTGAACTTACAGAAAAAGGTATTGAGCTGATCACCTCATCAGGGGAGGATGCAGGTTTCTTTATAATGCCTGATGTAGGTACTGAGATAGCAGATCTTGAAAAATCTAATCTTTCTAACGAAGAAAAAATAGCAAAGAAAGATGAATTGATGCGTGATTTTTCCATAAAATCAGAGCGTATACATGCTGTAAACCAGTTATTAAAGGCATATACCCTATTCGAAAAAGATGTTGAATATATCATTGATGAAGGAAAGATAAAACTGGTTGATGAGCAAACAGGTCGTATTATGGATGGCCGCCGGTATTCTGACGGATTGCATCAGGCTATTGAGGCCAAGGAAAATGTAAAGATTGAGGACGCAACCCAAACGTATGCAACCATTACCCTGCAAAATTACTTCAGGATGTATCACAAGCTTGCCGGTATGACCGGTACAGCAACTACCGAAGCAGGGGAGTTCTGGCAGATATACAAACTCGATGTAGTGGAGATCCCTACAAATGTTCCAAACCAGCGTAAAGATCTTGAAGACAAAGTTTACCGCACCATGCGGGAAAAATACAATGCAGTATCTGATGAGATTGTAGCACTTTCCCAGGCGGGGCGTCCGGTTCTGGTGGGTACTACTTCGGTAGAAATTTCCGAGTTGTTAAGTCGAATGCTTAAGCTTCGCGGAATAAAACATAATGTATTAAATGCAAAACTTCATCAGCGTGAAGCTGATATCGTTGCCGAGGCCGGTCAGTCTGGAACGGTAACTATTGCAACCAACATGGCTGGTCGTGGTACCGATATCAAGCTTGGTGCAGGAGTGAAAGAAGCAGGTGGTTTAGCCATTGTAGGTACCGAACGTCATGAATCACGTCGTGTTGACCGTCAGTTGCGCGGACGGGCCGGTCGACAGGGTGACCCGGGTTCATCCCAGTTCTTCGTTTCACTGGAAGATGATCTGATGCGTTTATTCGGATCTGAGCGGATCTCTAATATTATGCTGCGGATGGGAATTGAGGAAGGTGAGGTTATCCAGCATTCCATGATTACCAAGTCTATTGAGAGAGCCCAGCGTAAAGTGGAAGAAAATAACTTTGGAATACGTAAGCGACTGCTTGAGTATGATGATGTTATGAACTCGCAGCGTACCGTAATTTATACCAAAAGAAAGAGCGCATTATTTGGAGAACGCCTGGATGTGGATCTGAACAATACCATTTATGATGTTGTTGAAGATATCGTAACGGAATACAAGGAAACGGCGAATTATGAAGGTTTTCAATTAGAGATCATCCGTATTTTCTCAGTTGATCCCGAAATAAAGGAAAAAGAATTTGCCGATACATCAATTACAAATCTTACAGAAAAGGTATTCCAGGGCGTATCAGAATTTTATCACCGAAAATCGGAAGCCATTGCGAAACAGACTTATCCGGTGTTGAAAGATGTTCTTCAGGAGCGTGGTAATTATATTGAAAATATTGTAGTTCCGTTTACAGACGGGATACGTGGTATACAGGTTACCACCAATTTGCGGAAAGCGGTTGAAAGCAAGGGCCATGAAGTGTTTAAAGCTTTTGAAAAGAATGTTGTTCTGGCCTTGATCGATGAGATATGGAAAGAGCACCTGCGTGAGATGGACGAATTGAAGCAATCTGTTCAGAATGCTGTTTATGAGCAAAAGGATCCGTTGGTGGTTTACAAAATGGAGGCTTATAACCTGTTCAAGCAGATGCTGATCACGGTGAATAAGGATGTGGTAAGTTTCCTTTTTAAAGGCGGTATTCCTAACCAGGAGCCTGAGGATGTGCGTGAAGCAAAACCACAGCCACGTCAGGATTTAAGTAAGTTAAAAACATCAAAAGCAGAGGTTGGGAAACAGGGCAATGCAGTTACAGCAGAAGACACTCGAGAACTTCAAAAGACCCAGCCTATTCGTGTTGAAAATAAAATTGGCAGAAATGACCCATGCCCTTGTGGTAGCGGGAAAAAATATAAGAACTGCCATGGCGTTGGAGTAGATTAAAGAAGCAGGGACATTTAGTTTCTGGTGATGCTGTGAAATGAAGAAAATGGTTAAAGTAAAAGCATTTTTGTTAAATATTGCCTTGCTGTACATCATGATGTATCCTGCAAGTGCACAGGAACCAGGAACCGTTACCATTGTACAAGATCCCAAAATTGAAACACTTATAGCCCGTCGTCTTGAGCTGAAGCGTGAAGCAGCCGGAACAACCCGGGTGACAGCAGAGGGTTTCCGGGTGCAAATATTTTCAGGGTCAGATCGTGATAAAACCTATCAGGAGCAGGCCAGATTTAAGTCGATGTATCCGGCAGTAAATACTTACATTAGTTATACCCAACCAAACTATAAAATCCGTGTGGGTGATTTCAGAACGAGACTCGAAGCCGAGAAGTTTATGAATCAGATCCGAAAGGTCTATCCAACTCTTTTTATATTTCAGGAACGTATTAATTTTTCCAGATAAATAAATGTTAAAAACCAGAATACAAGAACTTGCGGCCAATATCTTTGACGATGTTGTAGGAAACCGCCGTCATTTACATGCCAATCCTGAGCTGTCATTTCATGAATTTCAAACCTCGGCATTTGTAGCATCAAAACTTGATGAATTAAATATTCCCTATCAGAAAATGGCTGATACTGGGCTGGTTGCAATAATTAAAGGAAATCAGCAATCAGATAAAGTAATTGCCTTACGGGCTGATATGGATGCTTTGCCAATTGTAGAAGCAAATGATGTTCCATATAAATCTAAAAACGAAGGTGTAATGCATGCGTGTGGGCATGATGTACATACTTCATCTTTACTCGGTACTGCTAAAATTCTAAATGAATTAAAAGATGAATTTGGCGGAACAGTAAAACTGGTTTTCCAGCCTGCGGAAGAGAAACTTCCCGGAGGGGCGAGTTTGATGATCAAGGCCGGCGCTTTACAGAACCCTCAGCCTGAGGCAATGATCGGCCAGCATGTAATGCCGCTGCTTGAAAAGGGAAAAATTGGTTTCCGATCAGGGAAGTACATGGCCTCAACAGATGAGTTGTATGTTACGGTAAAAGGCAGAGGCGGACATGGTGCACAACCACAGCAAAATATTGATCCTATACTAATCGCTTCACACCTGATTGTAGCTTTACAGCAGGTAGTTAGTCGTATGAATGATCCTAAACTGCCTTGTGTTCTTTCGTTCGGTAAAGTGATTGCAAACGGAGCTACCAACGTTATTCCTAATGAGGTGTATCTGGAAGGGACTTTCAGAACCATGGATGAAGACTGGAGAAAAGAAGCTCATCAGCGCATGAAGAAACTGGCTGAAGGGCTTGCCGAAAGTATGGGTGGCAGCTGTGAGTTTAATATTGTTACCGGATATCCATTCCTTATTAATGAAGAGAAGTTAACCGCACAGGTTCGGGGGTTTGCCGAGGCATACATGGGTTACGAGAATGTAGTTGACCTGGATATCTGGATGGCAGCGGAAGACTTTGCTTATTATTCGCAGGTGGTAGATTCATGTTTTTATCGCTTAGGTACGGGTAATAAAGAGCGTGGAATAACGTCTTCTGTACATACGCCAACCTTTGATGTGGATGAAGAATCATTAAAGATCAGTACTGGCCTGATGGCATATATCGCATTGAAAAGGTTAGGTAATTAGCCGGCGTTAGCCGCATACATTGTTAATAAAAGATGAAAAAGATTTCAGTATTCTTAACACTATTGTTTTTCGTATCCATTGGATATAGTCAGCAAATTCCGCGATTTAACCCTGATACGCTTCTAACAGTAAGAATTGATTCGCTGGTTACCATAAAATCTACGCGTTTAACAGTTGAAACTTTTATAAATCAGATCATTAACGATACCAGTTTTTATGAAGCGTTTCGTAACATGAAAAAATACAGCTTCACCGCCGAAAACAGGGTTTTCACCTACGATAAAAACAATAAGGTGGAAGGAAAGATCTATCGTAAGATCTATCATAATAATGATGGACCATATAAAATGCAGTTCCTGGAAAAGAAAGATGAGGGCAAGCTTCTTAAAAAGAACGGAAAATACCAATTGTATACAGTTGAGATGTTTGATTACATTTTTATGAATGCTTACAACTCAGATTTTACACAAGCTGAAACCGCTCCTGGAAAGAAAGGCAGCAATGAATCTTACAAGGATAAGCTCAAAACATTAATCTTTAGCCCGGGGAGACCGATTAAGGGAGTACCTTTTATTTCAAATAAGACACAGATCTTTACTCCGAACATGCGTCAGTATTATGATTATTCATTTTACAGCGCCACTTATCTTGATTCGATTCCTGTTTACAGGTTTAAGATCCAGGTAAAACCAGGCTTATCGAACTGGACAAAAGATGGATTAATGATTAAAGAACTGACCACCATATTTGATAAGCGCAACTTTCAGATTCTGGGGCGTTATGTGGATATGAAATACGACAATCTGGCCTTCGATTTTGATGTGCAGATGAATATAGAATTGGGGTACTTTGATAATAATGAAGTACTGTTGCCCACCAAGATCAGTTACCAGGGTAATTGGGATATTCCCATTAAGAAAGAAGAGCGGGCAAGCTTTCTGATATTACATAAGGGGTATAAATAAACAACATTTTTAATAAACTCGCACTTCATAATTTGGAATTGTTATAATTATGTTATAACTTTATAATATGGAAGCGCGAATTAGAAAAATCGGAAACTCGAAGGGGATATTAATACCTGATGCCGTATTAAAACAGTGCGATATTAAGGAAAATGTTTTGCTGGAAGTTAAGGATTCAGCAATTATTATTCGTTCAAAGCCTTTAAACCCAAGATATGATTGGGAAGAAAAATTTGATAAATTATTTTCTGAAGAAGACCTTGAAGACCTGAAGGATGTAAAAAATAAGTTCGATAATGAAGAGTGGACATGGTAATTGAACAGTTCAATGTTTACCTGATTGATCTGGATCCCACCACTGGCAGCGAGATGAAAAAAACGCGTCCGTGCGTTATTATATCTCCTAATGAATTAAACCGAAAATTATCAACTGTAATTGTAGCGCCTCTTACATCTGTAATAAGACATTATCCATGCAGGTTAATTTGTAAATTTCAAAAAATAAGCGGCGAAATTGTGCTTGATCAGATGAGAGCACTGGACAAAACCCGTTTAATAAAAAGGTTAGGCAGCCTTGATGAATACGGTGATGAAATTTTGAAAGTAATTAATCAGATTTTTGATAAAGGACATTGATAAACAAGGAAACCGTCGACAAAATAATTGAAACCTCTCGTATTGAGGAGGTTGTTGGCGATTTCGTGCATCTTAAAAAACGGGGCACAAGTCTTATTGGGAATTGTCCTTTCCATAATGAAAAAACGCCATCTTTCCATGTTTCAGTAACCAAGGGAATCTACAAGTGCTTCGGCTGCGGTAAGGGTGGGGATTCGGTGCGGTTCATAATGGAGCATGAAAAATACTCCTACCCTGAGGCCTTAAAGTTTCTTGCTAAAAAGTACAATATTGAGATTGAAGAAATTGAACCCAGTCCGGAGCAATTAATAGCTGATGACCGCCGCGAAAGCTTATATATTGTTTCAGCCTGGGCGGGCAAGTTTTTTCAAAGTTCCATGTGGGAAACTCAGGCGGGCCAGTCAATCGGGTTAAGTTATTTTAAAGAGCGGGGCTTTAGAGATGATATCATCAGGAAGTTTGAACTTGGCTACTCACCTGATGAGTGGGATGCATTGATCAATAAATCAGTTTCTGAAGGCCATAAAGAGCAATACCTGGAAGAAACGGGTTTGGCTATACGGAATGATAAAGGTAAACTTTACGATCGTTTCCGGGGGCGGGTCATGTTCCCTATACATAATTTTACTGGAAGGATAATTGGTTTTGGTGGCAGAACGCTGAAAACTGATAAAAATGTTCCCAAATACGTTAACTCCCCCGAGAGCGACATATATCATAAGTCGAACGTGCTGTATGGCCTGTTTCATGCCAAAAAAGCAATACGCGACAATGACAACTGCTTCCTTGTAGAAGGCTATGCCGATGTCCTGTCTGTTCACCAGGCTGGTATAGAGAATGTAGTTGCATCTTCGGGAACCTCATTAACAACCGAGCAGATCCGTTTAATAAGCCGGTTTACAAAGAATGTAACAATCCTTTACGACGGCGATGCGGCCGGTATTAAGGCGTCCTTACGTGGTTTGGATATGATCCTGGAAGAAGGCTTGAATGTTAAAGTGGTTCTTTTTCCTGACGGACATGACCCTGATTCATATGTTCATGAGGTAGGTACTTCGGCTTTTAAAACCTATATCGAGAAAAACCAAAAGGATTTTATTCTTTTTAAGACTTCGATCCTGTTAAAAGATGCCGGAAATGACCCTATAAAAAAAGCCGGAATTATCCGCGAAGTTGTTGAAAGCGTAGCGAAGATCCCGGACAGTATTAAAGTATCCGTTTTTATAAGGGAATGCAGCTCAATTCTTCAGGTTGAGGAGCGGGCTCTGATTTCTGAATTGAACAAAATGCGTCTGGGTAAGATCAAAAAGGAGAACCAGGCTTTATCCTCACAATCTGAAAGAGCACCTGCCCCTTTTGACGACCCTCAATTGGCATCACCTTCATTAACTGATACAGATGAATATCAGGAAAAGGAAATTATCAGGCTGCTGCTAAATTACGGGCACGAACTTGTTCATTGGGATGGCATTACGGATACCTATATAGCGCCTTATGTAGTTGCCAATCTTAGTGATATAGAGATCGAGCACACCGTTTGCAGAAAAATATTTGATGAATATAAAGCTAAGCTTGAGGAGGGCAAATTGCCTTCTGAACAGGATTTTATAAAGCATTCCGACTCAGAAATAGCAGAGCTGGCCATTTCACTTATTTCATCACCATACGTATTAAGTGAAAACTGGTTTGAGAAGAGGAAGATTTATGTCCGTAAAGAGAACGAAGATTTGCGAAGTACCATTTTAGGTGGGATCTTTCATCTTAAGAAACGAAAGGTAGACCGTATTTTAAAAAATATAAGGCAAGAGATCCAATCGGAGAATGATCCGGATAATCAGGCCATACTTATGCAACGTTATATGCAGGTAAAAGAAGTAGAAAAAGGGATCTCCGGCTTTTTAGGTTCAGTAATTGTAAAATAATTTGGCCAGACACAATGAGTTGGGAAAACATGGCGAGCAGCTGGCAAAAAACTGGTTGGAAAGGTTAGATTATGAGATCCTTGAAGAAAACTGGTGCTTTAAAAAATCAGAGGTTGATTTGATAGCCTACAAAGATGGAAAGATCATTTTTGTAGAAGTGAAAACAAGATCTGGTAATAGCTTTGGAGAGCCGGAGGATTTTGTAACTATTGCCAAGCAGAACCAGCTTGAGTTGGCGGCAAATGAATATATTTATTTAATGGATTTTAAAGGAGAGATTCGATTTGATATTGTGTCTGTCTTATTTGATAAGAACCTTAATCATACACTTAACCATATTGAAGATGCATTTTGGCCTGAATAGATTACAACGCATAAATAGAATTTTATCTGTACTGTTAGTCTCATTGGTATTATGGAGTTGTAAGGATGAAAATTCAACAAACGGAATTTCTTTTATAACCCCTGAAATAGGTTCAACAGCGCATGCCAACCAGGAGCTGATTGTAAAACTTGATTTTAAGAATGATAAGATAGATTCGGTAGTTTATATGATCGACTCTACAGTTATTGAAACCAGGAAAGATACTTCGACTGTAAGAATTAATACGTCCAAACTTAAACTTGGTAACCGTCTGCTCACAGCCAAAGTATACGGAGAAGGGAAAATGGAAGAAGCCACATCTAACTTTGTACTGTTTTCAAGTACAGAACCTGAAAAATTTACTTACGAAGTGGTGCAGACTTTTCCGCACGACACCAGCTCCTATACGCAGGGACTTGAATTTCATGATGGGATTTTCTATGAAAGCGATGGTGGAAAAGCTGATCTGGGTGGCTCAAGTCTCCGGAAAGTGGAACCTGCCACCGGGAAGGTATTGCAGAAGGTTGATTTGAGCGGTGATATATTTGCCGAGGGACTTACGGTAATTGGCGATAAAGTTATTCAGCTTACCTGGCAAAGCAGGGTTGGATTTATTTATGATAAAGCCACTTTTAAGCAATTGGGTCAATTTCCTTATCAAACAAGTCAGGAAGGCTGGGGGCTGGCTTTTGACGGGGAGAAAATCTATAAGTCTGACGGCTCAAATATGCTTTGGATCTTAAATTCTGAAAATTATAATGAAGAAGGGTACATCGAAGTTTACGATAAAAATGGCCCCGTTGATTCATTAAATGAGTTGGAGTTCATAGATGGAAAGTTATATGCAAATATTTACGAGAAAAATATAATTGTTATTATTGACCCGGAAACCGGTACCATAACTGGTGAGATAGATCTGACTGGTATTTATCCGTCAGACCGTTTTCAATATGGTGAGGTTCTTAATGGGATTGCTTATGATCCCGCCGGGAAACATTTATTTGTAACCGGAAAAAAATGGAATAAGCTGTTTCAGATCAAACCGGTAAAAAAGGCGGAATAGGCTATTGCCAACCTCTTAAATCCTCTTTCCGGATTAAAGTATTACATTAAAACAAGGATTGAACCGTCAATTTAAGAGTTGGCACCTGGAAAGTAGTGCTGGCCTTAAACTTTTCTGCAGGTATTTCTGTATTTCGGTTCAGTATTAGTAATCCAATGATAAGGAATACAGGTACCAGCATCAGAATAAACGGTGAGGCATTTTTGATAAGCTTTTTCATGATTAACGTGGTTTGATGATTCAAAGTAACAGGTAATAGATCTTGGCAAAAAATCTATTAGACGAAGGCACCTAATATCAAGACCAATGCCCTGTATTAGGATGCTAGCTGTTTGTACAATTAAAAAGCCCGTTGGCAGATTGGAATTGGCAGTTCGTATAAAGGGATGTTAAAAAGAGCCATTGAAATGTACATTTAGGCATGAATATTTTCAGGAAGATATTCCTACAAGGTATAATCTGGATAGCACTGATAACTATTATTATGGTGATCAGCACGCGTGGAGTTAATATCCGTTATCAGACAATAGTGATCTTTGGTTATTATGGTTTGATCAACATCCTCATCTTTTATATCAATTATCTGCTTATTTTACCTACTTTTTTAAACGCACGAAGATATTGGGCTTGCGCTGTGAGTATTCTCGTACTCATAATCGCATTTGGGTTTTTAAAAACAGGTATCGCATTAGTGTTTAAAGACTATGTACTGGTACATGCCTCCAGGGGCTCATCTTATAATATAAGTCTTCGGGATTATTTCCTGGGAACCCTTTTTGTAAGTGGATTCTTTGTGTTTATGAGTACCGCCGTTAAGTTTATGATGGACTGGTTCGTTAATGAGAAGGAGCGGCGTGTACTTGAAAACGAAAAGCTGATTGCAGAACTGGCTTTTTTACGGTCGCAGATTAACCCTCACTTTCTATTTAATTGTCTTAATAATATTTACTCATTAGCTTATCAGAAATCAGATAAAACACCGGAGGCGATATTAAAACTTTCGGAGATTATGCGGTATATGTTGTATGAAAGTAATGATCTGAAGGTTGATCTGGGTAAGGAGATCAGGTATCTGGAAAATTTTATAGAGCTGCAAAAATTACGCTTCAAAGAAGATTCTCATGTGCAGCTTCATATTTCTGGTGATAACTTAAATCAAAAAGTGGTACCGCTGGTTTTGATATCTTTTGTAGAAAATGCTTTTAAACATGGTATAATTACTGACCCTGAAAATCCTGTTAAAATTGATATTATTATTGAAACAGGAAAGCTTGTATTTAAGATCAGTAATAAAGCCAGTGTTCAGAATAAAGATTACACAGGAGGCATTGGATTGTCTAATGTAAGAAGACGCCTGGATCTTTTATATCCGGAAAAGTATGCCTTAAGTATTTCACATAGTAAGGGTTACTATAGTGCTGAATTATTTTTAGATTTATAACTATGATACGCTGCCTTGTTGTTGATGATGAGCCTCTTGCCCTGGATATCCTGATCGATTATATCCGCAAAGTTCCTTCGCTGGAACTGGTAAAAGCTACAACAAACCCAATTGAGGCGCTGACCATTGTTCAGCAGGATAATATTGACCTGGTTTTTCTTGACGTGCAAATGCCTGAACTTACAGGTATTCAGTTTTTAAAGATTATTAATGGCAGATGTCAGGTTATTCTAACTACTGCATATCCCCAATATGCCCTGGAAGGATATGATCTTGATGTGGTTGATTATTTATTAAAACCAATAGCTTTTGACAGGTTTTATAAAGCTGTACATAAAGTATTGCAAACCAATCAACCTCAGACTGCCGCTGCAGCTGCACCGGATGCAGTACCGCTGCCTGTGGCAAGTAATAATGACTTTATTTTTGTAAAAACTGAACATAAAATTCAAAAAATTTACCTTGATGACATCCTGTATATTGAAGGACTAAAGGACTATATCTCTATTTTTACTCCTACCGAGCGCGTTATTACCCTTCAGAATATGAAGAAAATGGAAGAAGTTCTTCCCGCCGGGCGGTTTATCCGGGTTCATAAATCATATATTATCTCTTTGGATAAAATTGAAAGTATTGAAAGGAGCAGGATATTTATCGGGAATAAAATAATTCCGATCGGGGATACCTACCGCGATTACTTCTTTAAGCTGATAGAAACCCGGAATATATAATCGACTATTGATTCAGCGCTTTTCTGATAGCCTGCTCTGCCTCAGCCATAATTTCCTCAGCATTTCTGGCTTCAGGCTCTATAGGCGTTAAAACTGTCCAGCTTAGCTTTTCACCAAAGCTCAGGGGGAATTTGCCATATTGAACTAATTTCCAGCAACCTGAAATAGCTATGGGAACAATTAATGCATGAGGTGCTTTTTTAAGGATGGTTGCAACTCCGCCTACAGCAAATGGTTTCAATACTCCATTTTTAGAGCGGGTGCCTTCAGGGAATATAACCGCAGACCAGTTATTATCCTTCATCCGCTGCCCTAATTTTAAAATCTCACTAACCGCCTGTTTACTGTCTTTGCGGTTAATGTTAGCGCCCCCACCATGTTTTAAGTTAAAGGATATACTTGGAATCCCCCTGGTTAATTCGATTTTTGAGATGAATTTTGCATGATATTTACGTAAGTGCCAGATCATCGGAGCAATGTCGTACATGCTTTGATGGTTTGCAATAAATATGATGGGCCGGTTTGCAGGAAGATGATAGGGTTTGTTAAAGGTAATTCTGCTGCCTACTATATAACAGGTTGATAAAAGGAAGAAATTAAGGATGTCTACTGATTTTTTATGTGCACCATAACCGCCTAACTTTAATGCGAGCCATTGAACTGGATGAAAAATAATTAAAAAGAGCCCAAAGGCCAGGTAGTGGAATGGAGTAAAAACAATACCAAGAAGCTTCCTCATTTTATGATATCGAGCCTTATTATCGCAAATATAAAATACTTCCCGACATTATAGTTTACCTTCCAGCTTAAGCAGTTTGATCTTGTATATTGCTGCTACGCTTAATGAGTCAGTAATCTGACTGTTAAGGACCATTTGATATGCTTCTTCAAAAGGAAGTTTTCGTACCCTCAATTGTTCCGTTTCTTCAGGCTCTGCTTCTCCGAAAGAAAGATCGCGGGCAAGATAGATATAGCCAAACTCATCACATACGGAATTGGATAAGTGAAATTTTTGAATTTCTTCCCATTTCCGGGCTGTTATTCCGGTTTCTTCCAGCAATTCTCTTTTTGCAGAATCCAGGGGATCAGTTCCCAGCGGGCCTCCTCCTTCCGGAATCTCCCAGGTGTATTCATTTAATGTAAAGCGATATTGTCCTACGAGCCAGGTATTGTCTTCTTCATCCAGAGGGATTATTCCGATAGCCTGATTTTTAAAATGGACGTGGCCGTAGATTCCGGGGCCGCCGGATGGATTGATTACCTGGTGTTCCGTAAGGTTTATCCAGGGATTATCATAAATGTTCTTACTGGAAGTGATAGTCCAGGGATTTTCTTCGGGATGTTTCATAAGCAAAACCAAAGACCTATAAGGTTTTAAAACCTTATAGGTCTGGTTATCAGTTATCAGATACTGAAAGCAGCTTTTATTTTATCTACGTAGTCTAGCTTTTCCCATGTAAAGAGTTCAACTTCTACGTTTTTAGTTTCGCCGTTTGTTCCGGTAAACGTTTTGGTTACCGTTTCGTTCTCACGGCCCATATGGCCATAAGCGGCTGTTTCTGAATAAATAGGGTTGCGGAGTTTTAACCTGGTTTCGATGCCGTAAGGAGTCATATCGAAGATTTGGGCAACTTTCTCAGCAATCTGGCCATCGTTCAAGCCTGTTTTAGCAGTGCCATAAGTGTTTACATAAATACCCATCGGATCTTTAACTCCGATCGCATAAGAAACCTGAACCAGGATCTCATCGCATATACCTGCTGCAACCATGTTCTTAGCAATGTGACGTGTTGCATAAGCAGCAGAACGGTCAACTTTGGAAGGATCTTTTCCTGAAAAAGCTCCACCACCATGAGCTCCTTTACCTCCGTATGTGTCAACAATGATCTTACGGCCTGTTAAGCCAGTATCACCATGCGGACCTCCGATTACAAATTTTCCTGTTGGATTGATATGGTATTTTATTTGATCTGTAAACAGATTTTGAAGTTCTGGCTTTAATTGTTTCTTCACACGAGGAATTAAAATAGAAACGATATCATCGTGGATCTTCTTCTGCATTGCCGCTTCTTCATCAAAATCATCGTGCTGGGTAGATACAACTATGGCTTCAATGCGAACAGGTTTGTGATCATCACTGTATTCGATGGTAACCTGTGATTTTGCATCAGGGCGTAAATATTTGATTTCGCCAAGCTCGCGACGCAATGCTGCAAGCTCGATCAGGATCTTATGGGCAAGATCCAGAGCCAGGGGCATATAGTTTTCAGTTTCGTTGGTTGCGTATCCAAACATCATTCCCTGGTCGCCGGCGCCCTGCTCTTGTTTGCTTACACGGTCAACTCCTTGGTTTATATCAGCAGATTGTTCATGAATGGCAGAAAATACACCGCAAGAATCAGCCTCGAACATGTATTCAGACTTAGTATAACCGATTTTCCGGATTACTTCGCGGGCGATTTTCTGTACATCAAGGTAAGTTTGAGACTTCACTTCTCCGGCAAGAACAACCTGCCCGGTAGTTACAAGCGTTTCACAGGCCACTTTTGAGTCCGGATCCCAGGCTAAAAAGTTGTCAATAAGGGCGTCAGAAATCTGATCCGCTACCTTGTCAGGATGTCCTTCAGATACAGATTCCGAGGTAAATAAATACGACATTACAATAATAATTAAAGAGTCAATTAATGAATGTGGAAGATGTGTGACTTGGCAGGGTAAAAATCAGTCTGTTTTTAGCACTTTTTTTTACGTGGTTGCAATCAACGCAAATCGATCCACTTTTATCTGCGGCAAAACTAAACAATTTTTAAATACTGGAAAATTATAAAGTATTTTTGTTAAAATTTTCTGTCTGCTTGAAAAAGAACATTCTTTTTATCATTAATCCAATTTCCGGGGGCAAAAGCAAAGAAAACATTATTGACCTTGTGAAGCGGAATCTCTCGGGGGAATTATTTGATTCGGATTTTGAGTTTTCTACCTCTGTTGGCCACGCCAATTCCCTTGCTGTACAAGCCGTTGCCGGAAACACCGACATCATTGTTGCTGTTGGCGGAGATGGAACTATTAACGAGGTTGCCTCTGCGGTGGTTAATTCGGATAAGGTCATGGGCGTTATCCCTTTTGGGTCAGGCAATGGCCTGGCAAGAGCACTTAAGATCAATACCAATAAAAAAGAAGCAATACTGCAATTAAACAGGCTAAAAGCGGACCGGATAGATACCGGATTATTTAACGGCAAAAATTTCTTTAATATGGCCGGAGTGGGTTTTGATGCCCAGATGAGTGCATCTTTCGCACAAGATAAAACCCGTGGCTTGAAAGGATACATTAAAACAGCCTTTGGAGAAATTGCACAATACAGGAATCAAAATTATATTCTGGAAATTGATGGTACGCGCATTGATCGTGAAGCATTTATGATCTGCATCGCAAATTCTTCGCAGTTTGGTAATAATGCGCATATTTCGCCATTTGCTTCTTTAACTGATGGATTGCTGGATATATGTGTTATTAAGCCGTTTCCGCTTTATCAATTTCCATTAATGGGATTGCACATGTTTATTAAAACTGCTCATAAATCAAAATATGTGGAAATAATAAGGGGCAAAAGCATACGGATTACACGTCAGGAAGAAGGTATGGTACATTTAGATGGTGAACCGCAAATGATGGGAAAAGAAATTGAGATAATGGTGAATCCATTGAATCTAAGTATATTGGTGTGATTAAAACTTTAGTTGCTTTTTCTGCTTTTATAGTTTATTACATGATGAAAAAAATTGCACTTACAGCTGTCTCAGTTCTGTGTTTAATGTTAAATTTTGCAACTGCCCAGATTAAAACCACGCCAATAAAAGTGGAAGAGTGGGTGAAAAATAATTTTGGCGGACAAGGTGTAGTAATTGGCAATATAAAACATTCGGGGGCTCCCCAGGCCTTTGCTGCATTTACCAGTACGCCTAATATTTTGCAGGTACAACAGGGATTAATAATATCAACAGGAAATGCGTTGGGTGTTGGCAGTGCAAACAGCACCTATAATTATACAAAGGCGTTCGGAGACATGAAAGTAACTGAGAAGGATGATGATCTTTCCAGGGTTATAAAACAGAACTTTTTTGATATCAGCTTTATTGAGTTTGATTTTGTGCCTTTGGCTAATAACATTCACTTTTCATATCAGTTCGGATCTGAGGAATATCCTGAGTATGTGGGTTCAGCATACAATGATATTTTTGCATTTTTTGTTTCTGATGAATCAACTCACCGGAATATTGCATTAATACCGGGAAAAAACATTCCGGTAAGTGTAAATACAATTAATTTTAAAGCAGAAGCTAATCAGTACATTGATAATAATATATTTTCACAATCTGTATTCAGGCGGGAAGTATTGCAGCCTGCGCCGGTTAAAAGGTATCGCACCTTACCAGGAAGGGTTTTATTTGCAATAAAAAGGTTCTTTACATATGTTCCGCCGGAAGAGGCAACTTCAGTAGTTCAGATCCGGTCAGATCCGAATCTGATGCGAAATATTAGTTCAGACTTATATCGTAATCTGCAATATGATGGAATTACCAGGCGTCTAGAGGCTCAGGCATATGTTGAACCATATAAAAAATATCACTTGAAAATAATTATTGCTGATGTTTCAGATAATATTTATGACTCGGGTGTATTTATCCAGGATCAAAGTTTTGCGGCCCGCCGTGATGAACTTCAACCAGGCTTTGTTGATTACCCCGACCTGAGTAAGTATATTGATGCTCAGAAGATACTTGAAGGTAAAAAACTCTCAGAAATCTTACCAGACACTA
>DASWTL010000036.1:0-2150 GCA_036402155.1 Sphingobacteriaceae bacterium | reverse complement strand
AATGCAGGCAGCGACGAATCATTCCGGTCATGATCTTTTATAACTTTCAGCGTTATCTGAGATTTATAGGGGATAGATGATAAATGATAAACCACCCCAAATTTATTTTCTTCAAGTCCGTAATCCACTCCGGAAAGACTCGACAGAAAATCAAAATAAGTTTTAGGATTGTCCCTTAATTCAAGGCAAACCGCGGCAATCATTTCAGGATGAATTAATAATGCCGGTTGTAATCCTGATTGCTCTTCGGCCAGGATTGCCCCGGATCCAAATTTTTGGACAATTATGCTTTTTATTACATCCAGTGATATCATTACGGTGCCAGTCTTACTATTTTCCAGGTGTTTTTATCAGCCTTTTTATAGACGATCCGGTCATGTAATCTTCCCGGACGTCCTTGCCAGAATTCTACCAGCTGTGGCCGAACCAGATAGCCGCCCCAATGAGATGGCTTAGGGATCACTTTTCCTTCATATTTAGTATCAAGTTCTTCCCAGGCTTTTTCCAGGTCCTTTCGACTTGCAATTTCCTGGCTTTGAGGAGAAGCCAAAGCACCAATCTGACTGTCTTTTGGGCGCGAATGAAAATATTCTTCTGAAACTTCTTTGCTCAATTTTTCAATTGTGCCCTCTATTCTAACCTGACGTTCTATTTCATGCCAGTAAAATACAAGCGAAGCATATGGGTTTTTAGCAATTTCTTTCCCTTTACGGCTTAAATAGTTGGAATAAAATACAAATCCATTACGGTCAAATCCTTTTAGCAAAACTATTCGTGCAGAAGGTTTGCCATCGGATGTAGCTGTGGCCAGTGTCATTACATTCGGCTCGATCAATTCACAGGACATGGCGTTCTTAAACCACTTCTCAAATTGAGCTATAGGATCCCTGGTAACTTCCTTCTCATTTAATGTTGAGCCACGATATTCCAGGCGTAAATTTTCAATAACTTCTTTTTCGATGGACATAATGTGCAAACTTAACAATTTGAATGCTGGAATTTAGTAAATTGCTTATTATTAGAATGAATTATATGAATCTAAAACACCGCTACTTATTAACTGTTAAGATAATATGCTAACTCATCAACAACCTCAAAAATCAAGTTTACTTATATCGGAACCCTTTATGCAGGATCCTAATTTTAAACGCTCTGTTGTGTTATTAACTGAGTTTAATGAGGATGGTACAGTTGGTTATGTTCTAAACCACCGAAGTAACATGTTATTGAAAGATGTTCTTCCTGACTGTAGTGAGGCCATGTTTCCGATATTTATTGGTGGACCGGTAGAAAATGACACCCTGCATTTTATCCATAAGTGCTATGACAGATTAAACAGTGGTATAGAAATAGGGGACGGTCTTTATTGGGGCGGTAATTTTGAAGCTTTAAAATTAGTGGTTAACAATAACCAGATCGCAGAGGACGAAATCAGGTTTTTTATAGGATATTCCGGATGGGGACAAGATCAGCTTAAAACAGAGATTGAGCAGCATTCATGGCTCATTACCAACAGTTATAATCAGGAAATATTATTCATCAATGATGAAGAAAACCTTTGGCGTGAGGTAGTGATCGCCATGGGACCAAAATTCGCACATATCGCCAATTTTCCCGAAAATCCAATGTGGAATTAAATAATTTTAAGTTATACGTAATACATTGTAAGTTATACGTTTTAAGTTGGCTCTCATAACCTTCAACCTTCAACCCGCAACCCACAACTCACAACTCACAACCCATAACCTTCAACCCACAACTACCCCCCCATCTCCCTGGCACTCTCTTCCACCTTTTTCTTTAAAGCTTCTTTATAATCAATCATTTTGTCAGCAATTTTCTGATCAGAAGTTCCAAGTATCTGGGCAGCCAGTAGTCCTGCGTTTTTAGAGGCGTTGAGTGCGACCGTAGCTACAGGAATCCCGTTAGGCATTTGTAAGATGGATAAAATAGAATCCCATCCGTCCAAAGAGTTTGAAGATTTAACCGGAACACCGATTACAGGTAAATGAGTGATAGAAGCCACCATACCCGGAAGATGAGCAGCGCCCCCGGCACCTGCAATTATTACCTTGAATCCTCTGTTTGCAGCTGTTTTAGCGTAATCAAACATACGCTCAGGAGTCCGGTGTGCAGATACCACCGTTATT
>DASWTL010000035.1:0-6551 GCA_036402155.1 Sphingobacteriaceae bacterium | reverse complement strand
TGTTCATCGCATTCCTGGCTATGCCTGCACTCGGCGGAATATTCGGGTTTAGCTTTACCATGAATATGATGGTGTTATTCTCGTTTTTGCTTGGACTGGGAATCGTGGTAGATGATGCGATTGTTGTTGTTGAAAATACTCACCGGATATTCGACAATGGTAAAGTTCCTATCGAAAAGGCTGCAAAAATAGCTGCTGGCGAGGTTTTTATACCTGTATTATCAGGTACCTTAACTACTTTGGCTCCTTTCATACCGTTACTGTTCTGGCCGGGTATTATCGGTGAGTTCATGTTTTTCCTTCCGGCAACCCTGATTATTACATTGCTGGCTTCTTTAATCGTAGCTTATATTATTAACCCGGTTTTCGCTGTAGATTTTATGAAAGCTCATCATGAGGATGAGAATCATAAGCCTTCTTTTGACAGAAATGTAAAACGGACGTTAATTGGTTTTGCCATCGTGGCTGCAGTTTCTTATCTGATCAGTTTCGGTTTTGGAAACTTTGTAGTTTTTGTGGCATTATTATATCTACTTAATCATTTTTACCTTACCGGGCTGGTTAAGAAGTTTCAAAATATCACATGGCCACGCTTTCAAGCCAGGTATACTAATTTCTTAAGGTGGGCTGTAGAGCGGCCAAAATCTATTTTATGGGGAACTGTAGGATTGTTTTTTGTAACTATCATGCTGGTGGCTGTAGTTCCACCTAAAGTGGTCTTCTTTCCGTCTTCAGATCCTAACTTTATTTATGTATATGTACAGCTGCCCATTGGAACTGACCAGGCATACACAAACGAAGTAGTAAAAAAGATCGAAGATAAAGTAACCAAGGTTGTTGGTCGTGATAATCCAATTGTATCATCTATTATTTCTAATGTGACGGTAGGTGTAACTGATCCGCAGGATGAAGATCAGGGAAATTATACGAACCGGGGTAAGGTTACTGTAGCATTTGTTGAGTTTGGCAAACGTAATGGAGAGAATACATCCGAGTATTTAACTAAGATCAGAGAAAGTATCAAGGGAATACCCGGTGCAGCTATTACTGTAACGCAAGAGCAATCCGGACCTCCAACGGCTAAGCCGATATCTATTGAACTCTCTGGAGACAACCTGGATTCGCTTGTGAAGGCTTCCGAGAACCTGAAAAAATATCTTCAATCCAAGCAGATAGCAGGCGTGGAGGAGTTGAAAACCGATTTTCAGAATAATAAACCTGAAATTATCTTCGATATTGACCGAGAACGGGCTAATCGTGAAGGAATTTCCAGTGGTCAGATTGGATTAGGATTACGTACGGCCATTTTTGGTAAGGAGGTATCTAAGTTTCGGGATGTAAATGAAGATTATGAAATTAACGTAAGGGCGCAGGAAGATCAGCGAAGTAATTTGCAGGCGCTCAGAAACATGAGAATTACCTACCGGGATATGGGAATGGGAGGAGTTATCCGGCAAGTACCCCTATCTTCATTCGCTGATATAAATTATGTAAACACCTATGGCGGGATAAAGCGTAAGCAACAAAAACGTATTATTATTCTTTCCTCCAATGTGTTAAAGGAATATAATCCCAATGAAGTGGTAGCCACTATTAAAAATGAAGTAGCTCAGTTTAAAAAGCCCGCAGGTGTAGATATTAAAATGGCCGGAGAGCAGGAGGAGCAATTGGAAACAGCAGCCTTCCTTGGAAAAGCTCTTATGATTGCTTTTGGATTGATATTAATTATCCTTGTAACTCAATTTAATTCTATTAGCAAGCCTATGATTATTTTGAGTGAGATCCTTTTCAGCGTGATAGGCGTATTGCTCGGTGTCATGATATTCCGAATGGAGATGTCTATTGTTATGTCTGGTTTTGGTATCATTGCATTAGCAGGTATAGTGGTAAGAAATGGAATACTGCTGGTGGAATTTACCGATTTAATGATTGAGCAGGGAATGTCTGTGAAGGAAGCTGTAATTGAAGCAGGACGTACACGGATGACCCCGGTGTTATTAACAGCAACTGCTACGATGCTGGGTCTTATTCCACTGGCGGTAGGACTGAATATAAATTTTGCGACACTTTTCTCTGACTTTGAGCCTCACCTCTATTTTGGTGGAGATAGTGTTGCATTTTGGGGACCTTTATCCTGGACAATGATATTCGGGTTAAGTTTTGCTACCTTTTTAACACTTATCCTGGTACCATGTATGTACCTGCTTGGTGATAGAAATTCAAAAAGAATAAAGGGTTGGTTTAAACAGAAGCCGAATAGCTAATTAAAATAAGGAATAAATGAAGCCGTCTCCTAAGTTAATTATGAGGCGGTTTCTTATTTAAATATCGGTGATAAGTGATTTTTGTTAGAGACGATGAGTGAAGATCATGTGTCCGGGTGATGGGAAAGGATATCACATCATTAAAACGATTAAGCAGGATTGAATTCTTCAAAAAAAGGCCTAAAAAAAAAGCTGTCTACATATGAGACAGCTTTTTTTGTAATGAAATTGCTAATTACTGAGCGTTTTCAACTGAATCTTCTTGAACATCAGCAGTTGAATCTACTGTATCAATTTGTGCTTCTAAAGAATCGGTAGTTACTTCTGCAGTTGAATCAATAGTATCACTTGTTGACTCAGAAGTAGTGTTTGAGTTACAAGCAGAAGTTGCTAATGTTAAGGCTAAAGCAAAAAAGCCTAATTTGAAAAGGTTTTTCATGTTTTTAATTTAAAGTTTAAAGAATAAAGGTATACAAAAAAAGAAAGTCACCAAAATCGGCGACTTTCTTTTCAAATGTGCAGTTATTGAACAGAATCAGTAGCAGCTGTATCAACAACGGTTGTATCAACAACAGTTGTATCCATCATAGTTGTATCAACCATAGTTGAATCAACAGCAGTAGAGTCTGCACTTTCAGTAGTTTTGTTCGTGTTACAAGCAGCAAATGTCAAAGACATAGCTAATGCTATAAAGCCGAATTTGAATAGATTTTTCATTGTTAATTGTGTTAAAAGTTATTAGTATGATTTGTTGTTAATACCGTAACATGTCTTAAGGTAACCCCTTATTAGAAAAAAAATAAAAAATAATTTTTCCTATCATTGGGTTACAATTACGTTTTAATCGTATTAAATAGTGAGGAGAGAGGTAAGAAGTTCAATTCCAGCTGATAATGATATAATACTGGGAATTTTAAATGACTCGAAAGATTCGCTGAACCGGTTATATAAGTTTTATTTCCCGATGGCCTTGCAACTAGTTTTAAGGAATAATGGGAATGAGGATGACGCTAAGGATATTTTTCAGGAAGCGGTAATCGTACTTTATAACAAAGTTAAAAGTGGAAATTTTGAGTTGAGCAGTAAGCTTAATACCTTTTTATATTCGGTATGCCGGAGGTTATGGCTTAAACGGCTAAACCAACAAAACCGGAATGCTGGAAATATAAAGGATTTTGAAGAGTTCCTTCCTGTAGAGGATGATCTGGTAAGTTATGAAGAGCAGGATTTAAAGTTTAAACAAATGGATGCAGCGCTTCAATTATTAGGGGAACCCTGTAGAACTATTATAGAGGACTTTTATATGAACAACCAAAGTATGCAGGATATCTGTAATAAATTTGGTTATACCAATACCGATAATGCAAAAACGCAGAAGTATAAGTGTCTGCAACGTTTGAAGAAGTTGTTTTTTCAGACTGGAGGGAGATGATATGAATAACGAAATTGAGTTAATTAATAAAATTGAAGACTATTTACTCAACCGCTTATCTGACATAGAAAAAGCGGAGTTTGAGAGGCTTCGTTCACAGGATCCGGTTCTTGACCATAAGGTGGTTGAACATAAGGCCCTGATGAAGTCATTGTCTGATTACGGCCAGCATAAGCAGCTTTCATTGCAGATGGAGGCTATTCATCAGGATATTGATATTGCAGCATTAAAAGAAGAGCTTACTCCTGCAAGTGTAAAGGTAGTCTCATTATGGAAAAAATATCGGATTAACGCTGCCATAGCAGCCTCTGTCGCTTTGATTGCAGTATTTTCCACTTTATTTTCAACCGGATATTTTTCTAAAACTAATTCTTCCAATTACAGCGCATTACGAAGGGAAGTGAACAGTTTAAAAAATACGTTAATCAGGGCAAACACTACGAATAAGGGGCCTGTTAATCCAGGTGAGTTTGGTGGTACCGGTTTTGCACTTTCTACTGAGGGATATGTAGTAACCAATTACCATGTTGTAAGTGGCGCTGATTCAGTTTATATACAGAATTCAAGCGGTGACTCTTATAAGGTAAAAACTATTTATGTTGATCCGGTATATGATATAGCAGTTTTAAAGATCACAGACCCTGACTTTATTGGACTTGACCCTCTGCCCTATACTTTTAAGAAGTCGCCCGCTGATTTAGGCGAAGATGTTTTTACCATCGGTTTTCCAAGAGATTCATCTGTATATAATAAAGGATATTTAAGTGCTCTTACCGGCTATGCCGATGATACAACTGCTTATCAGGTTGATATTTCTGTTAATCCCGGAAATAGTGGCGGGCCATTGATTAACAATCGCGGAAATATTATCGGAATTATAAAAGGTAAGCAAACTCAATCTGACGGTGTTGCGTTTGCAACCAAATCTGATTATTTACTAAAATCTATTGAAACTATCCCGCAAGATTCCCTGATAAATAAATTGGGTGTAAATAAAAAGAACGGCCTGGTAGGTTTAAGAAGAACAGACCAGATCAGGAAGCTTAAGGACTATATTTTTATGGTTAAAGTTTATTAGCAGTTGAGATGATGCCGGCAAAGGTAATGCTGCCGGCTTTCATTTTACTAATAAGTTAAACCTACCGGTCTAATTCGCCAAGTACAATATCTATTGATCCTAAAATCGCGATCAGATCAGCGATCATTACACCGCGTGATATTTCAGAAATAACCTGCAGGTTGCTGAAACTTGGGCCTCTGGCCTTTACCCGTTTGGGTATCTCGGACTTTCCGTCGGTAATAAAATAAAATCCAAGCTCGCCTTTAGGATTTTCGGCCCGAACATAATAGTCTTGTGCTTTTGGAATGATCTTTTTTGGCATTTTTGCCCGGGGATCAAAGTCCGGTGTGCGCTTTAATTCTTGCTGTAACCGGTCTAAGCATTGCTCAATAATATGTATAGACTGCACCACCTCATCAACCCGGACTTTAAAGCGATCCCAGCAGTCGCCAATGGTACCCATCTCACCTTTACCTACAGGGATGTCGAATTCAAGTTCCGGATACGCAGAATATTCATCAACCCGACGTAAATCCCATTTCAGGCCTGAAGCACGTAACATAGGCCCTGAACAGCCATAATTTATTGCTAACGGCAAAGGTAAAACACCCACATTAGCTGTTCTGGAAATGAAGATCTGATTATCTGTAAGGAGTTGATTTAACTCCGGCAACTTAGCCTTAAAATACTCAATAAATTCTCTGCAACGTTCTTCAAATCCTACCGGCAGATCATAATAGAGTCCGCCTACCCAGATGTAATTATACAGCATTCTTGATCCTGAAGCCCACTCCAGCATATTCATGATATGTTCCCTGTCGCGGAAACACCAGAGAAATGGTGTAAAAGCCCCTATATCAATCCCATACGTTCCCAATGCAATCAGGTGGGATCCGATACGGTTAAGCTCACAAACTAACACCCTGATATATTCTACGCGTTTTGGAATGTCATTTTCAATTCCCAGCATACGCTCCACGCCCATTACCCACGCATGGCTATTGTTCATAGAAGCCAGGTAGTCCATTCTATCTGTGAATGGAATAGTTTGCTGGTAAGTAAGAGACTCTGCGTGCTTTTCAAAGCAACGGTGAAGGTAACCTACATGGGGAATGACTTCCTTTACAATCTCCCCATCCGTAATCAGCTCTAAACGCAATACTCCATGAGTTGACGGATGCTGAGGACCCATATTCAGGATCATCTCTTCCGGCTCAATGGAAGACGTTAGCTGGTCATATCTTGTTTTAAATTCTCGCATTGCTATTCAGCACTCAGTTGAAAACTTTGTTGGCAAGTGTCTGACACCTTTGAGGTGTCTGACACTAACAGAGGTGTAAAATCTATGGTATTGAACATGCGAAATCCGCATTACGTTAATCCACTTTTATGCCTCTATAATACTCCGGGTTCTTATAATCTTTTCTTAAAGGATATCCTTCCCAGTCATCAGGCAGAAGTATGCGACGAAGATCCGGGTTATTTTCAAAAAATATTCCAATCAGATCATAAGCTTCCCGCTCATGCCATTCTGCAGTTCGCCAAACCTCCACTACACTTTGAAATGCAGGCAGCGACGAATCATTCCGGTCATGATCTTTTATAACTTTCAGCGTTATCTGAGATTTATAGGGGATAGACGATAAATGATAAATCACCCCAAACTTATTTTCTTCAAGTCCGTAATCCACTCCGGAAAGACACGACAGAAAATCAAAATAGGTTTTAGGATTGTCCCTTAATTCAAGGCAAACCGCGGCAATCATTTCAGGATGAATTAATAATGCCGGTTGTA
>DASWTL010000034.1:0-5998 GCA_036402155.1 Sphingobacteriaceae bacterium | reverse complement strand
AAATCAAAAAGTATTTTCAGGTATATCTGGAAAGCGATGTTATGGTTTTTTGCTATTACGATTCTATGGGTGCTGGTCTACAGGTTTGTGAATCCGCCAATTACATGGTTAATGATTCAGCGTGGATTTGAACGTAAGGCTTCAGGGAAAGACTGGAAAATGGAGAAGCAATGGAAAGATGTGGATGAACTTTCTTCAAATCTCAAAAAGGCGGCAATTGGAGGCGAGGACGCTAATTTTCTAACTCACCATGGTTTTGATGTTGAAGCTATTGAAAAGGCATACCAGAAGAACCAGGCAGGTAGCCGGATTCGTGGTGGTAGTACAATTAGTCAGCAAGTTGCCAAAAACGTTTTTCTTTGGCCCGGACGTTCCTGGGTACGCAAGGGTTTTGAAGCTTACTTTACTGTATTGATCGAGTTTTTATGGGGAAAGAAGCGGATCATGGAAGTCTACCTGAATGTAATTGAAACCGGTGATGGTATTTATGGCGCTGAAGCTGCCAGTCAAAAATACTTCGGAAAATCTGCTGAACGACTTACGCGGAGGCAGGCGGCTCTTCTGATTGCGGTTCTGCCTAATCCATTGCGCTGGTCTCCGGCAAATCCTACCAACTATATTAACAGAAAGCAATACCTGATCCAGCGAAATATGCGGGTTGTGAAGCTGCCGTTTTAATTCGGGAGAGCCGAAGTTGAAGCTTGGCTCTTAGTTTTCTTAAATCCTAGATGTTATGCTGAGCGGGACGGCTTCGAGACGGCTTCGCTCATCCTACGTTCACGAACGTAGGATCCCCGAACGTGTCCCAAAGAAGTCTCGAAGAAGTCCGGACATAAATAAATTTTAGCGCCGCAGGTATTGCTTTATAGCAGCATGATAAGCTTTCTTTCCTTTCGGAAGCGTTTTTTGTAACGCTGCTTTTTTAACAGGATCCAGTACGAGAGCACGTGCATACGCTACCGCTCTGGCAAACCTGCTTTGCTCACTTTTTTGCTTTTCGTTGTATTTCACCCCGCGCATATCAGGTTTGCTGGTTACTACGTACGTATGTTCATATTCCTTAATTACAATAGTATCTACAATCACGCCTCTTTTCTTTACAGGCGGCTTGATTTTAGAAAAGGGTACGGGCTGAGGATTAAGGTATTCCTGCACGGCAGCATTGTACAGGCGTTTACCCTTTGGCAAAAATCTGGAGTATGCAGCTTTCTTTTCCCCGGCTTCAGCAAATTTTGATTGTTCGCTTTTTTGCTTTGCATTGTATTTTACCCGGCTCATATCCGGATAGGCAGTTATTATTGTTTTATGAGCTTGTTTAACAACATAGGTCTTTTGCAGATTTCCCCTGTAGTTTTTTAGATAAGGGCTGTTTGAGATGGCCATATTCAACTAACTATTTCAAACCAAGTTAGCTTTTTTCGCGGAAGCTTTCAATAGACATACCCTTGCTGGTGCACGCGTGCCGCGTAAGTCTCTATCCTTATTTTTCCTGGCTTTATCGTCTAAACTTTTACCTTACACCTTGAGCCGCGTGTATATAAATTCCTGAATAAAGAAGGGTATACTTTGTAATTTTGCCACCGTTAATTGGATCGATGCCCGCCTGCCGGAACGGGCAGGTTTTTGTACGTGCTCAGTACAACAATATCACCCTTGAAAGTCTGAATTATTGCAGGCAAATCCTGGAATGGAATTATTTTGCTGCTTTTCGCTGAATACGGGCATTTTGAGACGAATTCTTCCGCTCCAGCGGCCGCCTGAGAGGTTCATTTCCTGGTGATTAATCCAATGGAAGTATTATGGTGAAAACCGAACCCTTATTTGTTTCACTCTTTACTTTTATGGAACCATGGTGCCTTTTAACTATCTGGCTGGCGATGTGCAGGCCGATTCCCAGGCCGGAAATTACCGATGATATTTCTTCTGCACGGAAAAAGCGCTCGAAAATCTTATCCGCATCACTTTTCGCAATGCCAATCCCATGGTCAATCACATTAATTTCTATGGAATGATCCCTTATATTTACGTCCACATACACCTTTTCTGCGCCAGGAGAGTATTTCATTGCGTTTATCAACAGGTTATTAATAGCCTGCTCAAGCCGGAATTTATCACCATAGTATGAAACATCCGGAATGGAATTCAATACTTCGATTTTGTGGCTTAAGTAGATATGGCTGACACTTTCAATGCTGTCGTAAACCAGGTCAGACAGTTTAAATTGCTCTTTATTTAACCGGAGCTGTCCGGCCTGTATTTTTGAAATATCTAATAAATCGCTGATTAAGGCCTGCAGCTTATCAATGTTTTTGCCTGCTTTTAGCAGCAGGGTCTTCTCCATGTCGCGCAAGCCGGTACGTTGAACAAGCTGCACCGTTGCTTTGATACTGGTAAGCGGAGTTTTGAGCTCATGGCTTGCAATACTGATAAACTCATCTTTCTTTCTTTCAAGTGCCAGTGACTGTTCAAGTTCTTCAGCTATTCTTGCCTTTCTGCGGGTATTGTTGTACGAAAGCAGAAATAATAGGATACTAAGCACCACTCCGATAGCTAATATGAGATAGGGTTGTTGCCGTTCTACTGAAGACCCGAAATGTTCATTTGCCTGAACAACCAGGCGCCATGGTAAACCGGCTACCATCAGGGTAGTATCAGATCTGAAGCTTGTTTCCCTTTTATCCGATGAACCGGGCCGCAGCTTGTCATAAATAAGATTTTCTTTTGTTAACTGTGTTCCGTCGTATATCTGGATATCAAGTTCTTTAAAATGTGCCAATAAGGTACTCATCAGGTCGTGACTTCTGAACACGTTGGCAACAAAACCGTTCACCTGGGTATGGGCAGCGTCAGAAAATATTGGCAGGAACATCAGGAATCCGGGCTGCACATCGGTCTGTGTTTCTTGCCGCAGCACAATTTTCCTGGTAATGGAAGGTTGTTTGCTTGCTATCGCTCTTTTGATTGCGGCCCGCCGGTGAACCTCGCTATACAGGTCGAAACCAAGTGCGCGTTCATTCCGTTTATCTAACGGTTCTATAAACAGTACCGGAGTGATTACAGGGTAATCAAAGGAAGAAGTAATCGTAAGGCCGGGGTGTATTTCACGCAGTTCTTTCAAAAATAAAGAGGAATCCTTTAAAGGCAGATATTTCGAAACTGCCAGCCCCTGAATTCCAGGATAGTTTTTTAACACGTTTAAGCTTTGTACATAAGTGTTCCACTCGCGTGCACTTACATCTCCGCTGGCGTTAAAAAGTCCCTGACAACCCTTTAATATCTGGGCATAGTCAATCATCCTGTTGGCTATTATTTCGGCAACCCGGCTCGACCGCTGGTCAAATACTCTGCTTGTACGAAGGTTATAATCTGCAAAAGCTTCCAGCCAGGCGTAGGTAGTAAAGCATAAAATAGTAATGGGAATTAAGAGTGCGGCGAAATAGGACTTGATAAATGATTTTAACTTCATAGGCGTAGCAAGGCAACCCCGCTATCGGCAGTTTATTGTAAAAGCACAGCAGGTAATTAATGTTTTAAAAAATATATAATACCCGTAACCAGATTGAATCAGTAACTTTAAATATCAAGTAAATGACCTATGAAAACTAAATGTATCCAGTTGGTAATTCTTTTCGCAATAATCGGCCTGGCTGGTTCATCAGCTCAGACGAATAGTCCTTCAATAACAGGCGCATGGAAAGTAAATGAGGCAGACAAAGAGCATGTTTTAATTTTCCAGGACGGCTTTTTCTTTCATACGGCCTTTGATAAAAACGGCAAGCAATTTTTTCTTAGCCAGGGCGGAACATATACTCAGAAAGGTGAGGAAGTAAACGCTAAGATATATTTTCACACGGCAAACAAAGACGAAGTGGGAACGCAGTTAAACGCCAGATTTTCGATTTCAGGTAATACACTGAACCTGTACATTAACGGAGAAACGCAAAACTGGACACGCCTGGATGATGGCTCTACGCCCTTAGCAGGAACATGGCGGATCACTTCCCGTATGCAGGATGGCAAGCTTGCTCCCATTCATCAAACCGGTGCCAGGCAGACCTATAAAATCCTTTCCGGAACCCGTTTTCAGTGGGCGGCAATAAATCCTGAGACGAAAGAGTTTTCAGGAACCGGCGGAGGTACATATACCTTCACGAATGGAAAATACACTGAAAATATCGAATTTTTCTCGCGCGACAATACCCGCGTAGGTGCTTCCCTGACCTTTGACGGAAAACTTGAAAACGGGGAATGGCATCATAGCGGCCTAAGTTCGAAAGGTGATAAGATTTATGAGGTGTGGAGCAGGGTGAGATAAAATAACCGATCGCTGATGAATTTTAGTATAAAGTGCTAAAGATTTTCTCTGTCACCCTGAGCGAAGTCGAAGGGCGCGCGTTGATGATTATAGTACAAAGTGCTTCGACTGCGCTCAGCATGACAGATTTTAGTAGTCACCCAGAGCGAAGCCGAAGGGCGACGATTGATGATTATTAGTAAAAAGTGCTTCGACTTCGCTCAGCATGACAGATTTTAGTAGTCACCCAGAGCGAAGTCGAAGGGCGACGGTTGATGATCATTAATAAAAAAGTGCTTCGACTTCGCTCCTTTAGATTTGTTGTTGTAATTTAGAAATGAGAAAGGAAGCAAAAGTGAACTATGACATTCGCTCCGAGTTTAGCCTCAGATGCTGATTTAGACTTTTGCCTCCCTTTCATCAAGAACTCAAATAGAAATTCGGGTACGACCCATTATCAGGGAGTTGAGTTAATTGATGAATTTCTCATCTCATTTTCCCTAATAACAAATTTATGAAAAGTATTATTGGTATTGACATCAGCAGCAAAACTTTGGACATCTGTGTTAAAATGAATTCAAAGACTGAGTATTATTCCATTGGAAACCAACAATCAACCATCAAAGCCTTCTTTAAACGATATCAGGGAGACCAGGAGGTAATTGTAGCCATGGAAAATACGGGCCGGTACAACTGGAACCTCTTGGAGGTTCTACCAAATTTTTCTTTCAGAGTGTATGTTATTTCTCCCCTGCATCTCAAGAGAAGTCTAGGGCTAATTAGAGGGAAAAATGATAAGATCGATGCTTTACGAATCTGCTCTTATATTGAGAAAAATCATGCCGAAACAACGTTGTGGAAGCCAGCCGGTACTGCTGTAAAACAGATCAAAGTTCTGCTGACGGAACGTAGTTCCAGAGTAAGAATGAAATCCCAACTACTTAAGCAGCAACATGATTATAAACTAATGAAATCCATTTCATTAGACAAAGAATTGCTGAAGATGAACAAAAAATTAATTGAAGCGCTTGAGCGTCAGATTAAAGAGATTGAGGCCAGGATAGAGGCTGCTGTCCAGGAAGATGATCAGCTTAAAAAGCAAGCGCAATTGATCAGATCGGTTCCTGGAGTAGGAAAAGTTCTTTCATGGATGATATTGGCTAAAACAGAAGGGTTTAATATCATTAATAATCCTAGGAAAATGGCCTGTTATTGCGGTGTAGTGCCGTTCGATTGTCAGTCAGGAACATCGCTTCGGACCAAACCCAGAGTCTCTCTGTACGCGGATAAAAGCATGAAAAGTGTTTTGCATTTAGCCGCCATGAGTGCTATCCGGCTAAACAACGATTTGAGGGGCTACTATAGACGAAAGGTAGAAGAAGGAAAAAATAAAATGGCTGTACTCAATGCAGTCAGGAACAAAATTATTCACCGAATATTTGCGGTAATAAAAAATCAAACCACTTACGTAAATGATTTGGTTTTATCATAGAAATCAGGATGACCGCGCTCGCAACCTACAACTTACAACGTATAACTTACAACCCATATCCAACAACCCATTTGCTACAACCATCACCTATAACTATATTTGCCTCACAGGGAAATGGTGTCTTCCTTACCCAACCGCATAAAAGCTGATGGCGCCTACAATAGATAACAGATTATTGCTGTATGAATTATTGTAGGTATACATGAAAAAAA
>DASWTL010000033.1:0-5006 GCA_036402155.1 Sphingobacteriaceae bacterium | reverse complement strand
GTATCTTTTTTCAAAAAAATCGGTGAATGCCATCAATTTTATTTCAGGGATATCGATGCTTGGCGTATTTGTAGGCAGTGCAGCGCTAATTATTATACTTTCGGTTTTTAATGGGTTCGAACAGCTTGTATTATCCATGTATAATACATTCACTCCCGAGCTAAAAATAGAACCGGCCCTGGGAAAAACTTTTGAAACGAATACAGCATATTTCCAAGCCCTGCGAAAAGATAACCGGATTTTAAACTTAACCGAGGTACTGCAGGAGAAAGCGCTTGTACGATATGGAACGGCTCAGCACATCGGCGTAATTAAGGGTGTTAGTGAAGAATTTGCCATGGATAATAAGTTGGATACAGCCATAATTGACGGATCATTTAAGTTAAAGCATAAAGGTGAGGATCTGGCAGTAATTGGTGCGGAGGTACAATCGTATTTATCAGTAAATGTGGCTGATGAGTTTGAAGACCTGCAAATATTCACTCCAAATAAAGGAGTTCAAAATTCCATTAATCCTGCAGACGAATTTACCGTTCGCACTATTCATCCGGCAGGCGTATTTGAAATTCAGCAGGAATTTGATGATATTATTCTGGTGCCTATAAGTTTTGCCCGTGAATTACTCAATGAGCCCTTAAATTCTTCAAGTATTGAAATTAATCTGAAACCGGGAGTCTCCCTTAAATCTTTTAAAAAAGAATTGACCAGCGCTTTGGGGAAGAATTTTATTGTTAAAGACAGGTTTCAGCAGAATGAACTTTTATATAAAATCCTTAATTCTGAAAAATGGGCCATATTTATAATACTTACATTCATTCTTATTATAGCAATATTTAATATCATAGGCTCGTTAACCATGCTGGTTATTGACAAACGTCGTGATATTGCAGTTTTAAGCAGTTTGGGAGCCGATCAGAGCCTCATACGGAACATTTTTTTCACGGAAGGAATGATGATCTCGATGATCGGATGCGTAGTGGGAATGGGAGTTGGTTTACTTTTCGCTGTACTGCAACAACGTTACGGTTTTGTAAGCATGGGTCAGTTTGATATGGTTGTAGATGCTTACCCTGTAGATTTAAAAATATCAGACTTCTTCTTAGTTTTTATTACTGTCCTGGTTATATCCGCCCTGGCATCAATTATTTCATCGAGACTGAGTATTAAAAATATTACCAACCTTCGGGAAGATCTGTAAACTGATTATAGCTTACGCTAACTGTAGATTGTAGTATATAACCGGATAATTGAGGATGGCAATTAATGCTTCACCTGTTTTCTGAATTCCACATATTAGGGCTGAGGGTTCCATATCAATAATCTGTATGTTATTTGTTCCCTCTCTGCCTTCGGCATCTCTCCCAAAGGAGAGAAAGGCCATGGTGCGGCTCATTATTTATAAATATTCCCCTTTAACCAGGTAATTTTTAACATAATCATTTATTCCTTCCTCAAGCGTATGGAAAGGGATCGTGTAACCGATCGCCTTTAACTTATCCATATGTGCTTCTGTAAAATACTGGTATTTATCCCTAATATCTTCAGGAGTTGGTACAAAGGTGATGTTCGGATCTTTACCCAGGGCTTTAAAAGTGTTTTCTGCCAGATCCAGAAATGTTCTGGCTGTGCCTGAGCCTAAATTATAGATACCAGAGTCTTTACGATGGTGCATCAGGAAATACAGCACACTAATTACATCTTTCACATATACAAAATCACGCATCTGCCCCCCGTCAGTAAAGGATGGATTATGTGACTGAAAAAGCTTCATCATTCCGGTTTCTCGGATCTGGTTAAAGGTGTGCATAATTACGGAAGCCATTCTACCTTTATGATATTCATTAGGGCCATATACATTGAAGAATTTTAACCCTGCCCAGAAGTATGGTTTTCGCTCTTGTTTCAATGCCCAGATATCGAAATCATTTTTCGAATCGCCGTAAGGATTTAATGGTTTTAACTCTGGTATCCTAGATTCATCATCTTCATAGCCGCGTTCACCTAAACCATAGGTGGCTGCAGAGGAGGCATAAACTAATGGGATTCCAAATTCAACACAATTATTCCATACCTCTTTACTGTATTGCAGATTTAAATCATTAAGCACATTACGGTTAAATTCAGTAGTATCAGTACGTGCGCCAATATGAAATACGAACTGCACATGAAGCTGGTTCTCTTTGAGCCATGAATGAAAATCATTGCGATGCACTTTCTGAGAGAATCGTTTTCCCTCGAAATTTTTGTTTTTTTCTGCGTCAGAGAAATCGTCCACTAAAATAAGATCATAATATTGTTCTTCATTTAGTTTGTGGATTAAACAACTACCAATAAAACCTGCTGCACCTGTAATTACAATCATAAATTTTTTATAAGGAGGTTAAAAATAGATCTTTAGTGGAAGATGGGATCACACCTGCATTTAAGGCTTTGCTGAAAAGCGTTTTAACAGCTTTACGGCCATCCTCACCTAAATTGACGGAATATTTATTTACGTATAATTCAATATGTTTATACATAACTTCTTCGCTCATTTCCTGTGAATGCGAACGTATAAAATCCAAGGAGGATTTTGGATTTGCAAATGCATACTCAACACTTTCTTTAATCAAACGGTTTACTTTTAATTTCACGTCCTCAGGCAGGTTGCGATTTATCATAATCCCCCCTAATGGAATGGGGGAGTTTGTAAGTTTTTCCCAATATTCACCCAGATCCATCACTTTTTTTAACCCTTTTTCCTGGTACGTAAACCGGTTCTCGTGGATTATAAGTCCAAGGTCTATATTATCATCAAGCAAGGCAGGTTCAATTTCTGAAAAAACCATTTCGGCCTTGTTTTTTGATTGTGGGAATGCCAGACTAAACAGAAAGTTAGCTGTAGTCAGTTTACCCGGAATTCCTACTTTTAAATCAGATATGCTATTTTGTACGTCACTGATTTCATTTTTTGATATCAACAATGGCCCAACGCCAAAGCCGAGTGCGCTACCCGAATCAAGCAGGGAGTATTTATCCACAACGTAAGCAAAAGCGTGGAAACTTAATTTGGTAATATCAAGTTCCTGCTTTAATGCTTTCTGGTTTAATGTTTCCACATCATCAAATGTCACATCGAAAGTCAGGCCTTCAGTATCTATTTTCTGGTGTATTAACGCATCAAAAATAAACGTATCATTTGGGCAAGGAGAAAATCCTAACGTAAGTTTCATGAATGTTCCATTAGCCGGTTAGATAATACCTCATTGAGATTCTTAATAGCAAGCGATATTTCCCAGTTCTCGCGATTTCGTCGTTCTACATAGTTAGAAACAGACCGTATTTGTATCGATGGAATAGCAGCCTGGTTGCAGCTATAAAAAAATGCAGCCCCTTCCATACTCTCAATCTGAGGATGAAATCTGCTCATGGTAGTGTAAATAGTAGTTTCATTGCCATGGATACGATTCACTGTAATAGCTCTGACCTGCTTCAGATTAATTTGAAGTTCGGGATTAACCGGTCTCATAATACTTTCTCCAAATCCCAATTTATCTATCGGCAAAAAACCTTCACCATCTTCTGCTCCCATTTCAGCAAATAAATCCTCAGAGACCTGCACCACTTCGCCAAGTTGCAGGTTACGATCAAAGCTTCCGGCAATGCCGGCGTTAATTGCCAGATCATAAGTATTTGCTGCGAATCTTCTTCCTAATGAAAAAGCGGTGGCAACCATACCGACACCAGTTACCAGTATCTCCAGTTGGTGATGAGAAAATAACGAACTTTCTGTCTGTGCCAGTATTGGAACTATTTCTGTTGTGGTTGCAGCAACAAGTAAAATTTTCACATTGCGAAGTTAAAAACAATACCCTGAATTTTGGATTGAATGCTTGAATTGAGTTTAAGTATATTTGCAGCTTAATTTAAACAACCATGATCTACATTACGCGCCGCGAGCGTTTTAATGCCGCTCATAAGCTTTTTCGTAAAGAGTGGAGCGATACAGAAAATTTTGAAACTTTCGGTAAGTGTTCGAATCCGAACTGGCATGGTCATAACTATGAGCTGTTTGTTACCGTGAAAGGTGAAATAGATCCTAAAACAGGGTTTGTTATGGATCTGAAAGAGCTTAAGAGAATAATCAGGACCTATGTTACCGATAAGCTTGATCATAAAAATATCAATCTGGATGTTGATTTCATGAAAAATAAAATGGCTTCAACAGAGGTTCTGGCAGTTGAGATCTTCAATCAGATAAAACCTCACGTAGAACAATTTCAGGTAAAGCTTCATTCTATTAAATTATTTGAAACCGAGAATAACTTTGTAGAATATATTGCAGAGTAAAATAGCTGTAAAAATGGATCATACTGAGAACTTCATGGCCGAAGAGAATGAAATGGACGGTTATGTTAAAATAGATCGTTACAATCCTGAAAAAATAGAGCGTATTGCCGGGCATTACAGTGAGGTGCTTTCGGCTTTAGGTGAGGATCCTGAAAGAGAGGGTTTACTAAAAACCCCTGAACGAGTTGCTAAAGCATTGCAATACCTTACGCATGGTTATGACCTGAAACCTTCAGAAATTCTGAAAAGTGCCATGTTTAAGGAAGATTACAGTCAGATGGTTGTGGTGAAGGACATTGAAGTATATTCTATGTGCGAACATCACATGCTTCCTTTTTTCGGGAAAGCTCATGTAGCCTATATTCCCAAGGGGCATATTGTTGGTCTGAGTAAAATTCCTCGCGTGGTTGATGCTTTTGCGCGTCGTTTGCAGGTTCAGGAACGGCTTACCAATGAAATAAGAGATTGTATCCAGGAAACGTTGGAGCCGGCAGGTGTTGCAGTTGTAATCGAGTGCAGGCATCTCTGTATGTCTATGCGGGGAGCACAAAAGCAAAATTCTGTTACAACAACTTCGGCATTCACCGGAGAGTTTATTCATGAAAAAACCCGTGCTGAGTTTTTAAGGTTAATTACAGCGAGTTTGGATTAGTTAGCAGACCATGAGTTCACAGGCT